>JANMBI010000101.1:0-17143 GCA_031360325.1 Frigoribacterium sp. | reverse complement strand
TCGAACCCCCAACCGTTTCCTTAGGACGGAACTGCTCTTCCATTGAGCTACAGAGGCTGGCGTGTCGAGTTTAGTCGGAGGCGGGTGCGGGGCCAGAATCTCACCTTCGTGGCGCCACGGGCGGTGTACTTCTGACCCTTTGCGGGCGGGACCGGTGCGTGGGACCCCGGCGGGGCGACCAATCGACTGGCTCGGTCAGGCGGCGGGCGCGAGGAATTCCTCCCACTCGGCCTCGGCGCGCTCGACCCCACGCACGAGCCATGCCGTGCCGTGCGGGGGCTTCGGGCGCACGCGCAGGGTCCAGTTCATCTCCGACGGTGTGCGGTCGCCCTTCAGGTTGTTGCAGCGCAGGCAGCAGGCCACGAGGTTCTCCCAGGTGTCGGCGCCCCCACGCGAGCGCGGAAGTACATGGTCGATGGTGTTGGCCGCTCCCCCGCAGTATCCGCAGCGCTGTCCATCACGGCGAAGTACGCCACGGCGCGATACCGGGATGAGTCGGCTGTTCGGGATGCGCACATACCGTGTCAACAAGATGACAGACGGCCGATCGTACGAGCGGGATGCCGCCCACACCGGATGCCCGGCATCCGCCGCGATGACGGTCGCCTTCTGGTTCATCACGAGTACGAGCGCTCGCTTGAACGACACCACAGCGAGGGGCTCGAAGCCCGCATTGAGGACCAGCGTGCGCATTCTCTTCCTTTCGACAACGCCTGGACGGCTTCCAGGCAGATCGATGCACCTTGGTTCGCAGAGACCTCACGGTAAGCGTGCTGTGTGGTGCCGGGGCAAACAAAAAGGCACTGTCAGAACGACAGTGCCTGGTGATTGCGCGCGTGGAAAACCGCCCGTTGCTGACAGCAGAACCGTATGAAGAAGTACGCGCGCACATCCACGGATTGGATGGCTCGCGACCTGGACACGTGGCTCTCTTTCCGAAAAGGACTCTCAGAATTGCAAGAATCCTAGGCTAACCCACAAAATCCGCCCGCAGAAAGCCACCACACCCCGCGCGGCGAAGCGTTAACCTGCCGTTAGATTCCCACATAGATGTGGATCGCCACCTCGTTGGGAAGTTCGAGACCCCCGTCGTGACCTTCCACTTCGACGGACACATAGCTGCCGACTGCCGAGAAACTCGCCCTCGCCCCGGGCAGCACCCCGGCAGCTCTCAACTGCTCGAGCAGGTCGACCTCGTATTGCACCGGTTCGCCGAGGCGGCGGATGACGCCCCGGATCGGGCCGACCGCGCCGAGGGTGTAGTTGACGATGTTCACCACGCCGTCCGAAAACGTGCCGACGGAGCTCTCGCCCAGCTCATCGAGCCCGGGGATCGGGTTTCCATACGGGGAGTGGGTGGGATGCTCCAGCAGCTCGATGATGCGCCGCTCGACCGACTCGCTCATCACGTGTTCCCAGCGGCAGGCCTCTTCGTGCACGAGAGCCCAGTCGAGCCCGATCACGTCGGCAAGCAGCCGTTCCGCGAGGCGGTGCTTGCGCATCACCTGCACCGCCTTGCTTCTTCCCTCGGCGGTCAACGCGAGATGGCGGTCGCCCTCGACCACGACCAGGCCGTCACGCTCCATCCGACCGACGGTCTGGGAGACCGTGGGGCCGGAGTGGCCGAGGCGTTCGCTGATGCGGGCCCGGAGGGGGAAGATGTTCTCTTCCTCCAGCTCGTAGATCGTGCGGAGGTACATCTCGGTGGTGTCGATGAGATCCACCATCGTCGCCTCCCAACGCCGCCGTGTTTGTCAGGTAAGCCTAACCTGCAGCCCAGACGCGGCATTCCGGCCGAAACCCTCCCAATAGAATTGTCGACATGCCGGAACAGACAATTCCTTCGTCCCTCCTGCCCGCCGACGGGCGCTTCGGCTGCGGGCCGTCCAAGGTGCGGCCGGAGCAACTCGCCCACCTCGCGAGCGCCGGGGCGAGCATCCTCGGCACCTCGCATCGTCAGGCGCCGGTGAAGGATCTCGTCGGTCGGGTGCAATCCGGTCTCGCCGACCTGTTCCGGCTTCCCGCTGGCTACGAGGTGGTGCTCGGAAACGGGGGGTCCACGGCGTTCTGGGATGCCGCCGCGTTCTCCCTCATCGAGAAGCGCAGCCAGAACCTCACCTTCGGGGAATTCGGCTCCAAGTTCGCGCAGGCGGCCGGGGCTCCCTTCCTCAGGGCTCCGATCGTGATCGACGCGCCCGCCGGATCCCGCAGCGAGATCGAGATCACGTCGGGCATCGACGTCTACGCCTGGCCGCACAACGAGACCTCGACGGGAGTGATGGCCCCGGTCATCCGTGCCGACGGAGATGCCGGCGCCCTCACCGTGATCGACGCAACGAGCGCCGCCGGCGGCATCGACTTCGACGCGGCCCAGGCCGACGTCTACTACTTCGCCCCGCAGAAGAACTTCGCCTCCGACGGCGGGCTGTGGTTCGGGCTGTTCTCGCCCGCCGCGATCGAGCGGGTGGAGCGAATCGCGGCGAGCGAGCGCTGGATCCCAGAGTTTCTGAGCCTCAAGAACGCCGTGGACAACTCGCGCCTGAAGCAGACCCTCAACACTCCGGCACTCTCGACCCTGCTGCTGATGGAGAACCAGGTCGACTGGATCAACGACAACGGCGGGCTCGCCTGGGCGAATGCACGCACCAGCGAGTCATCCTCCGTGCTGTACGAGTGGGCCGAGTCGGTGGGCTACGCGACACCCTTCGTCGCGAACCCCGACCACCGCTCGCAGGTCGTGGTCACGATCGACTTCGACGGATCGATCGACGCGGCGGCCGTGGCAAAGACGCTCAGAGCCAACGGCATCCTCGACACCGAGCCCTACCGCAAGCTCGGCCGCAATCAGCTGCGCGTCGCCACATTCACCGCGATCGATCCGGATGACGTGCGCGCCCTGGTGGCATCCATCGACTACGTGATCGGCAATCGCTGACCCATGCGACTGTTCCTGAGGGACTCCGAGCGTCGGCCCGATCCGGTGCCGGTGAAGACGGATGACCGACGCGCCATCCTCGCCGGGCTAGCCGCCTGGGTGGTCGCGCTCGTCGTCGTGCTCGGGTTCGCCGCACCGAACAGCAACGCCGACTCCCGCTGGCTGTTCTGGACCTGCGTGGCGGGAATCGTGCTCGGGCTCCTCGGGTTCGTCTACGCGGTCAAGCGACCGAAGTAGCGGGTGCCGGGCCCGCACTCGAGCCGGGATGTGAGCCGGGGTGCGGGTCAGGGCGAGCGCTCGTGCTCGTCCCGACCGTCGTCGTCATCATCGTCGCCGGGGTCGTCGTCGGTGTCGTCGGCGGTGTCTTCGGCGGTGTCATCGAGATCGTCGATGTCCACCCCGTCGAGGTCCCCGCTGTGCAGCACGTCGTGGCTGAGATCGTCGTCGTCCTCGTCCTCGTCTGGCGAATCGTCATCGTCCTCGTCGAAGTCGTCGTCTTGGTCGATCTCGTCGTTGCTCTCGTCGTCCTCAATCGCGGTGTCTTGAGCCGTGGAGTAGTCGGCGAGACGATCGACCCACGGCACCCAGGCCGGGGAGAGCAGCGCGGAGTCGCCGGGCGTGAGTTCGGTCTCGAGCACGCTTGCCGGCTGATCGGCGACGTGCGCGATGCTCACCGTCCAGCGCCATCCGGGGTATCCGGCAAGAAGGGTCTCGAAGTGAACCGTGGTGACTCCGTCGCCCTCGTCCACCGAACCGGCCGGCGCACCGATCGACCCGGCAGGGGTGATCTCGAGGAGGGCGGTGCGCCCGAGATCGAAGTCGGTGTCGAGAAGGTCCGAATCAGGCATCGAGTTCGTCCGCGACCTTGCGAAGCATGGCGGCGATGGTCTTGCCGTGCTTGCTGTCGGGGTAGCGGCCGCGCTTGAGGTTGGTGCCGATGCCGTCGAGCAGCTTCACGAGGTCCTCGACGATGATCGACATGTCGTCGGCGGGCTTCCGACTCATCTTGGCGAGGCTCGGCGGTGCCTCGAGCACGCGCACCGAGAGCGCCTGCGCACCGCGCTTTCCGTCGGCGATACCGAACTCGAGCTTGGTGCCCGCCTTGACCGTGGTGCCGGCCGGGAGCGCGGAGGCATGGAGGAAGACCTCTTGGCCGTCATCGGTACTGATGAAGCCGAAGCCCTTTTCCTCATCGTAGAACTTGACCTTGCCGGTGGGCATGGCGGTACCTCTTTCGCTTGGCTGTGCTCGTAAGCCTACGGGGCATCGAGGGCCGTATCCTTAGGACTGTGGCAAAAGAAACCGCGGTGACCATTCATCGTAACGAACGAGTGCTCGCCTTCATGATCGCCGCGATCGTGGGTCTGTCGATTGTTGCGTTCCTTACCGTGATCATCGCCACGGCATCGGGACTTCCCGGCGACCAATTCCGGGGCGGCCTCTGGCAAGCGGTCGCACTCCTCCCCGGAGTCGGATTGCCGATCGGATTCCTGATGATCATCGTGCTCATCGTCATCAGCGGTCGGCGTCGCAGCCGCGAGACTCGGGATGCGGCATCCGCGAGCCCCGGCAGAACCAAGAAATAGCGCGCGGCGATTCGGCGATGCCGCCGAACACAGGAACGAGTGGGCAGGAATGAGCGACACCCTTGCGCTGGCGACGCGGCTGCGCGGAATGAGCGACGACGCCCTGGTCGCCGTCCTGCGCGCTCGCGGCATCAGAGTCGGCGGGATCAAGGACTTCTTCGACCTTGCCGAGGCCTTTCTCGATCGCGAGTCGGTGCAACAGATCCTCACCCGTCTCGATCGGACCACCCTCGCCGTGCTCGCCGCGGCCGCCCAGCTTACCGACGAGTTCGGTCCGCCGACGGCCGGCCAGGTCGCCGAGCGGTTGGCCGGGCACCCGGGGCCGAGTGGCCGCGGCGTCCTGGGGGAATCCGTCACGGCTCGCATCGCCGTGGCCGCCGACCTCCTTCTGCTTGAGCCGAATTCGAACTCGATCGCCGTGTACGGCACCGTGCGGGACCAACTGCGTTCCTGGCCGGCGTTCGGACTGCCGTCGCTTGACCAGCTCGTCGGATCGACCGCCCCCTCCGCCCTCGAACCGGTTCCGGATGTGGACCAGCGATTCATCGACCGAGTGGGAGCCGAGCGCGCCTTCGCCGCAATCACCGCGATCACCGAACTCCTTGCCGGAGTCGAACGCGACCCGGCGAGAGAACTCGCCAAGGGCGGTGTCACCCTGCCCGACAGCAAACGCCTCGCCAATGCGATGAGCGTCGGGCTCGACTCGGTACCGGTCTTCCTCGACGTTGCCGAGCACGCCGGCCTCGTCGCCCGCGAGACCGGATCGTGGATGATCACCGAGACCGGCGGCGCGTGGATGCTCCTGTCCACGGGTGCCCGTTGGGCGACCCTCGCCTCCTCGTGGTTCAACCGCCTGCCCGCCGACATCCGGGGCCTCCTTGGTGAGCGCACCCATGCCCTGTGGGGTTCGGGGCTGCGCGGCTACATCGACTGGCTATACCCGGCCGGCGGCGACTGGATGGATCAGCGCATCGTCGACTACACCCGTGACGCGGAACTGCTCGGCATCACAGCGAATCGGGCCCCGACGGGGCCGGGCTCCCTACTGCTCGCCGACGGCATCCATGCGGCCGAGCGGGCGATGACCGCCCTGCTGCCCGCCGAGGTGGAGCGGGTCTACCTCCAGCACGATCTCTCCGTCGTCGCCCCCGGACCGCTCGCACCACACGTGGATGCCCGCCTTCGGTCCTTCACCGATGTCGAGAGCCGCGCCCTCGCGTCGAGCTATCGCGTCTCTACCTCGAGCGTGAACCGGGCGATGGCCGCCGGGGAGACGGCGGAGTCGATCCTCGAGTTCCTCCGCGGAATCTCGCTGACCGGCATCCCTCAGCCCCTCGACTACCTGATCGGCGAGGCCGCGAGCCGGTACGGGCAGGTGCGCGTCGGTGCTCTGGATGATCCGCGACTGGATGCGCAGAGCTACATTCGGTCAGACGACGAGTTGCTCATCGGTGCGATCCTGGTCGACCAGAATCTCTCATCGCTCGGCTTCGAACGCACCGCCCGCGATCGCGCCGTGAGCCGGTTTCCGCTCGACGCCGTCTTCTGGGCGGTGAGCGACGGTCGCTACCCGGTTGCCGCGGAGGATCCGGAGCGCGAGATCGTCTCCCTCCGCCGCCAGCGCACCGCACGGCCCGCTCCGCCCGGAGCTGTGCACCCGCTCGACGCCCTGGTCGAACGGCTGCGTCTCGGCGCAGAGACCGAAGACGAAGAGACCGGTCACGCCTGGCTCATTCGCCAACTGGACTCGGCGATCAAGACGAAGACACCGCTCACGGTGAGCGTCACCATGCCAAACGGCGCGCTCATGGACTATCAACTGGAACCGACGAGCGTCGCCGGCGGTCGATTGCGCGGGCGGGACAATCGCGCCGGGATCGAGCGTACCCTTCCACTGTCGCGGATCGCCGGAATCTCGGCGGCGGAGTAGCGACCGGAGGCTTCCCGCCGTGCATCTCCTGCGTCGGGGGGCTGTGCGCGGGCGCAGTCCGGGGCACCGCGGTCGGGCGCGGGGCTGCTCGGGCCAGTTCGAGCCGCTCGGGCCGCGCGGGCCGCACGAGCCGCACGAGCCGCACGGGTGTTGCGTACAGCGGACATCCCCGCGACACGCCGCACGTCGGGCGAGCTCGGACTGCGCGTCATCCGCCGGGTCCGCTCTCGGCTGCGGGCGCGGTGTGCGCACAGCGGCCATCCCCGCGACACGCCACACGTCGGGCGACCTCGGACTGCGCACGGGTTGCTCGGGTTACCCGGGGCCGCTCGGGCTGCGCGGGTTGCTCGGGCCGCTCTGTTGCGCGGACCGCGGGTTGCTCGGGTTACTCGTGCTGCGCGAGTGTTGCCGACAGCGCGGGCTGCGCAGAGGCCGCGCGGGCTGCGCGGGCCCGGGTTGCTCGGGTTACTCGTGCTGCGCGAGTGTTGCCGACAGCGCGGGCTGCGCAGAGGCCGGGTGGGCCGTGCGGGTGTTGCCGACAGCGGACATCCGCGCGACACGCCGTGCCCCGGCGGCTTTGGCCGCGTGTCATCCGCCGAGTCCGCTCTCGGCGGCGGGCGAAGTGTGCGCGGGCGAACTGTGCGCACCCCGAAGTGTGCGGCGGGCGCAGTGTGTGTCGGGCGAAGTGTGCGCAGGGCGCAGTGTGTGTCGGGCGAAGTGTGCGCAACCCGAAGTGTGCGGCGGCCGAAGTGTGCACACCCCGCAGTGTGCACACCCCGCGGTGTACGGCACCCCGCAGAGGCCGCACGGCGGATCGCAGTCCCCGGTGACCTAGGCTTGCCGGGTGGATGCGCTGTCTGGACCCCTGATCGTGCAGAGCGACCGAACCGTGCTGCTCGAAGTCGCGCACCCCGGCGCCGAGGATGCCCGCCACGACCTGGCCGTGTTCGCCGAACTCGAACGCGCTCCCGAGCACATCCACACCTACCGCATCACGCGACTCGGCCTGTGGAATGCCCGCGCCGCCGGCCACACCGCAGAGAACATGCTCGAAATCCTGGAAAAGTACTCCAAATTCCCCATCCCGCAGAGCGTCTCCATCGACATCGCCGAGACGGTGGGCCGCTACGGCCGCCTGGTGATCGAACGCGACGAGAACGGCGCACTCGTCCTGCGGTCGACGGATGCCGCGGTGCTCAGCGAAATCGTGCGGGCCAAGCGGATCGCGCCGTTGCTCTTCCTTCCGGAGGATCAGCGCGGCAGAGGCCCGGCAATCGACCGGTACGAGATCCAGGCCTGGGCGCGCGGGCAGGTGAAGCAGGAGCTGGTGAAGCTCGGCTGGCCGGCCGAAGACCTCGCCGGGTACACCCCGGGTACGCCGCATCCGATTTCCCTCGATACCCGGGAGTGGAATCTGCGCGAGTATCAGAACCACGCCGTGGCGAGTTTCGTGGACGGCGGATCGGGCGTGATCGTGTTGCCGTGCGGCGCGGGCAAGACGCTGGTCGGCGCGGGCGCGATGGCGCAGGTGGAGACCACGACGCTCATTCTCGTGACCAACACCGTGTCCGCTCGGCAGTGGCGAAGCGAACTGCTCAAACGCACGACTCTGACCGAGGATGAGATCGGCGAGTACTCCGGGCAGGCCAAGGAGGTCAAGCCGGTCACCATCGCGACGTACCAGATCCTCACCGCGAAGAGGAAGGGCGAGTACGCCCACCTCGCGCTTCTCGACGCGCTGGACTGGGGGCTCGTGATCTACGACGAGGTACACCTGCTGCCCGCCCCCGTCTTCAAGCTCACCGCGGAGCTGCAGGCGCGCCGCAGACTGGGGCTCACCGCGACCCTGGTGCGGGAAGACGGCCGCGAAGGGGATGTCTTCAGCCTGATCGGTCCGAAACGCTTCGATGCGCCGTGGAAGGAGATCGAAGCCCAGGGGTTCATCTCCCCCGCATCCTGCTTCGAGGTGCGGATCGATCTTCCCTCGCAGGAGCGGCTCGAATACGCGGCGTCCGCCGACGACGAACGATACCGGCGCGCGGCGACCGCTCCGGCCAAGCTGCGGGTGGTGCGCGCTCTCGTGAGGAAGCATCGGGGCGAACGCATCCTCGTGATCGGCCAGTATCTCGACCAGATCGATACCCTCGCGGAGCTACTCGACGCTCCGAAGCTCACCGGCTCCACCCCGGTCGACGAACGCGAACGGCTCTACCAGGCGTTCCGTGAGGGATCGATCACGGTGCTCGTGGTCTCCAAGGTCGCAAACTTCTCGGTCGATCTCCCGGAGGCGACCGTGGCCATCCAGGTCTCCGGCAGCTTCGGTTCACGGCAGGAGGAGGCTCAGCGCCTCGGACGATTGCTCCGCCCGAAGGCGTCCGGACTCCCCGCGAACTTCTACACGCTCGTGGCGCGGGACACCGTCGACCAGGACTTCGCCCAGAACCGCCAGCGTTTTCTCGCCGAGCAGGGCTACAGCTACACCATTCTCGACGGCGACTCGGTCGCGGCCTGAGCCGTGACCGGTACGACCTCGTAGCGCAGGATCAGCGTGTCACCCGAGACGAGCGCGTGGCCGAGAGCGAGCGAGCGGGGACTCTCGCGCGCGCCCTCGACGATGCCCGGGCCGTCGCCCGCCACGAGCAGCGGGCTCACCGTGAGGCACAGTTCATCCACCACGCCGGCGGCGAGCAGACTGCCGAAGAGTGATGGGCCTCCCTCGCAGTGCTGCTGGGCGAGTCCGCGCGAGGCGAGTTCGGCGACGAGGAGCGCGGCATCGAGTCGGTCCCCTCCCGCGACGAACACCTCGGCCACGGCGGCGAGGGCGTCCCGACGATCGCGCGGTGCGGCATCCGTCGTGATCACCAGCGGCCTCACGGGTGCGTCACCGAAGATGCGCGAAGTCGGGTCGAGGTCGAGGCGGTTCGACACGATCGCGAACACCGGATGCGGCGGCAGCCCCCGCGAAACCCGCCGGTCTGACGAGGACCGCGGCAGCACCATCGGGCCGTAGCCCTCGCCGCGCACGGTGCCCGCACCGACGATAACCACGTCGCAGAGTTCGCGAAGGATGTCGAAGACGCGGCGGTCCGCATCCCCTCCCAGCCCGCCGGAGAGCCCGTCGACCGTCGCCGCTCCGTCAACACTCGCGACGAAGTTGGCCCTCAGCCACGGCAGCGATCGGTCGGGGCGCGCGTAGAGTTCCGCCACGGCGTCGTCCGACAGCTCCGCGGCCGGGGCGGGGAAGAGACGGTCGATCCGGATCGCGGTCATCAGACGTTGTGCCTGGCGAAGGCCGGCTCGCGGAATCCGAGCACCGCCTCGGTGAGCCGCACCGCCGCGACGGCAGCCGGCACGTCGTGCATCCGCACGATCCGCACCCCCTTCATGATGCAGATCACGGCGGCAGCGAGGGATCCCTCGAGCCGCCTGCCCTGCTCGCGATCGATCGCTTCGCCGATGAAGTCCTTGTTCGACACCGCCGCGAGAGTCGGCAGCCCGATCGCCACCACCTCCTCGAGGCGCCTTGTGATCTCCAGGGTGTGCACGGTGTTCTTGTTCAGGTCGTGGCCGGGATCCACGATCAGTCGCTCCCGGGGAATACCGGCGGCGGCGGCCCGCTCGACCCGGTCGCGGAGGTAGGCGACCACCTCCCGCGTCACGTCGTCGTAGTGCGGGCTTTGCGGCTCGCTTCGCGGTATCCCGTTGCTGTGGGTGATCACCAGATGCGCTCCGGTCGCCGCTACCACCGCCGCCAGCCGCGGGTCGGACAGCCCGCTGGTGTCGTTGACGACGGATGCCCCGGCCTCGATGCTTCGGCGGGCGACCTCCGCGTTCGTGGTGTCAACGGAGATCACGATGTCGCTCTCGGCGTGGATGGCTTCGACCAGCGGCACGACCCGGTCGAGCTCCTCGGCCAGGCTCACCGGCTCCCCCCGACCGAAGGGCACCCCGCCGACGTCCACCCAGTCGGCACCGTCGGATGCCGCGGCGATGGCCGCTGCCAGGGCGCGGTCGAGCGCGTAGGTCGCGCCGCGGTCGAAGAACGAGTCGGGGGTGCGATTGATGATCGCCATCACCGCGACCTGCCGGTCGAAGTCGAAGACGCGGCTGCCGATGGTACGGATCACCCTCTCAGACTAGCCAGTGACACCCGAGACCCCGCCGTGAAGGATCGGCACCCGGCATCCGGAACCGATACACAGGGAGCACACAGCCGACGCGCAGATACTGGTGCCATGAGCGATGGCCCCAAGATCCTGATAGTCGATGACGAACCGAACATCCGCGACCTGCTGACCACGAGCCTTCGGTTCGCCGGGTTCGCCGTGCGTGCCGTGGGAAATGGAGCCCAGGCCATCTCGGCCGTGCTCGAGGAGGAGCCGGACCTCATCATCCTCGATGTGATGCTGCCCGACATGAACGGCTTCGGTGTCACCAAGCGGCTGCGGTCGAGCGGCTACACCTCGCCCATCCTCTTTCTCACCGCGAAGGATGACACCGAAGACAAGATCACCGGCCTGACGGTTGGCGGCGACGACTACGTGACGAAACCATTCAGCCTCGACGAGATCGTCGCGCGGATCAAGGCGATCCTCCGTCGAACCATGCAGGACGAGGAAGACGCGATCATCCGCGCGGGCGAGCTCACCATGGACCAGGACACCCACGAGGTGACGGTGGGGTCCGAGCAGATCGAGTTGAGCCCCACCGAGTTCAAGCTGTTGCGCTACCTCATGCTGAACCCCAACCGGGTGCTCTCCAAGGCCCAGATCCTCGACCACGTCTGGGAATACGACTTCAATGGCGACGCGGGAATCGTGGAAAGCTATATCTCCTACCTGCGTCGCAAGCTCGATCAGTACTCCGAGGAGCCGGTCATCCAGACCAAGCGCGGCTTCGGCTACATGCTGAAGGCCGCCAGGGTCTAGGCCCGCGGGGCACGGCCACAGGTTGCGCCCCGTAATCTGGATCTTCTGATGCACGTTAAACTCACTGGCTGGTGGAGCGGGGTCTCCCTCCGAACGAAGATCACCGGCGTGACGGTGCTGCTCGTGACGCTCGGGTTGCTCGTGACGGGCATCGGCACGATGACCGTCGTGCGCTCGTTCCTCCTCGCTGACGTCGATGCGAAAATGTCGAAGTTCGCCCAAACCGTGCCCGGTTATACGAAGACCGGCGCGACGACCTGCAAGGTGCTCCCCGGGCTCAACGACTACTACCTCGCCGTATTCGACACCAACGGGACAGAACTGTGCAATAACGGCGTGCTGGTGCACTCGGCGCCGAATCTGCCCCCGATGCCGTTCAACGCCGTCGTGAAGGCCGGCGGCGCTCCCTTCACCGTGTGGGACAAGGAACACGACGACCAGTGGCGGATCGTTGCCGTTCCGCGCAACATCGTGGATTCGGCCGACTACGTGACGGTAGTTGTCGCCGTCGACCTGGTGAGCTCCGACATCCTGATCAATCGATTCCTTGTGATCTTTCTTGGCTTCGGCCTTGCGGTGATCGTGCTCGGTGCCGCATTGACCCGGCTCCTCGTGACATCCACCTTCGCTCCACTGCGCGAGGTCGAAGCCACGGCGGCGGCGATCGCCGAGGGTGACTTCAGCCAGCGGCTTCCCGGAGCCACTCCCAACACCGAGGTCGGCCGCCTCAACCGCTCCCTGAACACCATGTTGAACCGCATCGACCGGGCATTCTCCGACCGCGCTCGCACGATCGACCAGATGCGCCGGTTCGTCGGTGACGCGAGCCACGAGCTGCGCACCCCCCTCGTCTCGGTGCGCGGCTACGCGGAGCTGTACCGGATGGGGGCTCTGCAACGGCCCGAGGATGTCGCCCAGGCGATGGAGCGCATCGAGAAAGAGGCGATCCGGATGGGTGAGCTGGTGGCCGACCTGCTCGAACTCGCTCGCATCGACGAGGCGAAGCCGCTTCAGTTGGCCCCCGTCGATCTCGTGCCGATCGCGCACGACGCGGCCCTCGACGCCATGGCCTCGGCTCCCGGACGCGTCGTGACGGTGATAGTGGCGGATGCCGCTCGCTCCGCAGCCACGGAAGCCGTCGTGCCCGCGGCATCCGTCGATTCGACCCGAGCGCCGGCCGGCGGCCCTGCGGCGACCGGGCCAATCCGCTTCGCCGGCGCCCAACTCGCGCGTTTACGCCGTCGTCAGGTCCGGGGGGAGACGGCGCCGATCGAGCTGATGTCCCCCGTCGCCGACGATGCGGTCGTTCCCGCGGTCGTGCTCGCGGAGGAGAACAAGATCCGCCAGGTGGTCACCAATCTCATCGGAAACGCCGTGCGGTTCACTCCCGCAGACAGCCCCCTCGATCTCGTCGTCTCGGTGGACACCGCGCGGCGGGTGGGTGTGCTCGAAGTGGTGGACCACGGGGAGGGCATTCCCCCCCAGATTCGCGAGAAGATCTTCCAGCGATTCTGGCGGGCCGACTCGTCGCGCACGCGCGAGACCGGGGGCAGCGGTCTCGGTCTGGCCATCGTCTCGGGGATCGTCGCCTCCCACCGGGGAGAGGTGACCGTGTTGGAGACCCCCGGGGGTGGTGCGACCTTCCGGGTGAGCCTTCCGCTCCTCCCCGACGACTACGTTCCTCCCGCTCCCCCCAAGCGCGACTGACCCGCCAAATCCGGTAGCGACCACGGGTTAGCGTCGGGGTTCGATCCGGCACACGCGGTGCTCGGGCAGAACCCCACGGAGGTAGAAATGACCCGGTATCAGGTCGACAGCGAAGCGGTGATGGCAGCAACGGCGGCGGCCAAGGGCACGATCGGGCGAATCCAGGGCGAGGTGGGCGCGCTGCACGGGCAGCTGACGAACCTTCAGGGCTCGTGGTCGGGGCCGGCTGCTTCGGCGTTCCAGGGCGCGGTGATGGAGTGGAAGAGCCTCGAGCAGCGCGTCGAAGAGGTGCTCGGGGCGATGGGCTCGGCCCTGGGGCACGCCGGACGGCAGTATGCCGAGATCGAGGCAGCGAACACCCGGCTGTTCGCGCACTGAGCCCAAGGCGCGCCGCCCGCGGAGGGTGCAACAACCCCGGCCCGATCGGAAACGGCGCGGCGGGCGGGAGCCGGGCGGGCGACTTCAGACCACCCAGACAGCCCACACGACAGCCCTCACGACAGCCCACACAGACAACGGAAGGCGGCCCCGTTCGGGACCGCCTTCCGGTGGTTGTGGCCGGTACGGACTTAGAAGTCCATGCCGCCCGACGGGTCGCCCATCGGTGCGGAGGCCTTCTCGGGCTTGTCCGCGACGACGACCTCGGTGGTGAGGAACAGGCCGGCGATCGACGCTGCGTTCAGCAGTGCCGAGCGGGTGACCTTCACCGGGTCATTGATTCCGGCTGCGAGCATGTCGACGTATTCGCCGGTCGCGGCGTTGAGGCCGTGACCGCTCGGGAGGTTGCGCACCTTCTCTGCGACGACCCCCGCCTCTAGACCGGCGTTGAGCGCGATCTGCTTGAGTGGGGCATCAACGGCGACCTTGACGATGTTGGCGCCAGTCGCCTCGTCTCCGGTGAGGCCGGTGAGGGCCTCGGAGGCGAATGCGACGGCACCCGCCTGGATGAGAGCGACGCCACCACCGGCGACGATGCCCTCTTCGACAGCGGCCTTCGCGTTGCGGACGGCGTCCTCGATGCGGTGCTTGCGCTCCTTGAGCTCGACCTCGGTCGCGGCTCCGGCCTTGATGACCGCGACACCACCGGCGAGCTTGGCGAGACGCTCCTGGAGCTTCTCACGGTCGTAGTCGGAGTCGGTGTTCTCGATCTCGGCACGGATCTGCTTGACGCGACCCGCGATCGCCTCGGCATCGCCGGAGCCCTCGATGATCGTGGTCTCGTCCTTGGTGACGACGACCTTGCGGGCGCGCCCAAGCAGGTCGAGGGTTGCGTTCTCGAGCTTGAGTCCGACTTCCTCGGAGATGACCTGCCCACCGGTGAGGATCGCGATGTCCTGGAGCTGCGCCTTGCGGCGGTCACCGAAGCCCGGGGCCTTGACGGCCACGGACTTGAAGATGCCACGGATCTTGTTGACGACGAGGGTGGCGAGAGCCTCGCCATCCACGTCCTCCGCGATGATGAGGAGCTGCTTGCCCGACTGGATCACCTTGTCGACGACCGGGAGGAGGTCCTTGATGTTCGAGACCTTCGAGTTGACGATCAGGATGTAGGGGTCTTCGAAGACCGCTTCCTGGCGCTCGGGGTCGGTGACGAAGTACGCCGACAGGAAACCCTTGTCGAAACGCATGCCCTCGGTGAGCTCGAGCTCGGTACCGAAGGTGTTCGACTCCTCGACGGTGACGACGCCCTCCTTGCCGACCTTGTCGATCGCTTCCGCGATGAGGGCGCCGATCTCGGGGTCCCCGGCGGAGATCGATGCGGTGGCCGCGATCTCTTCCTTGGTCTCGATCTCCTTGGCACCGGCGACGAGTGCGGCGATGACGGCCGTGACGGCCTTGTCGATGCCGCGCTTGAGGCTGATCGGGTCGGCTCCGGCCGCCACGTTACGCAGTCCTTCGCGCACGAGAGCCTGGGCGAGAACGACCGAGGTGGTCGTACCGTCGCCGGCGACGTCATCGGTCTTCTTCGCGACCTCTTTGACGAGCTCGGCACCGATCTTCTCGTACGGGTCGTCGAGCTCGATCTCCTTGGCGATCGAGACGCCGTCGTTCGTGATGGTGGGCGCTCCCCACTTCTTCTCGAGAACGACGTTGCGACCGCGCGGGCCGAGGGTCACCTTGACGGCGTCCGCCAGGATGTTGAGGCCGCGCTCGAGGCCGCGACGGGCCTCCTCGTTGAAAGCAATGATCTTTGCCATGTGTGTTTTTCGTCCTTCCGGGACGTCATGTAACCAACAGCTATTGGCACTCTCGATACGGGAGTGCTAAATGATTCTGGCACTCTCCCCCTGAGAGTGCAAGTGAGCTGCTCGAGGCGTCAGGATGCTCGCAAAGGCGACTCGGCCTCCCGCGGCGGGCGAGCGGACTACTGGGCCAGCCGCACCGATTCGGCCTGGGGGCCCTTGTTGCCGCTTCCGACCTCGAAGGTCACCTTCTGGCCCTCTTCGAGCACCTTGTAGCCGCCCATGTCGATCGCGGAGTAGTGCACGAAGACTTCCTGCCCACCGCCGTCCTCGGTGATGAAGCCGTAGCCCTTTTCAGCATTGAACCACTTGACCGTGCCGTTCGCCATCGAAAACTCCCTGCCTGTGCCCGCGAGCCGCCGCGCTCGGGGGCCAATCCCAGATAGTAACGGCGATCGGGTCGATTCGGTACGGATTAAACATCGACGAAACATGCCACCGCCCGTGCCCGTCTTCCGTGCCCGTCTTCGGTGCCCGTCCTCGGCGGCGCGATCTATCCGGCCGGGACGACGTAGTCGCTGCCGAGGAGCACCGTGAGCGGGGATTTGGGGTATGCCGAGGAGAGCTGAATCGTGCCGACCTTGAGCGACTGCACCATACCCCGCGCGGCGGCTTCGTTCGCGGCGGTGGTGTAGAAGACCACCGTCTTGGTGATGTTGCTCGCGCTCGCGTTCGCCCGCGATCCGATGCCGGTCGCTGCACCCTTCCAGCCCTGGGCGACGAGATTGTCCCCGGCGGCTGCGGCGAGTCCCTTTTTCGTCGTGCCGTTGAGGATGGTGATCGGCAGCGCCGGGTCGATCTTGCTCGCCAAGGTCGGTGCCGGCGCCGGTGTTGTCGCTTTCGGGGTCGGCGTCGTCGTCGCGGTCGGAGTCGCGGTGGCGGTCGGGTTCGGACCGGCGAAGGGAAGATTCACCGTGCCGCGGATCGCCGCCAGTCCGAAGATCCCGGCAGCGACGAGGACACCGGTTGCGAGTGCCGCCCAGGCGAAAGCGATCCAACCGCGACCCTTTCGCGGGGCGGCGCGGTGGGCACCCGTTCGCAGAAGGTCGTCGGGCACGCTGTCGAAGCGGTCGGTGGGTTTGGTCGCCATCAGCTCTTCCGTCGATTGGTTACTGGTCTGTCAAGTCGGAGGGGGCGGATGCCCGGTCGAGACTGCCGAGAACGCGAGCGGACCGTGCCTCGGTGCGCGAGTCCCGCAACCGTTGCAGGCGCCTCACGAGCAGAGGATCGAAGAGTACTGCCTCGGGAAGATCGAGCGCGGCGTTCAGCAACTGATAGTACCGGGGGCCTGCGAGCTCGAACTCTGCGCGGATCGCGTCCTCCTTGGCGCCGGCATGCTCGCACCACCGGCGTTCGAACGCGAGAATGCGTTGTTCTCGCAGCGGCAATTCGGATGCACCGGGGGTCGCCGGCGGCGGTGCCGACCGCTCGGATGACACTGACACGCTCGGTTCTCCCTCCGCCTGCGGCCATACTAGGGCGCACTCGCTGTGCAAACCCGCTGGAGGAACGGCCCGGCGTCCGGTCAATGGCGATGCACGGACCCTCGCGACGGACTCAGGCGATCCAGTCGAGCGACTGACCGTGCGGGCCGGTATAGGCGAGTGGCTGCTGGTCGAGCGCGAGCACGAACCGGCCATCGGAGCCGCCGTCCGACGGCAGGGCCGCCCGCACGGTCGGCAGCCCGCGCACCCCCTCGAGGGAGATCCACCGCGCGTCGATGCCGAGAAGCGTGTCGACGAACCGCATCCGCTCTGCGAAGGGAAGGTAGACAAGCACGGCACTCGTGATCACCACGAGGGTGGCATGATCCG
>JANMBI010000091.1:0-20845 GCA_031360325.1 Frigoribacterium sp. | reverse complement strand
AGCGGCGGTTTCATCAGCCCACCGCTCGGTTTGCAATTTCAGTTCCCGGCGAACCCTACCGAGTAGGGGATTAATCGCAAGTGCAGTGATAGCGACTAGCTGGTAGCGGTAGTGATGGTGGGTCAGATGCGCTCGTTCGTGAGCCAGGAGGGCGCGGCGTTCAGGATCGGTGAGGGTTTTTAACATTGCGGTGGACACGATTACGGTACCGGTCCCGATCGGAACCGCGTACGCATAAGGCTTGCTGTCCTCAAGGACCAGCAGCCCCTCACCACATCGTTCGACCAGTGCCTTCAACGCTTGCAGAGTCCGCCGTTCATTGGCCGCGGCACGAAGTACGCGCACGGCCACCAGGGCCAAGACGACGGCGGCGACCACTCCGACGAGCCACGGGACTCCATCCCGGCCGCCGACGAGTCGCTCCCTGTCTGCGCCAATCCCGAGCAGGGGCAACATCTTCACCATGCCGCCCACCGCCAATAGAGCCAGCGTCCCGATCGTTGCGGTGGCACTCAACACAGCGAGAGCGGAAAGGAATCTCGTCGACGTCGACGGCGCCAGATTTCGTGAAACGGCCGGGCCGGCTAGCGCGAGCACGCAGACGACGATCATCGGCAGGTAGACGCTGTAGATCATTCTGTACCGCCCGGGGGCGGGGTGCTCAACAGTTCCCGGAGCAGATCCTCGTCGGCAGGATCGATCGCTTCGAGAAATCCTTGAAGGACCGCGGAACGATCCGCGCCCCGGGCTAGCACGCTCGCCATTCGCTGCGCAGCCACAGCGGACCCGTCAGGGACAGGACGGTAGATGAACGCCCGGCCGGTTTTCTCACGGGCCACTCGGCCCTTTGCCTGAAGCCGGGTCAAAACCGTCAACACGGTTTTGTAGGAGAGCTCCGGAGCGCCGAGCTGTTCGTGCACCTCAGCTCCTGACAGCGGTGTGCTACTTGACCACAGGGTGCTGAGCACCTGCGCCTCAAGCGCGCCTCGCTCCCGTCGCACATCCACGATGTATCTCCCCTCTGCCGCGCCGCGCCCGGACGCTACCGTCTCCGTGATCCTACGACATGTAAGCTTTGACTCTTACGACACGTGAGACCTGCCAGTTTGCCAGTCTAGCCAATTGAATCAAGGGAACGGATGCGCCATTCGCGGCCTACGGGGAGGGCGGACGATCTCGCCGCCACGTTTTGAAACCTCGCTCGGAAACTCTCCGTCAAGAGGGGCGGAAAGAGTGGCAGAGCACCAGATGAATCCGAGCAGAGGGAAACATTCATGATCGGGACCCAGTGGGTTGTCGGTGAGAAACGCGGTGTATGGACCGAGAGCACACCAGAGCCACTTCCCCCCGCAGTCGCGTCCCGGAGAATGTCGGCGCGGATCGCTGTCCGTCGTTTGTTCCACGCCGAGTCCTTCAACTACCACCTGCTGCTTGGGACCACTCTTTTCATGGTCGGCTTCGGGCTGACAATGGTCCTTTCCTCCTCTTTCGTCGATTCGCATACCGCCGGCAACAGTTTTTTTGCCGTGTTCTGGAAACAGAGCACGAGTGCGCTGATCGGAGTCCCGCTCATGCTCGTCATCTCACGGATCCCGAGCACCTTTTGGAGAAGGCATGCCCGGCTGTTACTCATCGCAACGTGCGTGCTGCAGCTGCTCGTCGTCGCCACCCCCCTCGGGACGCAAGTTGGTGGAAACCGCAACTGGCTGCGACTCGGAAGCTTTTCGCTTCAGCCATCCGAAGCGCTGAAAATTGCCTTAGCCATCTGGATCAGCATGTTCTTGGTGAAACGGTACAACAGGATTACGGACTGGAAATACTCGCTTCTGCCCGTTGTGCTCGTGTCAGGCGCAGCAATCGGTCTCGTCACCATCGGCGGTGACCTCGGCACGACCATCATCATGGGCGGGATGCTGCTTGGTGCACTGTTTTCTGCCGGCACGCCCATCAAGCAACTTGCGCTCACCCTCGGGGCGGCATCCGTCCTTGCCGTGTTGCTCGCGGTCACCCGACCCAGCAGACTGATCCGTATTTTGGCGTTCCTGAACCCTGGCTCCGCTGACCCAACAGGGGTCGGTTGGCAAATTCAAAATGGCTACTACGCCCTCGCCTCCGGCGGTGTTTTCGGCGTCGGCCTGGGCAACTCCCAATCCAAATGGGGCTGGCTTCCCGCAGCGGACACTGACTTCATCTTCGCCGTCATCGGCAACGAGCTGGGCCTCATTGGCGCGCTTCTGGTACTGATTCTCTTCGCTGTTCTCGCCGTGGCGTTTCTGAGGGTTATCGCCACCAGCACTGACCGGTTCGCCCAAATCGCAACCGCCGCGATTATGGCGTGGATCATCGGTGAGGCTGCCGTCAATATCGCCGTTGTCTTAGGTTTACTCCCCGTCCTCGGAGTGCCTCTACCTCTTTTTTCATCCGGTGGCACGGCCCTGGTCAGCTCCCTCGCCGCCATCGGCATTGTCCTGTCCTTCGAGCGCGAATCCAAACGACGAAAGACCCAATCACAACCCGACAAACGGGCGGGCTCGAAGAAAGTCCCCGGTGACGTGGGAGGTGCGGGCGCCGATAGTCGGACACCATCCAAGTCCTCTCTACGCGGCGTCCCGAAGGGAGATAAAGTTCATGAGCTTGGCTGAAAAACTTGCCCGAAAATCATCTGCCGCGCCGGCCGCGGGGAAACAGGTTCGCCTCAAATTCATTCACATCAACGTGTGGGCCGCCGCGAAGATTTCTCTTCTTCTCGGGTTGAGTCTGAGTGTTGTGACCACGCTCGTCACTCTTGTCCTCTGGCTAGTTCTGAACCAGACCGGTGCGTTCGATCAGCTCGATGCGCTCCTTTCTGGCATATCGAGCGGGTCAACGACAACCAGCAGCGTGAAAACCTCTCTCGGCCTCGGGCCGGTGCTGGGCTTTTCGATCGCGATAAGTGTCGTGGGCGCCATTGCCGGCTCGGGGCTTGGGGCGATCATTGCGGTTCTGTACAACGTCAGCGTAAAACCTACCGGCGGTCTCTTCATCGGCTTCACCAATCGCTGACAACGACTCCCCCAACTCCGGAAAACAGAACAAGCCAGGTCCGCTGATGTCCAACCCGCCCCCCGTACCTCATTGCTGTCGATAGTCTCGCCTCTCGAATTCCCTTAGCCAGGCTGCCGCAACAACGGCATCCCGTCCAACGACCCGTGATCCTCGCCCTCGTCACCCTCGTGTCGAAGATGCTCGAAAACTGGACAGTAGCCACGCCGAAAGCGTCCAAGATTCGAGCGCCGTCGACAGGAATCAGGGAAAACCGGCTCCCGAGCACGTTGACACCGAAGAGGTCATCGGTACGAGTCCGGTATCGCCCACAACTTTTCCTGGCAGCGCGAAGCCACGACGCTCCCGCTCCCGGAGCGTGCGTGCTGCACTGAACTGCGTGAGCACCCCGGGCGAGAACAGCGTGGAATCCGGCGGGTTCTCCGCAAGGCCGGGCAAACCGGCTCCGGCAAGAAGCCCATCATCGAGTTCGAGAAGCTCGGCAGCCACCAGAGGCCATGCTCCGTGCCGATTCGCCTGGACCGCGGTGCCGCCGCCGCGACCGACAAACAGGCGCCACCGCGCGGTGAGAAAGTCCGCGAGCGGGTCATCCACGACCGGTACCGCGGATGCCCGGCTGACGATCCGCGTCGTCGGCCCATCCCGTCCGAGCCGCCGAGTCGCGTAGCGGTACTCCCGACCCTCGGTGTGGAAGTCGGCCGAAGCCCAGAAGTATGGGAGACCGAACACGGTGCGCGCGGCGATGACCGCGACCAGCCGGGATGCCTCGAGCGAGGCGAACACGACACCGCGGCGCCCGAACTCGTCCACCCCGTACAGTCGCACGTTCACCTCTGTGAAGCTGCCGAAGAAGGGAACCGGCCGGCCGCCGAAGAAGGCGGAGTCGAGCATCCGGAACGGGATGAGTCCTACCCACGAGCTGCCGTCGAAGACGTCGGGCACAATGCCGGGGGGCAACAGAGGTGCGACGACAGACGCGTCGACCCGCCAGTGCAGGAAGGTGACATCGGCCCAGAACTGTTGGAGCACGGGGCGCCCGGGAAGGCTCGGCGCGGTCTGCGAAATCGACTCCACGCCCCCAGCCTATGCTTGCCCCATGCCGAGTCTCGCAAGCCGCCTGATGCCCGCCGTGATGACCCTTCGCGGATCGAAACACGTGTTCTCCTCCGCCGGCGCGATGGAGAAGACCCTCGCCCGTCAGGCTGCCGGGACGCCCCCGAGATCACGCCCTCCCGCGCGGTTGTCGAGGACGGTGGATATTCGCCGGCTGACCATCGGCGGCTGGACCGTCTACGAGATCGGGCCGAAGGGGCGCACGGCACCGCGTCGGGCTCTCTACCTGCATGGCGGGTGTTACGTGTTCGAGATCGCTCCGCAGCACTGGCGCTTCATCGCCCGGCTCGCCGTCGAGACGGACACACGATTTCTGGTGCCGATCTATCCGCTCGCCCCGGCCGAGACGGCCGAGACCATCGTGCCGAAGGCAACCGATCTGGCCGAGAAGCTGATTGCCGAAGTGGGAGCCGACAACACGAGCCTGCTCGGCGATTCGGCCGGCGGGGGGATGGCGCTCGCGGTGGCGCTGATGCTCCGAGACCGCGGCGTTTCCGCGCCCCACAGCACCGTGCTGATCTCCCCCTGGCTCGACATCAGCGGCACCGACCCGCAGCTTGCGGTGATCGCGCCGAGAGATCCGTGGCTGGCCGTACCCGGAACGCACTTCGCCGGCGGGGTCTATCGCGGCCCCCTGTCGGAGACGGATCCGATGGTCAGCCCCCTGCACGGCGACCTCACCGGTCTCGGCCCCATCACCGTGTTCAGTGGTACGCGGGACATCCTCAACGCGGATGCCACGAGGCTCGTGGCGCTCGCCGGCGCGGCGGGAATCGCGATCGACTTTCACGAAGTGGTCGACATGATTCACGTTTTTCCCATCCTGCCCATCCCCGAGGGGCGGGCCGCTCGTGCCATCGCCGCCCGGTCGATGGTCGGCTCGCCGGTCCAACGCTGACGGCGCGGAGAGTCACCGCCGAAGTAACCGGCCGAGCACCGCACCAACGCCGAGTCCTCCGGCGCCGACGACCAGCGTGCCGAACAGCTGGCCGAGAACGAGCTCCGGCTGTCCCGTGTAGATGTACCCCAGATTGGTCCCGACCGCCCCGATCAGGACCAGCCCGACCGCGGCGGCGGCGGCGAGCGCCAGAGCAGGCCTCGCGCTCATCCACGCGGGGAGCAGCCCGCTCACGGCGCCAGCGGCGAGGGCGATCACGACGCCGAGCGGGACGGTGACGAAGGCACAGGCCGACACCGCTGCGGCGAGACCCGCGAGCAGCCCCCCAATGACTCCCGATGCCGTCGTGCGACGAAATCGCAGACGTTCGATCACCGATCCCGTGATCGCCGCGACCGGCGGCATCACGAGCGCGCTGGCCACGATGATCGGCACCATGTCATCGGCCGCCAGCTCCAGGCCGGCCATCCAGCCCACCCCCGCGGCCCATGCGAGTCCGGCGGGCACCAGCAGCAGCCAGCCGCCGTCCCGCGGTGGCACGGTGCGTCGCGTCGCTCGCCGCTCGGCAAGGGCAACTCCACACGCGACGGCCCCTCCGCCCACCAGCGCTGGCAGAGCTCCCCCGAGGTCGATCACCCCCAGACGTGTGCCGAAGGGATCGAAGACCGTGGCGAACACCGCCCAGGAGGCGGGAACGAAAACCGCCGCCGTTGCGACCGCCGCGAGAAGAAGCACGCGCAGAATTCCGCCCGTCGCCACCGATGGTGACCGCAGCGTGGACGTCGCCACCGTCGCGAACAGTGCCCCGAGCGCTGCGAGGGGACCGACGAGAAGCAGCGGCAGCGCGAGCAGGTGAATCGATGCAGCCCCGACGACGACCGCGGCGCCGACGCCGGCGACGAGCACGCTCCGAGCCCAGTCCGTCTCGGCCCAACGCTGCCCGAGGAGCACGATAAGACCCGTGAAGGCGAGGATCGACACGATGGCCAGTGCGCTGTAGCCCAGGCTCACGGCATCCATTCGGCGTCCTTCGCACTCGGGCGTCCGGGGACGCGGTCCTCGCCAACCATAGACGCAACAACGGGTGGGGGGGGGGCCCCACCGACCAACCCCCACCCCCCCCCCGGCCCCCCCCCCACCCTGCACCGTGCGGCTAGACGGTCTCGAGCGCGTAGCCCTCTTCCCCGTGAACGATGGTGTCCACGCCCGCCACCTCATCTTCGGTCGTGATGCGGAATCCCATGGTTTTCTGAATGACCCAGGCGATCGCATAGGCCATCACGAACGAGTACACCATGACCCCGACTGCCCCGAGAGCCTGGGCTCCGAGCTGCTTGGGGCTGCCGCTGTCGATGAGCCCGATGCCGCTGCCAAAGATTCCGATGTAGAGCGTGCCGACCAGACCACCGACGAGGTGGATCCCCACGACGTCGAGCGAGTCGTCGAAGCCGAACTTGAACTTCAGGTCGATCGCCAGGGCGCAGACCGCCCCGACGAGGATTCCGAGCACGATCGCCCACCCCGGCGTCAGGATGTTGCAGGCGGGAGTGATCGCGACGAGACCTGCTACGGCGCCGGATGCGGCGCCGATCGACGTGGGCTTCCCGTCCTTGAACTTCTCGACGATGAGCCAGCCGAGGATGCCTGCAGCCGGCGCCACCAGCGTGTTGATCCAGGCGAGCGCGGAAATGCCGTCCACAGCGCCCTCCGAGCCGGCGTTGAACCCAAACCAGCCGAACCAGAGCAGCGCGGCTCCGAGGAGGGTAAGCGGAACGTTGTGCGGCTTGGACATGCCCTTCTGGAAGCCCACCCGCTTCCCGAGCACTAGCGCGAGCGCGAGCCCCGCAGCACCGGCATTGATGTGCACCGCGGTGCCACCCGCGAAGTCGTTGACACCGAGACCGAAAACGGACCAGCCGCCGTCGACCAACGCACCCTTGCTGTCGAGGGTGAAGTTGAAGACCCAACTCGCCACCGGGAAGTAGACGAGGGTCGCCCAGACACCCGCGAAGACCATCCACGGGCCGAATCGCGCGCGGTCGGCGATGGCCCCGGAGATGAGGGCGACGGTGATGATCGCGAAGGTGGCCTGGAATCCCGCGAACGCGAGGCCATGAATGTCGAGTGACATCCATTGAAGCGGTGTCCCCCCCTTGCTGTTGATCTCATTGGTCAAGAACAGGTCGTGGAGGGGGTTGAGGAGGAATCCCTTGATGAGCCAGTCCGAACCGCTGCCGAAGGACATCGAATATCCGTAGATGACCCAGAGCACCCCGACGAGTCCCATGGCTCCGAAGCTCATCATCATCATGCTGATCACGCTCTTGGCCCTCACCATCCCTCCGTAGAAGAACGCGACCCCGGGGGTCATGAGGAGAACCAGCGCCGCGGCCACCATCAGCCACAGCGAGTTCAGATTGTTCGTTATGCCGTCAGTCGTGGCATTGGTAAGGACCGACAATGCGACCATGGGTTGGGGTTGCCTCTCTCTTTTTCCACAGGACACCCGCCAGACTGTTCTCGCGATTCCTGATGCCGGGCGGCGATCGGGGATCCGTCTCGGGGATGGGGACAGTTTGGTCGGCCGATATTTCCGAGAGCGTGTCCGGGTGTTTCTCGGTTGTTACGCCCTCCGCGCGAATGTAAACATCGTGTTTCCAAACCCCGCCCGGTGTCAGCCGTGAGGTCGAACCGGCACCAGCACGACTCTTCTAGACTGTCCGGGATGCGATCGATGGCACCATGAAATTCCTCCGAAGCGAGCGCTACGCCGCGTTCCTTCTTCTCGGGGCTGCAATTCTCGGCATCGTCCTGGCGAATTCCGCACTCGGCCCCGCCCTGCAATCCCTGCGCGACCGGCACCTCCCGGTGCCGTGGCTGGGGGTGGATTTCTCCGCCGGCCACTGGATCACGGATGGCCTGCTCGCGGTATTCTTCTTCCTCGCGGCCATCGAGTTGAAACACGAGCTCAGCCACGGCGAACTCGACAGCCCGCGTAAGGCGCTGGTTCCCACTATCGCGGCGGTGGGCGGCGTCATCGCGCCGGCCGTCATCTTCGTGCTCATGGTCCCGGACCGAGAGCTGTCGAAAGGCTGGCCGATCCCCACGGCCACCGACATCGCCTTTGCGCTCGGGGCGCTCGCACTCGCCGGACGGGCGCTACCCTCCCGCATCCGCGCACTGCTGCTCGCTCTCGCGGTGATCGACGACCTCATTGCGATCGGGATCATCGCGTTCTTCTTCACCGATGCCCTCCGACCGCTGCCTCTCCTCGCCGCGATGCCGGTGATCCTGCTCTTCGGGTGGCTGAGCGGTCGCGCGCGTTCTCGCCTCATCCGGGCGATGCTCGTGGTGCTCGGCGTTGCCGCCTGGGCACTTGTCAACCTTTCGGGCATCCACCCCACGATCGCGGGAGTTGCGCTCGGGCTCATCATGGCCAGCGGGAGTGCTCAGCGCACGCGCCACGCGCTCGAGCCGTGGAGCAACGGTGTCATCCTCCCGATCTTCGCTTTCGTCGCGGCGTTGGTGGCGATCCCCTCCGTCGCAATCGGCGAACTGAGCCCGGTGTTCTGGGCGATCATCGTGGCTCTGCCCATCGGGAAACTGGTCGGAATCACGGGAGGAGCCCTGGTGGCGAACCGTCTGGCGGACAAGCGGCAACGCATCCCGCTCGGAGACATCGTCGCGGTCGCTGGCCTGGGAGGAATCGGCTTCACCGTGTCACTGCTCATGAACGAACTCGCCTTTGCCGGACAACGGGCCGTAGCGGTCGAGGGAACGCTCGCCGTTCTCATCGCCTCGGTCGTAGCAGCGATCATCGGAGTGACCCTCACGATGATCCGGGCGCGGCACTACCGATCGCTCGACCGGGTCTGACCCGCGCGGCGGTCAGGCGTCTTCGGCGGTGAGGGCGACGAGGCGCGAGGCAGCGCGGAGGTACTTCTTACGGTAGCCGCCGGCCAGCATCTCCTCGTCGAACACCCGGTCGAGAGGAGTACCGGTTGCGAGGATGCGCACCTGTGCGTCGTAGAGCCGGTCGACGAAGGCGACAAGCCGAAGGGCGTCCGTCTGGTCGGAGAGCGGATGCACCCCCGTCAGGGCGATGCCGTCGAGACCCTCGATCATGCGAACGTAGCGGGACGGATGCACCGTGGAGAGGTGATGGACGACCTCGTCGAACTCGTCGCAGGTGACCGTCCCGGGCACTGCGTCGAGAACGGCCGGGAAATCCGCTTTGGCGTGCGTGACCGCATGCCCCTCGAGGGCGCGGCGACGAAAGTCGAGGCCGTCGATCCGGACCGTGGTGAACCGCGCTGCCAGCGCGTCGATTTCCCGAAGGAAGTCCTGCGCCGCGAATCGGCCCTCGCCGAGAGCGTTCGGAGGGGTGTTCGAGGTTGCGGCGATCTTCGAACCGGATGCCACCAGCTCCGACAGCAGCCGTGACATGAGTCGAGTGTCCCCCGGGTCGTCGAGTTCGAATTCATCGATGCACACGAGCGTCGCCCCCTTCAGCTGGGCGACCGCACCGGCATAGCCGAGTGCACCGACAAGAGCGGTGTATTCGATGAAGGTGCCGAAATACTTTCGTCCCGGTGCGAGGTGCCACAGTGCCGCGAGCAGGTGAGTCTTCCCTACGCCGAATCCCCCGTCCAGGTAGACCCCGGGAAGGGGGACGACGGCCTTTCGGCGGGAGAGCAACCCACCTCCGGTCTTCGATCCGGCCCGCGAAGAGAAGCCGTGAGCGAAGTTGCGGATCGCCGCGACGGCGCCCCCCTGCGAGGGATAGTCACGGTCGGGTCGGTAGGAATCGAGCGTGGCCGTCTCGAATTGGCGAGGCGGCACGAGGTGTCGCACCATCGCCTCCGCGGTGATCGAGGATTCACGATCAGCGAGACTGCCGCGGGGAATCACCTGGTCGGCGGTCACGAGTCGAAGGGCCCTTACGTTTGGTGAATTGTGTCGAAGTCCTACGGAAACCGCGCTCTCGCTCGACCGAGTGCGTAGATTCGATAGTGGTCAGAATCGAGCCTAGCTCCCCGACCGGAGGCACATCACCGCCCCTGAGCGGCGCCAATGGGAGGTACCGGATGACCGTCGAGGTCGACCCATCCGCAGCATTCTCGGGTGTTGCGCACCCGGATCGTCTGGTCGGCACCGACTGGCTCCGTGCCGACTGGCTCCGTGCCGACCTCGGCGATCACGAGCTCGGCGATCACGGACTCGTCGTCGTCGGATCCGACGAAGACGTGCTTCTGTACGAGACCGGCCACATCCGCGGAGCCGTGAAGGTCGACCGGCGCACCGATCTCGACGATCCGGTCGAACGCGACTATATCGACGGCGCCGGGTTTGCGGCTCTTCTCGGCTCCAGGGGCATCAGCCGCGACTCCTCCGTCATCGTCTACGGAGACAAGAACAACCGGGGGCGGCCTACGCGTTGTGGGTGTCGCGTTGTGGGTGTCGCGTTGTGGGTGTTCGACTTGTTCGGGCACGAAGACATGCGGTTGCTCGGCGGCGTTCCCGCGAAATGGGAGGCCGAAGTCGGAGAGTATGCGACCAAACCATCGAGGCCAACCGCAACCGAGTATCCCGTGATCGAACGCGACGATTTCCGTGTGCGTGCCTACCGGGATGATGTGCTCGCCCACTGGGCACGCCCGCTCATCGACGTGCACTCCCCCGAGGAGTACAGCGGCGAGCGAACGACCGCACCGGCCGATCCGGAGGAAGGCGCCCTGTGCGCCGGTCACATCCCGAGCGCTCGAAACGGGGCGATGGGCTCGGCGGTGGCCGAGGACGCACCTTCCGCCCGGCGGGTGGGCTGGACACGATCCCCCGTTCCGACGCCGGTCTGTCCGACCGGGACGATGTGGTCGTCTCCCGCCGCATCGGAGATCGATCGGCCCACACCCGGTTCGTCCTCACTCACCTCCTCTGATTCGAGGGCGTGCGCAACTACGACGGATCCTGGGGAGAGGGGTGCGCCGTTCGTGTTCCGATCGTCCGCGGCCCGGATCCCGGCCCGGCACCGACACGGTCCCGCCAATGGGACGGGCCGTTCGGCGACCGGTTGCGTCGACTCGGCATCCGCCCCCCCGGTTGCGGATCGACTTTCTTCCCCGCCCCCTCCCCTCGTGAAAACGCAGGGGATTCACCGCGAAACCCGGGGTTTGGAAGCGGAATGGCTTTTTTCGAGGTGAATGTCCTGCGTTTTTGGTCGGGGACGGAAGTGTCGTTGCCGTATTCGAGTGTGCCGGGACAGCGGGCGGCGCTCGGGTCGGATCACCGGTCTCGAGTGCGATGGGATACTGGATGCCTATGATCAGCCCCGAACTTCCCGAATCGCTCGCCCGGATCCGCGAGGACTTCCTCGACCTCGACCTTGGCGATCGCCTCATCCTCTTGCTGGAATTCGCCGACGACCTGCCCGAGCCGCCTGCTCACCTCTCCGAGCATCCCGACCTTCTCGAACGTGTCGCCGAGTGCCAGTCGCCGGTGTTCATTTTCGTCGAAGTGGTCGAGCGCATCGTGCACCTGCACGCCACCGCACCGAAGGAAGCTCCCACCACCCGCGGCTTCGCCTCGATCCTCGCCAGGGGACTCTCCGGACTCACCGTAGAGGAGGTCCTCGCCGTTCCCGACGACTTTCCGAACACCATCGGTCTCACCGAGACGGTCAGCCCACTTCGCATCCGGGGAATGACCGCGATGCTCGCCCGCACCAAGCGACAAATTCGCGAAAGACGGGCCGCGTGAACCTGAGACGGCTTTTCCCCGACGCTGTGGACGCGATCGACATCGAGGCCCCGGATGCCCGAATTCGACTGGCCGAGTTGTATGCGCTGCCCGGCGAGAGTTGGGTTCGCGTGAACCTCGTTTCGAGCGTGGATGGAAGCGTCGCCGGTGCGGATGGCACCTCCGAATCCCTCACCAACCGAGCCGACCGGAAGATTCTCGGGGTGATCCGCCGATCGAGCCAGGTGGTGTTGGTCGGGGCCGCGAGCGTTCGTGCCGAAGGGTACCAACTCCCGCGCACTGCTCCGCTGGCCATCGTCACGCGTTCGGGCGACCTTGGCTCTCACGAACTAGTCATCGGTACCGATCGCGCCGTTCCCCTGGTTCTCTGCCCCGCATCGGCCGCGGCACGGGCGATGGACTCTCTTCCCGGGGCCGAGATCATCATCGTGGCGGACCGCGACGGGCGCATGGCCGCCGCCGACCTCATCGATGCCCTCCGTACTCGCGGGCTTCGACGAATCGTCTGCGAAGGACCTTCGCT
The DNA here is from genome assembly GCA_031360325.1 of Frigoribacterium sp. Taxonomy (GTDB): domain Bacteria; phylum Actinomycetota; class Actinomycetes; order Actinomycetales; family Microbacteriaceae; genus Lacisediminihabitans. The sequence goes on along the minus strand of JANMBI010000091.1, from coordinate 8,513 downwards.
TGCCGGTCAACTGTTGGCGGCCGACCTCGTGGATGAATTCTGTCTGTCGACGAGCCCAACTATCGGTGGGCCGGCACAGCCTCTTCTCGGCAGTGTGCCGCTCTCCGCGAAACGGCTGACGCTCACGCAGTTGCTGGCCGACGACACGAGCACCCTATATGCTCGCTGGGCCGTCCGGGCCTGATCCCTTCGGGGCTCCGAGCGGCGCGGTCGCCAGCCACTGTGAAATCGCAGCGTTCCATCTTTCGGGGTCGAAGTTCCACAGCTTGGTGTGCCGGGCCACGGTGAATCGCTCGTAGCTGACGAGATCGGGCCGATTCGCTGCGAGCGCGAGAGATGCGCTCGCCGGGACGAATCCGTCGTCATCGCTGTGCATCATCAGGATGGGCACCCGGAGAACATCGGAACGGCCGACGAAGTCGAGCCTCCCCAGGTCGATCGGATCGTGTTGGCCGGTGAGTCGACCGGCCCACTTCATCCCGAGCAGCGCTATCGCCCCGGAACGGACCGCTTTCGGCAAACCGATCAGCTCGCCCTGGAAACGCAGCGCCGTGACCCAGTCGATGACCGGCGAGTCCATAACTACACCGCGAACGAACCCGGAGAGCTCGGAACGGGTGACCGTCTGCAACACCGTTGCAGCGCCCATCGACCACCCCATCAGCACGACATCCGCTGCGCCGTGTTCCGTGGCGTACCGAATCGCCGACTCGACATCGTGCCACTCCGTGTCGCCGAGGGCGTAGCGTCCGTCCGGGCTCGCCGGTGCTCCCACATCGTTGCGGTAGGAAATTAACAACGAGGTGTAGCCAGCCGCGCGGAACACCGGCACCGCGCGCAGGGTCTCCTCGCGCTGAACCGCACGACCGTGCACCCCGATCATCCAGCGGTTCCCCGGCGGGTCGGCCGGCACGAGCCAGGCGGGAGCCGGACCAAGCTCGGTCTCGATCTGCACGTTTTCGAACGGATGGCCAAGTTGATCCGGTCCGCTGTAGAACCAGCCGCTCAGTCTGCCGCGGCGCGCCCGCACCAGGTCGCCACGATCCGCGCCGAGCACACGGCGGGTGACCGAATGCTGGGTCACCCTCTCGATCTCGCCCACTCGCGCGTGTCCGGTTCCGTGCGCGAAAAACAGGCTGTACCTGCCGGGAAGCCGCGAGTCCGGTGTGGACGAGAGGGTGACCAGGGCACCCGCACCGTCTACGGAGATGATGCGGATGTCCTCGGGTTGGCGAGTGGGCGGAATCACCACCGTGCGGGCCGCGCGGAGCGTGATCGCGGCGAGAGCGGCGGTTGCCAGCGCCGAGATCGTGCCGACGGAGACGAGCGCGACGAGCAGCGCCGGAACTGCCGCGACGGCGTGCCTTCGGGAATGTGCCACAGAGGAACTTTAGTCTTCACTCGTGCCCGAAAATGCCCAAGGAGAACCGGAACCGGCTCCGTTCCGCGCCGCGCTCGATGCGGTCCGTCGCACTCGCCTTCGGCCGGAACTGGTGCTCACCGAGATCCCTTCGCCGGGAGGCGGCCTCGCGCCGTTCAGTGTGGCTCTCTCCGCCAACGTCACGCCGGCCCGTCACCACTCCGATTCCGATATCGGCACTGGCCGGTTCATCCTGCTCTACGACCCCTCTTCGCCCGAAGCGTGGAGTGGCTGTTTTCGTGTGGTCTGCTACGCACAGGCGCCCCTCGAGACCGACATCGGGCTCGATCCGTTTCTCGCGGATGTCGCCTGGTCGTGGCTCGTCGACGCTCTGGATGCCCGGGGCGCCCGCTATGGCTCGGAATCGGGCACGGCAACGCGCATCCTCTCGACCGGATTCGGCGAGCTGGCCAGTCAGGGCGATGGCGCCCAGATCGAACTCCGCGCGTCGTGGACTCCGCTCGATGCCCACGACATCGGCTCGCATGTGGAAGGCTGGGGGGAATTGCTGTGCATGCTGGCGGGACTGCCTCCGGCTGTCGAAGGAGTGAATGTGCTATCCGCCCGCCGAGACAGGACGTGAGCGACACCGGGCGAGAACCGGTGTTCCTCGACGGCTCACAATCCGTCGCCGGCCTGGAGTTCGCCGAGGCCGAGACGCCCCTGCCGCTGATTCCGGCTACCGCTCAACAGGTCCCGCATGTCGAAGTCGCGGTAATCGCCACACGTGATGAGTATCTCGGCGCCGTCGCGGCGATTGCTGCGGGTTTCGGCCCGATTGCCATCGATGCCGAGCGCGCCTCAGGGTTTCGCTATTCGCAGCGCGCGTACCTGATTCAGGTCTTCCGGCGTGGCTCGGGCGTCTTTCTCTTCGATCCACCGGCGATCGGCTCCTTAGCGGAGCTCGATGCGGCGATTCGCGACGAAGAGTGGGTGCTCCACGCGGCAAGTCAGGACCTCGCCTGCCTCCGAGAGGTGGGGCTCGATCCCACCCGGATATTCGATACCGAACTCGGCGCTCGGCTTGCCGGGCTTCCCCGAGTCGGACTCGGTACCGTCGTCCAGGACCTCCTCGGCATCCACCTCGCCAAGGAACATTCGGCTGCGGATTGGTCGACCCGACCGCTCCCCCAGTCCTGGCTCGTCTACGCGGCCCTCGATGTCGAAATGCTTGTCGACCTGCGGGACGCGATGGCCGCGCTCCTGGAGACGGCCGGAAAAACCGAGATCGCGCAACAGGAGTTCTCCGCCGTTCTCGCCCGAGAGGCCAAGGTCGCAGGCAACGAGGTCTGGCGTCGGCTTTCCGGCCTTAACACGGTTAGGGGCGCCCGAGGCCTTGCGGTGGCCCGTGCGCTGTGGGAGGCGCGGGATGCTTTCGCCCGCGAGATCGACACCGCTCCCGGGCGACTGGTGCCCGACTCTTCACTGATCGCCGCGGCGAAGGCGGTTCCCGAGTCGCGCCAGGGTCTGGCGTCTTTGCGCGATTTCACCGGTCGTGCGAGCCGATCGGAACTTCCGCGCTGGTGGACCGCCGTCGAGTCCGGGCGAACCACCGAGGATCTTCCGTCCCTTCGCGCCGCGAGTGATGCGATTCCCCCGGCACGGATGTGGTCCGACCGCAACCCGGACGCGGACGGTCGACTCAAGTCGGCGCGTGCGGAAATCACGCTCGTGTCGGCCGAATTGAACATCCCGGTCGAGAACCTGCTCACCCCGGAACTGCTCCGACGACTGGCCTGGACTCCTCCTCAACCGCTCGATATCGACGGTATCCGTTCCGGACTGTTCGAACTCGGTGCACGCCCCTGGCAGGTTAACGCTTTGGCACAGGTGATCCTAAAAGCCTTTGTCGATGCCAGCCAAACGATCGAACGGGGCATCGAGCCCGTTTCGTAGGAAGAGTCAAACGATTCACCGCGCCCGGTGCTGCCACCTAGGCTTTTTCTAACCTATGAGCGAAGTGAGGCATTGTGGCCGAGAGACATGAAGTGCTGTTCGTCGACGGAGTTCGCACCCCGTTCGGACGCGCCGGCGAAAAGGGCATGTACTGGAATACCCGGGCGGATGACCTCGTCGTCAAGGCCATCGTCGGCCTGCTCGAGCGAAATCCCGGTGTGCCGAAGGAGCGGATCGACGAGGTGGCGATCGCCGCGACGACCCAGCAGGGCGACCAGGGGCTCACGCTCGGGCGGACCGCCGCACTGCTCGCGGGACTGCCGAAATCCGTTCCCGGATTCGCCATCGACCGCATGTGCGCTGGCGCGATGACCTCGGTCACCGCCCTGGCGGGAGGCATCGCCTTCGGGGCGTACGACCTCGCGCTCGCCGGGGGCGTGGAGCACATGGGTCGGCATCCGATGGGCTTCGGCGCCGACCCGAACCCGCGCTTCCTCTCGGAAAAGCTCGTCAGCGGTGAAGCGCTCAACATGGGCTCGACCGCGGAGCGCATCCACGATCGATTCCCACAACTCACCAAGGAGCGATCGGATCGTTTCGCCATGGCGAGCCAGCACAAGGCCGCGGCCGCGTACGAATCGGGAAAGCTCCAGCCGGACCTGATCCCGGTCGCCATTCGCTCCGAATCCGGTTGGGGGCTTGCCACCCGAGACGAAGCCCTGCGTCCCGAGACCACCCTCGAAGGGCTCGCAGCCCTCAAGACGCCGTTCCGACCGCACGGTCGCGTCACCGCGGGCAATTCTTCCGGCCTGAACGATGGGGCCACGATCAGTCTGCTCGCGAGCGAGGGCATCGCGAAGGAGTTGGGTCTCGCCCCAAAGATGAGGCTCGTGGGCTTTGCCTTTGCGGGGGTCGAACCCGAGATCATGGGCATCGGACCCGTTCCCTCTACCGAGAAGGCCCTCAACAAGGCCGGACTGTCGATCACCGACATCGGACTCTTCGAACTCAACGAGGCCTTCGCTGTTCAGGTGCTGTCATTCCTCGACCATTTCGGCATCGCCGACGACGACCCGCGCGTCAATCAGTGGGGCGGGGCAATCGCGATGGGCCATCCCCTCGCCTCCTCGGGGGTTCGCCTGATGATCCAGCTGGCCGCGCAGTTCACGGAACGTCCGGATGTGCGCTACGGCCTGACCGCCATGTGTGTCGGCCTCGGTCAGGGTGGCTCTGTCATCTGGGAGAACCCGCATTTCGACGGAAAGAAGAAGAAATGACCGACCTCTCCACGCCAGTCCGCTTCGCCGAACTCCTCGCGGCATCCGACGACGAGATCGTCACCCACTCCTATGTTCGGGACATTCCGATCTCCGCCGGCCGCATCCTCGCACTCGTCACCCTCGACAACGGACGGGATCACTCGCGTCCCACCACCCTGGGCCCGGTCACGCTGGTTGAATTCGCATCCATGCTCGACGGGTTGAAGGAACGCTCCTCCCGCGGCGAGATAGCCGGCGTTGCCGTCACCGGCAAACCGTACTTCCTCGCCGCCGGTGCCGACCTCTCGAAGGTGGGATCGATCACCAGCAGGGCTGTCGGCAAGCAGATGGCCGAACTCGGCCACCACGCGCTTGGCAAGCTGAGCGACCTCGGAGTGCCCTCCTTCGTCTTCATCAACGGGTTGGCGCTCGGCGGGGGTCTCGAGGTCGGACTCAACGCCGATTACCGCACGATCGATCGCAATACCGCGGGAGTCGCGCTTCCCGAGGTGTTTCTCGGGATCATTCCGGGTTGGGGAGGCGCCTGGCTGTTGCCCAATCTCATCGGGATCGAGAATGCGCTCAGAGTGGTCATCGAGAATCCGCTGAAGAACAACCGGATGCTGAAGGGCCAAGAGGCCGTCGACCTGGGCATCGCCGACGCGATCTTCGACTCCGTCTCCTTCCTTGAGCAGTCGATTGCCTGGGCGGACGGCGTCATCTCGGGCACAGTGACGGTGAAACGGACCAATCAACCCGGCAGGCTCGAGCGCGCGGTCAAGTGGGACATTGCCATCGGCGCCGCGACGAAAATGCTCGAGAGGCGCATCGGACGAGTGGCGGAGGCGCCCTACAAGGCGCTCGAGCTTCTCAAGGCGGCCAAGAATACCGATCGCGTGACCGGTTTCGCCGCCGAGGACGACGCACTCGCCGAACTCATCTCGGGTGACCAGTTCGCGGCGAGCATCTACGCCTTCAACCTGGTGCAGAAGCGCACGAAGCACCCGGCCGGTGCACCCGACAAGAGCCTCGCAAAGCCGGTGAGCCGGGTGGGCGTGATCGGCGCCGGGCTCATGGCCAGCCAGTTCGCATTGCTCTTCGTCCGACGCCTTAAGGTTCCCGTGATCATCACTGATCTCGATCAGGCGCGAGTCGACAAGGGCGTGTCCTACATCCATGACGAGATCACCGCGCTCCTCGAGAAGAAGCGCATCTCACCGGACGAGGCGAACCGCCTCACGGCGCTGGTATCCGGCACGGTCGATAAATCCGACTTCGCCACCTGCGACTGGGTGATCGAGGCGGTGTTCGAAGAGGTCGGTGTGAAGCAGGATGTCCTCGCCGATGTCGAACGGTACATTTCCGAGACGGCGGTGCTCGCAACCAACACGTCGTCACTCTCGGTGGAGCAGATCGGGGCGAAGCTCACACATCCCGAGCGACTTGTCGGCTTCCACTTCTTCAATCCGGTTGCGGTGATGCCGCTTGTCGAGGTCGTCAATACCCCGCAAACGGACGAAGCAACCCTGTCGACCGCGATGGTGACGGCCGCGAAGCTGTTCAAGAACGCGGTGATCACCACGGATACCCCCGGTTTCGTTGTCAACCGAATTCTGGCGAAGGTTCTCGGCGAGGCGATGCACGCCGTCGACACCGGCACGCCGTTCGAGGTCGTCGAGGAGTCAACCAAACCCTTCGGGTTGCCGATGACACCCTTTGAGCTGCTCGAACTGGTCGGGCTGAAGGTGGGCGCCCACGTGCTCGACACGCACCATGGCGCCTTCCCCGATCGCTTCTTCGAGAGCCGAAACCTGCACAAACTGGCCGAGCTCGGGCACATCTTCGAGCGCGACGGCAAGGGCAAGATCACGGGGATCGACAAGCGGGCGCGCGCCATCGTCGCCGGGGGGTCAACCCCGATGACCGCGGAGCAGTTGCGTATCCGGATCGAAGATGGCTTGGCCGACGAGGTGCACCGGATGCTCGAAAGCTCAGTGGTGGCCGCGGCGGAAGACATCGACCTGTGCCTGATTCTCGGAGCCGGCTATCCGTTCCAGATGGGCGGTCTCACCCCGTACCTCGACCGTGTGGGGGCGTCGGAACGGGTCTTCCACGACACCTTTCACCACCCGGCACTGCGCGGCGTAGAGTAGGGCCGGTCAATGCCGAGCCGAAACGGTACACCAAGGTAAACAATTTGTTTCGAAATCGCCCCGCCGCGTGACGTCGGGAGTACGTTCGAATGATCACACTCACCGGCTGTATCGAAGGGGAGACATGTCCCGAATCACTCAACAGGCGGATCTCGCCAGAGCAACGGCCGACCAGGCTGGGGCGCCGTTGCGGCTCAAGCGGTCGGTCGGGTTCTGGGGGCTGATGTTCGTCTCCCTCGGCTCGATCATCGGCTCTGGCTGGCTGCTCGGGGCGCTCACCGCAGCCTCGGTCGCCGGCGGAGCCTCCCTCATCTCCTGGGTGCTCGCAGCCGTCATGCTGATGGTGCTCGCCCTCATCCACGCCGACCTCGGGGCCGCCTATCCGGTGGCCGGCGGCACCGCCCGCTATCCCCACTACGCGTTTGGCGGCTTCGCCGGTTTCACCGCCGGATGGGTCACCTACCTGCAGGCCGTCGCGATCGCGCCGCTGGAGGTCGAGGCGAGTCTCGACTACATCAACTCCCTTCCCGCCGTCGGACGGAGCTTCAGCCTGGTCAACAATGCCGATGGAACCCTCACCGGCCGCGGTATCGTGATCGGCACCCTCGCGATCGTGCTGTTCGCCTTCATCAATCTGATGGGAGCCCGCTGGCTGTCCGACAGCAACACCGGAATCGTGATCTGGAAGTTCCTGGTGCCGGTTCTGGCCGTCGTGGTTCTGATGTCGGTGAGCTTTCATCCGCAGAACTTCACGGCCAACGGTGGATTCGCCCCCTATGGCTTCCACGGCGTGTTCGCGGCGCTTCCCGCAGGCGTAGTCTTCGCCCTCCAGGGCTTCGAACAGGCGTCGCAGATGGCCGGGGAGGCGAGGAATCCGAAAAAGGATGTCTCTCGGGCGATCATCGTCGCGATGGTGATCGGGGCGATTCTCTACATTCTGCTCGAGATCGCTTTCGTCGCCGCCCTCGACCCCAAGCTGTTGGCGGCGGGGGGCTGGGCCAAGCCGCTCGGAGCGAACGTCGGGGCATACGGCCCGTACTACACCCTCGCGATCGGAGCCGGGGTGGGGTGGCTGGCTGTGGTGTTGATCATCGATGCCGTGATCTCCCCCGGCGGCACCGGACTCATCTATATCGGCACGACCGCCCGTATCTCGTATGCGCTCGGTCTCCCGAAGGTGCTCACCCGGGTCTCGAAGCGCGGCGTGCCGGTGTGGTCGATTCTGCTGGCTAGCCTCTTCGGCGTGATCTTCTTCGCACCCGCCCCCAGTTGGCAACAGCTCGTGGGCCTCATCACCGGAGCCACAGCCATCATGTACGCCTTCGCACCGATCTCGCTCGGGGCCTTGATGAAATCGGATGTCGGTCGGGAGCATCCGTATCGCCTCCCGTTTCCGAAGGTGCTCCTGCCGGTGGGCTTCGCGTTCGCCAACCTCATCGTCTACTGGGGTGGATTCGAGGCGACCTGGAAACTCGCGCTCGCGGTGCTGCTTGGGCAGGCGATCTTCGTTGTCGCGGCGCTGGTCAAGGCCAGGAGCATCGACATCGCCCGAGCGCGCTGGCAGTCGGCGATCTGGATCTGGCCGTGGCTCATCGGCATGGTCGTGCTCGGGCTGCTCGGCAACTTCGGTACCGCACCGCTCCATGTGATGCCCGAAGACTATGACGCTCTCTTTGTCGGCGCGTTCAGCGTGGTGATCTACTATTTCGCCGTCAGCACGGTGGCAAGCACCGAACTGGTGCAGGAAGCGGTGGCGCGCGACCAGGTCGACGACGAGATCTCCGG
>JANMBI010000083.1:0-4348 GCA_031360325.1 Frigoribacterium sp. | reverse complement strand
CTTCGCCGTGAGGACGGGCACGCTCAGGGCCGGTCGCCCTGCGAGACCGGCGACGCAGGTGAGGCGGAGGGTTCCGGCTCGTACCCGGTCGATCGTCTCGGCATCCGCGGTGGTCGACGGAGCGACGGACGATGCGGATGGCAACAGAAGCACGCGATCGCCGACTATCGATTCGATGCGCACCTGAGCCAACGCGACCGCCAGCCGAGCGAATGCCTCGGTCTCGGCATCGACCGTCGCACCGAACGCGAACCGCGCCGCGATCTCGTCGCCCAGGGCATCGGGATGGGCTTGGATCCATTCGCCGTGGTTCGCCCACGCTTCAGCCGACTGCACGGTTCGGAAGATCTCGTACAGATCGTCGATGTCGGGAAGGGTCACCTCGACGAGGTCGTCGGTGAGCCCGGCGTCGGCGAACCGGGCGAGGGCCGCGGCGAAAGCATCCTGCACATCCTGAGTGGCCAGGGCGACGAGCGCGGGAGCCACGGCGAATCCCCCGGAGAGAGACTGCCGACCGGCGCTTCCGAGGGAGGCGGATGCCGCGGCCCGGAGTGTCGCGGCATCGCGGGTCAACCAGCCCACGGTGTCGAACGATGGTGCGAGCGGCAGCAACCCGTCGCGGGGAACAGCGCCGTGCGTCGTGCGCAGACCCCAAATCCCCTGGTAGGAAGCGGGAACGCGAATCGATCCGCCGGTATCGGTGCCGAGCCCGATCGAGACCTGACCGCTGGCGACGGCGGTGGCCGGCCCGCTGGACGATCCTCCCGGAATTGCCCCCGGAAGCGCTGCGTTCGGCGGCGTTCCGTAGTGCGAATTCAGGCCGGCCAGGCTGTAGGCGAATTCGTCGGTCTGGGCGATACCCTGCACTGTGGCGCCGGCCGCGAGAAGGGCGGTGACGGCGGACGCGTGGGCGACCCGACGGGGGGATTCGGCGAGATAGGCCGGCACGCCCGCTCCCAGACTGAACCCGGCCACGTCGAACAGGTCCTTCACCGCCACTGTTTCGCCGACGAGTGGCCCGGAGTCTGCGCCAACGACGAGCGGGCTCCCGACGATCCGCCAGACGGACGCCGCGATCGCGGGTGCCGGAACGCTCAGGTGAGCGGCCTCGATGACCCAGTCCGAGTGCCCGTCATTGGTCGAACCGCGGTGCCAGACCTGGGTCTGTTGGCCTCGCCCGCCCGTCTCGGGCAGAGTGACCGCCACCACCAGCGCACGATCGTTGCCGAGGTCACGCACGTGCACATCGCCGATGGCTCGAGCCGGTGCCCCTCCCCGGCCGTGCCGAAATTCGCTGATCTCGTCGTGTCCGAGCAGGATGCCGCCGGCATCCACCCTCAGAGTTTCGGCTCCCGGCGCGAACAGCCGGTCGAGGGCGTCGAGGTCGTTTGCCATCAGGGCGCGTTCATACTCCCAGAACGCGTCGAGCACGCCGTCCGGAGCGGCGCCGTCTACACCTTTGTCAGTCAAAATCTGCCACCCTAATTTTTGCGTGAACACCCTTTACGATATCCACGACCTACGAGATGTTGAAGTCGGTTGCTGCGTGGATGTGCGGGTAGGCGTGCGCGGCATCCGTTGACGAACGGGCCGGCAACAGCGCGATCGCGGTCGCACACACGCCGTGACCGTCTCGTCGAGATCTTCGTCGAGGCCGGTCGGCACCGGGTAGTCGGAGGTCTCGGCAAGCGGCCCGACGAGCGCGCCCTCGGCCTGCGCCGGCAGATAGAGCGAACACCCTCTCGTCAGCGGGTTGATATCGAGGTTGCCACCGTGGGACCCCGGCGGGGCCGAGCGCGGTCGCGCGTCGCCCACCGGGTACTCGCCCGGCAGGGAGCGGGCGGAGCGGAGCGGACCGACGCCGGGCCGCAGCACGTGATCGTGCATGACACCCTCGCTCTCCACTCGACGGAAACCCGCTTCCTGAACCCTACCGATGCGCGAATCGGCGTCAATGACGCCATGCGGCAGACTCGCGGATCGGCGAACGGCCCTCAGAGGGGGTACAGGGCCACCTCGGCCTCGTCGAACGCCAACCACACCCGCAGGCCGGGGGCGAGTCCGAGCGCGGCGACCCTTCCCGGCGATATATCGGCGGAGAGGGCCGCGGTGCGCACCCGCACGGAGTCTCCGCGGGGCTCCAGGTCGTCGATGACCGTCGCGATGGCGTTGACGGTACCGGGGTAGACAGCACCGGCCAGGTCGCGGTGAACCGACACCGCCGAGGGGCGAACGGCGGCGGCGGAGCGCGCGCCGAGAGAACCCTCCCCGCTCCCCCGCACGACGGTGCCATCGGTCAGTCGAAGTCCTCCGCCCGTGCGGATGCCGGTGAGCAGGTTGAGTCCGGCGAGCCGTGCGGTGAACGGGTGCCGCGGCCGCTGCAGGACTTCGGCGGTGATCCCTTCTTCAACGACGACTCCCCCGTTGAGCACGATCACCCGGTCGGCGAGGGTCAGCGCGTCGAGCACCTCGTGGGTGACGAGGATCGCCGTGCGGTCGGCCAGCACGCCCCGCAGCATCCGACGGAGGGTGGGGACCACCTCCGCATCCAGGGCGGCGAGAGGTTCATCGAGCAGCAGCAGGCCGGGTTCGGGCGCCAGCGCACGGGCGATCGCTACGCGTTGCGCCTGACCGCCGGAAAGCTCCGCTGGTCGCTTGGCGGCGAGATTCCCCGCCTCCACCGCATCCAACCAGAGGCGAGCGGACGCACGCGCCTCCCCTCGCGACCGACCGGCGCTGCGCGGCCCGAAGGCCACGTTCTCGAGCACACTCAGGTGCGGGAACAGGAGCGGCTCCTGAGCGAGCAGCGAGATCCCGCGGCGGTGCGGGGCGAGCCATCCGCCCCCGTCGCAATCGAACAGCCCCTGGCCGTCGAGCACCGCGCGCCCGGAATCGGGGCGGAGCAGGCCCGCGAGGATCGACAGCACGGTCGACTTGCCGGCACCGTTCGGACCGAGAATCGCCAGCGTCTCCCCTTCGGCGACGTCCAGCGCGACGTCGACTCCGCGGACGCCGACGCTCGCGCGCAGTTGGAGCGTCATCGGAGGCTCCCAACGGCGCGTTCTCCCGGCGCGGTCCGGAGGGTGAGTCCCACCACCACTAGCGACACGACGACGAGCACGAGGGAGAGCGCGACCGCCGCATCCGGATCCGTCTCCCGCTGCAGGTAGACCTCGAGCGGAAGCGTGCGCGTGACGCCCTGAAGGCTGCCGGCGAAGGTGAGGGTTGCGCCGAACTCCCCGAGCGCCCGCGCGAACGAGAGCACCGCACCGGAGAGAAGTGCCGGCAGCACGAGCGGAAGGGTGATGCGCCGAAGGATGGTTGTCGGGCGGGCGCCGAGGGTGGCCGCCACCGCCTCGTAACGTGTGCCGGCGAGGCGAAGCGACCCCTCAAGGCTCAGCACAAGAAACGGCAGCGCGACGAACGTCTGGGCAATCACGACGGCGGCCGTGGAAAAGGCGATGTGGAGGCCGGCGGCCTCGAGAGAGCGCCCGAGCAGACCCTGCCGGCCGAACGCAGCGAGCAGGGCGATTCCGCCGATCACGGGAGGCAGCACCAGGGGGAGAAGCACGATCGTGCGCACGATCCGCTGGCCCGGAAAGCTCGTGCGCGCCAAGACCAGCGCCATCGGCACGCCGAACAGAACACAGAGCACCGTTGCGGCCAGCGAGGTGCGCAGGCTAAGCAGAAGCGCGGCGACGGACGACTCGCTGGAGACGAGCGCGACGAAGCCGCCCCACTTCACCCGCGTCGCCATCGCCACCAAGGGCACAAGCACGAATGCCGCACCGATGATCGCGATCACTGTCACCGAGCGCGGTACCGCGGCCAGTGACAGGGTTCGCCTGGTCAGGGGGCGCCGAACCCGGCGGCGCCGAGCGTCGACCGACCGATCGTTCCGGTGACATAGTCGACGAAGGCCCTCGCCAGCGCCGGATTCGCGCTCGCCCGAACGGTGGCGATCGGATATCGATTCACCGCGGCCGCCGACTCCGGAAACGGGATGCCCGTCACGGTAGACCCGGCGGTCTTCACATCCGTGACGTAGACGAGCCCGGCATCCGCCTCCCCGGAGGAGACTTTGCCGAGTACGTCGGTGACCGCGTTCTCCTCGCTGACCGGCGACAGCGTGACCCCGGCGGCCTTCTCAACCGCGAGGGTAGCCGCGCCGCAGGGCACGGCCGGGGCGCAGACCACGGTCTTGACACCCGGTCGGGCCAGGTCGGCGAGGGAGGCGATCCTGGCCGGGTTGCCCGGAGGCACCGCGATCTCCAGCACGTTCGTCGCAAAGTCCACCGGGGTGCCGACGAGAGCTGCCACCTTGGCCATGTTCCGGGTGTCTGCCGAG
>JANMBI010000063.1:0-5577 GCA_031360325.1 Frigoribacterium sp. | reverse complement strand
CGCACTCGCCGGTTGCGTGCCAACGCCAGCGCCCTCCACCGGTCCGCCCCAGCCGAACGCGACCCCGGTCTTCGCGAGCGAAGCCGAAGCGCTCGCTGCGGCGACGAAGGCGTATGCCGCTTACGTGAAGGTGTCGGATGAAATCTTGGCAGATGGGGGAGCAGGTCCGGAGCGGATTAGGGAAGTGGCTACCGGCGAAGCTCTTGAAGGTGCTCTTTCAGGATATGGCGACTTCCGAGTGCGAAAACTGCATTCCGTCGGCAAGTCAACGATAGATCACGTCTCCTTGCAGCAGCTTTTGCCACGCTCTCAGGATGCGCCCGACACGGTCAGCATCTATGCCTGCCTCGACTTGACGGGAGTGGATGTAGTGGATGGCGCCGGGGGTTCCGTTGTTTCACCACAAAGGCCCTCGAGACAACCCTTCCAAGTTACCCTGAACTGGAATGCCTCTGACCGCCGACTTCTCGTCGCATCGCGAGAACCGTGGACGGACGGTGGCGTGTGCGAAGAGGGTTAGTTGCAAGCAAGGTCATCTTGTCGGCCGTCATTGTGAGCGTCTTTTCGTTTTCACCGTCGGCGTGGTCGGCGAGCCGGTGCTCAGAATCTGCCATCCTCCTCGAAGGGTGCGCAACCCCAACAGCAACCGGCACTGTCAACGGTGATGGTGTCGACATCCGCGGCACACTCACCAATCCGGGGTCTGGAAGCGGCGGTCACGGTTCGGTTGGTCGTGGCGGCACAGTCGCGCCGCCTCCGCCTCCGCCGCCTCCTCCGTTGCGGGACGGATACACGGTCACTGCTCCGATCACCCTTGTCGACCTGGTCAATTTCAAGCCTGTCGTAGGTGTCCATCACATGGAGCCGGACGGTTGGATGGTGGTCGGTCTCAACACCAACTTCTATGCGACAGTCGAGTCGCGGGTTCAGTCGGGCCAGCTCCTCGACCGTCCGGCCTCCGTGCGTTTCACGGCGCAGCGCTTTCGCTGGTTCTACGGCGACGGCACCTCGGCGACGCGATCGACGGGGGGTGCGAGTTGGGCCGCTTCCGGGGCCACCGAGTTCGATCCCACCTCCACCAGCCATGTCTATCGCGCCTCCGGAACCTACTTCGTCGACCTCTCCATCGACTTCAGCGCCGAGTACCAGTACGCGGGCGGCCCCTGGATCCCGATATCCGGCAGTATCCCGGTTCCTTCCAACCGTCTGGTCGCTTCAGCCGGTGGTGCGACGACCGTTCTGGTCGGACGGGACTGTACCCAGAATCCTGCGGGGCCGGGATGTTGAACTTGGGGGAGTGTGTGCGGCAAAGCTTGGGCCCGCTCTCAGCGCCTCCATATAGAGTGCTCAGGTTAGAGATGGATGCTTGCATCGCTTGGAAGGAGCAGCCCCATGACCGACGTACCGCAGGATCCCAATTCTCTACCGAAGAAGAGCTCCGAAGAGACCGACTCCTTGGCCACGACCGAAGGCCAGCCGAGCAGCACCGCGACGTCACCACAGGGCGTTCCGCCGTACGTTCCGACTCAGCCCGTTGGGTCCGATTACCCGTGGACGCCCGCCGCGACACGTGACCCGAAGCGCTCCAACCGCGTCGGCCTTGTGGCGGCCCTCGCCGTCGGAGCACTCGTCGGCGGTGTCTCCGGTGCCGGGGTCGCCGTGTGGGCCAGCTCCGCCAACCAGAGCGCCCCATCCAGTGCCATTTCTCGGAGCACCCCACAAAACGTCATCGTGAACGACACCTCGAGTGTCAACAACATCACCGCCGTAGCGGCCAAAGCCGCCCCGAGCGTCGTCACGATTTCGGCGACCAGCTCGAGCGCAGCCGGCACCGGATCGGGCGTCATCCTCACCCAGGATGGCTACATCCTCACCAACACCCATGTGGTCACCCTCGACGGTGCGGTCGCCAACCCCACAATCGAAGTCACCACCGCTGATGGTCACCTCTACGCTGCGACGATCGTCGGCACCGACCCGATCGCAGACCTCGCCGTGATCAAACTGAAGAATGCCAGCGGGCTCACCCCCGCACAGTTCGCCGACTCGAGCAAGCTCAACGTCGGGGAAAGCGCCATCGCCATTGGCGCCCCGCTCGGGCTCAACAACACGGTGACCAACGGCATCGTGAGCGCACTGAACCGCAGCATTGCGATCGCGTCATCGGCCGCTCCGAAATCTGCCGACCCGACCGCACCCAAGTCGGGAAGCCCGTTCGACCTCTGGCAGTTCAACAACGGTCAAGGCACCATTCCGGGGCAGTCGGCGCCCACCGCGGCAACGATTTCGCTTCCGGTAATCCAAACGGATGCGGCAATCAACCCGGGAAACTCCGGCGGGGCCCTCCTCAACTCGGCCGCAAAGGTGATCGGAATCAACGTTGCCATCGCGAGTGCGGGTCAGACCAGCGCGTCATCCCAGTCCGGCAGCATCGGCGTGGGATTTGCCATCCCGTCCAACCTCGCCCAGCGCATCGCCAATGAGCTAATGAAGACCGGGAAGGCCAGCCACGGTCTGTTGGGGGCGAGCGTCCAGGATGTTGCCAACAGCGGTTCGAGCACGGTGGTCGGCGCGCTCATCAAGCAGGTCACCAGCGGTGGGGCAGCCGACAAGGCGGGCCTCAAGGCCGGAGACATCGTCACCGTCTTCAACGGCGCGCCGATCACCAGTAGCACCGATCTCACCGCGCAGGTTCGCTTCCTCGCCGCCGGTTCCCAGGCGTCGCTCACCTACGTGCGCGGCGGAAACGCCACGACCGTCGACGTGACGCTCGGAACGCTCAACTAACCCGGAGGCCGTCCCTTCCGAACAGGCACGGATGCCCGCGACAGCGCGGTCGTCTGTGCCTGTTTCGCGTGGGCTGCGGAGTCATTCGGGGCGGCTGGTAGGCTCGATCGTCCTGCTGAACTGACATTGGAACCCATGGCCAACGAGGCACACGCCCTTCCCGGAGTGTCCTATGTCATGCCCGCTCTGAACGAGATCACCTACATCGCGACGGCCGTGCAAGCGGTACTCGAGCAAGACTATTCGGGCCCGATCGAGCTCATCCTCTCGCTCGGACCGTCATCCGACGGCACAACCGAACTGGTGCAGCGGATGAGCGAGGCCGATGCCCGGATCATCGTGGTGTTCAATCCCGCCACCGACATCCCGGTGGGTCTGAACCTGGCCATCCGGGCCAGTAGCCACCCGGTGATCGTTCGGGTGGATGCCCACTCCGAACTGGATCGCACCTACACGCGCCGAGCCGTCGAGACTCTCCTCCGCACCGGGGCCGCGAACGTCGGCGGCGTCATGAAGGCGCGCGGGAAGACCCCCTTTCAGTCCGCGGTGGCCCGCGCCTACAACAGTAGGTTCGGCCTCGGTGGCGGCAGCTATCACGGCGGTTCCCCCGAGGGACCCGCGGAGTCGGCCTACCTCGGCGTGCTGCGTCGCGACGTTCTCGACGAGGTGCACCTGTTCGACGAATCGGTGCGCCGCGGCGAGGATTGGGAACTCAATCTCCGCATCCGCAACGCCGGCCATTCGGTCTGGTTCGACCCCGCTCTCGAGGTCACCTATTGGCCGCGCGAGAACTGGTCGAAGCTTGTGCGCCAGTTCACCGCCACCGGAATCTGGCGCGGAGAACTCGTGCGCCGGTATCCCGGACGCAATCCCTGGCGGTTCTTCGCCGCACCGGTGCTCGTTGTCGCCGTGGCGCTGAGCGCCGCCGTGATCATCCTCCAGCTCACCCGGGTGCTGAGCGGGTGGCCGAGCCTCGTGCTGTCACTGGTGTATCTCGGGCCGGTCGCTTACCTCCTGCTGCTCCTCATCGTCTGCTTCTCGCGCGCCGGCGGACCGCGATGGTCGGATCGCTGGAGATTCTTCGTCGTGCTCCCGACCATGCACCTGAGCTGGGGTCTCGGATTCATCGTGGGCCTCGTGCGTGGTGCCCGTGACACGGTCGACACGTCCCGCACCGGCGCCTGACCCGACCTGTGGGCCAAGCGGACCGGCTCACCCCGGCTCGTCGACACGTCGGAGCAGTTCGGCGTAGACCCTCTCGGTGTTCCGCCCGTCGCGGAAGGCGAAGTGCCGGTCGCCGAGCGCGGACGAATGCGCCCGTACCTCGGCCGCCCAGTCGGGGTCGGTGTCGTAGCGCTCGAGCTGTTCGAGGATGCCGCGCCAACTGCGCACCTGGCGTCCGCCGCTGAATGCGTCGTACGGTTCGTAGAGGCCGCGTGCGGCCACATAGGATTCCTCGTCCGGGGCGATGAACAGGATGGGACCGCCGGTGAGGGAGTAGTCGAAGGCCACGGACGAGTAGTCGGTGACGAGCAGATCGACGGCGTCGAGAATCGGGGTGAGATCGGACTGGCGCTCGACCGAAAGGAGGCGCACGCGCTCCGATCCGCGGATGCCGGCGGCGTAGTCACCGAGTCCGTGGGGATGCGGTCGCACGACGAGCAGCGCGTCGGCATCGGCCAACCACCGATCGATCCGCGACCATACGTCGGTGGTCGGCACCGCCGGATCCACCTCGCCGTCGCGCCAGGTGGGGGCGTAGAGCAGAATCCGAGCGTCGTCGAGAGGCGTTCCGATGGCGCGGGACAGACGGTCGCGAGCCGTTCTGGAGCGGTCGTCCGGGCTGCCGAGAGAGAGCACGTCGTCGCGGGGGTCGCCGGTAACGACGACCCGGCCCGCCCGCAGCGCAAATGCGGTCTGCAGGCGTGCCGCAGAGAGCTCCGAGGCCGCTGGCATCACGGTGATCGCACGATAGCCTCGCCGGTAGAGGCGGCGCAACAGGGCGCGCACCCCCGCGGCAAGGATGGGCACCGAGGCGATCGGCCCCGATACCCGCAGAGTGACCGGCGAATCGAGCTGGATGAGTTTGAGCGGGATGCCGTGCCACAGCTGCGCGATCGCGGCACCGCGCAGGCCGTAGCGGTTCACATCCCCGAATCCGTGGGTGACGACGGCCACCCGGGCGCGCAGGGTCAGCCAGAGACCGCGGCGTGAGGTTTTGAGTACGGCTGGGATGCCGAGGGCGGCGGCGGCGGCCAGGTCGCGGTCGTCGCGCGCGAGCCAGACGAGCCGTCGGTGGGCATCGGCCCGCCGGGCGTGATGAAAGAGGGCAAGCGCACCCTCGCCGATCCCCGACCCACAGCCGAACACCCAGAGGTTCGTCGAACGGGGTACGAAAACGCTCGCGACCACTCCGAGGGCGTACAACGGAATGGCGGCGAGTTTCTTCGCATTCCCTGTCGCAAAGCTGAACCCGGGCACGGCGGGAGCCTACCAGCGAAGGCCACCAGCTCCGTGAACCCCAAAGCCGGTGGCCCCGGCCCCCGCGCGATGCTCGCGCGCCGACGAAACTCTTCGGTTGACGGCCGGAGCGGGAGTCGGGGCCGAGATCGTGCGTCGCAAGGCGCCGGGCGGCCTGCCTCCTAGGGTTTTGGGCGACGCGGCGTCTTGGGAGTCTTGGAGTCGGCGGTTCCGCTGCCGAAGCGCGGCAGACCGATGCGGGTGCGGCGGGTGAGCACCCGCGGGGCGCGAATCACCGGATCGAGCACGAGGGGGAACTGCAGGGGAGCG
>JANMBI010000031.1:0-18505 GCA_031360325.1 Frigoribacterium sp. | reverse complement strand
GGGCTCCAAGCAACTCGGCGCCGATCTCAACTATGCCTGGCCGACCGCGGAGATCGCGGTGATGGGCGGACAGGGTGCCGTGCAGATTCTCTACCGCAGCGAGATCAGAGCCGCGGAGGCGGCGGGGGAGGATGTCGCGGCCGTGCGCACACGGCTCGCCAACGAGTACACCTACAACGTTGCCTCGCCGTTCCTCGCGGCCGAGCGCGGAGAGCTCGACGGGGTGATCGAGCCCGCAGCCACCCGAGTGGTGGTGATGAAGGCGCTCCGAGCCCTCCGCACCAAGCGAGCGACTCTCCCCCCCAAGAAGCATGGGAACATCCCGCTGTGAGCCTGCAGTCGACCGCTGACGACGACTCTCATCCGCGGGTGAATGCGGCGGCGCCGGATTTCCAGGTCGTGGCGGGTCGTCCGTCGTCAGCCGAACTGGCGGCGGTGACGGCCGTGGTGAGCTCGCTGATCGACGAAATCGAGGACGGCCGGATTGCGGCCGGCCCGGTGGTAAGCGCGTGGCCGCGCAGCCAACGGAGCATCCGCCTTCCGCTGACACCGGGCGCCGGATCCTGGCGTTCGTTCTCGGGCTGACACGTCGCTGCGGCTCACGTGTTGCTGGATGTACCCCGAACGAGGGCGGTAAGCCGCGACGTCGGGCCTTCCTGCGCTATCGTGACGGAATTCAGGGTACACAAATTGTACCCCGAATGTCCGCACAAGTGTCGACTGTGTCGCACGACCGGGGGAGTGATGATTGATCTTGCTAGGTGTGTCTCTTTGAGTCACACCGCCAACCATGAACCGACTAGGGTAAGCGGGTTCATGGCTTGGGGGCGGGTCAGTCCAATATTCGGGTTATTGCCCTGACCCGGAGCGTGAAACGGGATCGGCCTTCGGGGGCCGGTCCCGTTTTCTCTGCCCGGTGTCGGACGACGGGTGTGGTTCTCGCGCTTCACCGCGAGGCGACGGCCTCGGAGCGGGGGATCTCCAACCAGAGGTCCACCCGGTCCTCCTCGTCATCAATGCTCTGGCTGCCGAGTGCGCTGGATCGGCCGTCGTCGAGGGATGACAATCCCACAACCGTAACGGCGACATCCGAACCCTCCGGTACGGTCCGTGCGATGAGTTTTCCGGTCTGAGTGTCGCGGATCGCCTCGGCGAGACGGGTGAGGACACGGTCGAGATCCTCATCGCCGAGGTCGTCGATTCCCCCCTCATCGAGCAGCGTGACTGTCGTCCCCTTGCGGCGCGCGACCATGATCTGCTCCCGAACCTGGTCGTTCAGGAGCTTGCGCCCGCGGATTTCGTCACGGATCGCTCCCTCGAGATACAGACACTCTCGTCGTTGCTCGTCGGTGAGTTCACCCCGCATGGCGACGATCTTCCGAAGCATGGGTAGCGACATCCGGCTGGTCTGACCGAGACGAAACTGGCGTTCCGAAACGTGCGCCTCTTGCGCGGCACGCCATTCCACCGCCTCGCGTTCGGCGAGGGCGTACTGCCGGGTGTCCCGACCGGCCTTCGCGAGGGACAGGGACAGCGCATGGGAGACCGCCACCCAGCCGACGCTTCCGATCACACCGAACGACACGAGTCCGCCGGGGCCGGCCCAGGCGACGGTCTGCACCACGAGCGCGGTCGTGCCTATCCACGCGAAGACGTGACGGCGACGAGTTGAGGTGATGACCATGAGGGTGCCGATGGCCGCCGTGTGCCAGGCGGCATAGGTGCCGGTGGCCGCGGCCGGGCTGAACTGACTCGTCACGAGGAGAGGGACCACGACGGCGACCGCGACATTGAAGGCACCGACCCAGGTGGGCATCCGCTGGGTGCGGGAGAGCAGGAGACTGAGCGTAGTGGCCACAGCGTACAGAACCATTGCGGCGACGTAGGGTGCCTTCTGGTGCGGAACCCCGATCGACACCGTCGCGAGCAGGAGGTGGTACATCGAGAAGACGGCAGCGAGCCCGACGATCAGCGCGCGCGGCACGGAGACGATCACAGCGACCGCCTCCCGCTCGCCCCGTCGACGATGCCGACCGCCGTTTCCCGCCCGCTCGCACCGTCGAACGATTCAACCGGTCGCGGCCACACTATCCAGATGCGCACCCCACGGTCGAGAGCGGCATCGACCTCGACCGCCCCTCCCGCGTTCGTGACCCGCTCGATGATCGAGACCCGAAGACCGAGCCGTTCGCTCGGAACGGTGTTCATGGCGAATCCGGCGCCATCGTCACCGACCCCGATCCGGATGCCCCCACCCTCGGCCTGATCCACCGAAAGCCACCGGTGGATCTCGTCGCCGGCCCCCGCGTGCTGGAGACTGTTGATCATCGCCTGCATGGCGGCCGAATACACCGCCTCGCCGGATTGTGCGGGGATGCTTCCGGACTCAACCGTGCCGGTGCGCACATCAAACGACTCCGAAAGGTCTCCTGCCGCTTTCGAAATGCGGCGGGCAAGCTCGGCAAAGGTGACCGTCGCATCATCATCCGGTGATGCGGCCGCGGCATCCTTGAGGTACCCCATGGCGTTGCCCGCCATTCGGGTGGCGAGCTCCTTCGCTTCAGGGGTGTACGCGCGGGCGGCCGAAAGCAGGGTCGTGAGAACGCTGTCGTGCACGATCGAGTCCACCTGCACCCGCTCGACCTCCGTCGCATGCTGGCGAACGGCATGGGCGTACCGGTCGAGGGCGGTGCCCTGGGCGAGGTCGACCGATGCCGCGGCCTGTCGTAGGAGCGTGATCAGGATCAACACCGCCCCGCCGAGGATGATCGCGTAGGCGATGTCGAGTGAGGCGGACGCCACGGTTGCGCCACCACCCGACGGGGAAATTCGTACCATCCCGTACACGATCGGGGTGACGAAGAGATAGACGGTGGCCTGCCAGGGGGAGAAGGCGATCGCTGCGGTAGACGTCGCAATGGTGCAGAGCAGCCAGAGCCAGGGGCGGCCGGTCGCGACCGTGAGTGGCTCGAGCACGACGAACGACCAGCCAACGAGGGCGAACAGGTAGGCGAAGGAGACGTAGGCGTTGACCGCTCGCACATACCGCTTCATGAAGGAAGCGACCACGGTCGCGACGATTCCGCCATAGATCCCGGCGCCGAAGACGATCGCCCAGGCGGTCTGCGCCATCGGCAGCTGTTGAATCACTGCGGGCAGGGCCTGCAGTCCGAACAACACACCGAAGATGGCCACCGAGCGAGAAACGATGGTCTCGATCTGAGGGCGACTGATCGGATTATGCGGTTGCCGCGCTGGCGAACCGGGCGGCGGCGACCCGCCCCTACTGGCCATCTCCGCCATCGGGGTCGAGACCCGGAAGGATGCCGTCCTCGACGGCACGACGGAGCAGGTCGACCTTGGTGGGGGCGGGGCGGCCCACCTCCACATACTTCACCCGGATCCGGTCCAGATATTCGCGAGCGGTCGAGTATCCGATTCCGAGTTGCTGCGCCGCGAGCTTGAGGGGCAGTCCGGAGGCGTAGAGGTGCAGGATCTCCCGCTCCCGCCGACCGAGCTGCGCCTTGGCGAAGTCGCGGTCGGCGTCGATGGCGGTGGCCCACTCGAGGTTGTTGAGCACGTCACCTCTCGCCACGGTCTCGATGGCCGAGATCACGGTCTTCGTGGCCGACGATTTGGGGATCACCCCGGCAGCTCCCGCAGCGAGGGCTTCGCGCACCGACGCCACCCGGTCCGCAATGGAATGAATCAGCACCGCCGATCCGGTGGCCTGCACACGCTTCACGTTGTCGGTGACGCTCGAACCGTCACCGAGCGACAGGTCGAGAACGACGACGTCGTTCTCCCGCCCGTCGAGGTTGTCGACGAATTCCTGCACAGACGCGGCGGCGAGGATGAAATCAAAACCCGAATCGATGCAGGCCGCCTTCAAACCGAGCCGCACCGACTCGTGGTCGTCGACTACCGACACCCGGACCGGATGCACCAGTAGTTCGGACATTTCTTCCTCTGTTTTCGCCTGCGCCATCGTCGATCCTGTCTGCCCGAGGCACCGCAACTCTGGTACCCCCGGAGGCAATGGTACCGGGCCGTACACATCCAGACCGTGAAGGACGAGGCACGGATCGCGAGTGTCGACGCCGATCCGCGACCGGTCCGAACCTCTACCCGGTGGCGGCGCCCGCTGCGGAAGCCCGAGTGAGAGTCGCGATCGCCTCCACGTGGTGGGTGTTGGGAAAGAGGTCGAACGCCCGCAGCCTCGTGAGGTCGTAACCTCCCGCGGCGAACAGTGTGACATCCCGCGACAAGGCGACCGGATCGCAGGCCACATAGACGATCTGAACCGGACGGATGGCCAACAGTTCGTCTACCACGGCCTTGCCCGCTCCCGCTCGCGGCGGATCGAGGATGACGGTGCCGGCGCCGAGGCGCGCGCGCTCACTCGCACTCGCCGTCGACCTCAGTCGGCGCAGAAAACCGTCGACGCGAGCCGTGACCGCGGCAGCACCAACCCACTCCGAGAGATTTTCGGCGGCGTGATCCGTCGCGAGAGGATCGCTCTCCACGGTCGTGATACGCAGACTGTTCCCGAACCGGTCACCGACAGCGGCCGCGAGGAGCCCGACGCCGCCATAGAGGTCGAGATTCGCAGCGCGCGGATCCCAGAGACTCGCATCGATCGCCTCCGGCACCGCGCTACTGAGCGTCTCCGCCGCCGAGCGATGGACCTGCCAGAATCCGCGGGCATCAAGGCGGAACTCCCGGTCGCCGACCCTCTCCACAATCCGTTGGGGCTTCGGTCGGCGGGCCTTCTCGCGGGCGCCGCGCTCACGCGAAGGTGTCGGCGCGGTGCCGGTGAGCACGAACGGATTCCCGACGCTCGGAACCACGACATCCACGTGGTCCACACCGGAGAACTTCTCGTCGAACGGGGTGATCGAGACGAGTTCGGCAACGGCGAGAGGAAGGTCCGAAACCGCCACGACGTGGTGAGTGCGGGCCGCGAACGGGCCGGGCGTGCCGTCCGGGCCGACGTGCAGGCGCACGCGGGTGCGCCATCCCGTTCCATCCTGGTTGCCGGCGATCGCCCCGACCGTGACGTCGCTGTCGATTCCCGCCATGCGGCTGAGGGAGTCGGCGAGCACCCGGCGCTTGAGTTCGCGCTGGTGGGAGATCTCGATGTGCCCGAACTCCGCCCCGCCCGCGCGATCTTCCGGAGCGCGATCGATGGAGGCCGACGCCCACACGTGCGGCTGCCGGTGGCGAGACGCCGAAACGACACCGAGGGTCTCGGCCCTCCAGAACGACTTCTTGGAGTCATCGGTGATCCGGACGAGCACCCGCTCACCGGGGATCGCATCGCTCACGAAGATCACTCGACCCTCGTGCCTGGCGACCGCAACACCCCCGTGGGCTACGTTGGTTACATCGACCTCGACCTCGGTCCCCAGAAATTCAGCCATTCCCCGAGCTTGCCACAGGAGGCACCATGCCCGAGTCGTCGGTGCGCCTGTACCTCGCGTCCACGTCTCCCGCCCGGCTCGCGACCCTGCGCTCGGCCGGGGTCGAGCCGGTCGTCATCCCCTCACAGGTCGACGAGGATGCGGCGGTCGCCAGCGGCGGCCCGCTCACCCCGATCGAAACGGTGCAGCTTCTCGCCCGGCTGAAGGCATCCGCTGTTCTGGGTCCGTCCATCGACGGATTCGTGCTCGGCGGAGACTCTCTCTTCGAACTCGACGGCATCGTCTACGGCAAACCGCACCTGCCCAACGTCGCCCGGGAGAGGTGGATGCTGCAGCGCGGTCGAACGGGACATCTGCATTCCGGCCATTGGCTGATCGACCATCGCGGTGGGACCGTTCGCGGGTCGGCCGGGGGCGTCGCCACCGCAGCGGTCCGCTTCGCCGCCGACATCTCGGATTCCGAGATCGATGCCTACATCGCCACCGGCGAACCCCTCGAAGTTGCCGGCGCATTCACCATCGACAGCCTGGGCGCTCCGTTCATCACCTCGGTGGACGGTGATCCTCATGCTGTCGTCGGGCTGTCCCTTTCCACGGTGCGATCGCTGTTCCTGCAGTTCGGAGTGGCGTGGCCGACACTGTGGAACCGCTGACCACGACGTTCGGCGCCTCCTCCGAGAACCTCAGCGCCGCTGAGTGACACCCGCGCCCGCACGTTCGGGCGCGCGTGTCACTCCGGGGCGCAGGGCCGGGAGGCGGGAACAGCACCGCGGTTGTCGAAGACGTCAGCGACTCATCCCCGATTTTTGTAGGCCAGCACCAAAGAGAGGTCGCTGCGGCCCCATAGGCTAAAGGACTATGCCCCGCATCACGAAGGTCCTGGTCGCCAATCGCGGCGAAATCGCCGTTCGAGTCATCCGGGCAGCGAAGGACTCCGGGATCGCCTCCGTCGCCGTCTACGCGGACCAGGATCGGGACGCGCGCCACGTCAAGCTCGCGGACGAGGCCTACGCCCTCGGCGGGACCACGAGCGCGGACACGTATCTCCGCATCGACAAAGTGCTGTCGATCGCCCGTCGTTCGGGAGCCGATGCCGTGCACCCCGGGTACGGGTTCCTCGCCGAGAACGCGGAGTTCGCCTGTGCGGTGATCGATGCCGGTCTCATCTGGATCGGCCCCTCCCCCGAGGCGATCGAGAAGCTCGGCGACAAGGTATCCGCCCGCCACATCGCCGAGAAGGTCGGAGCTCCGCTCGCCCCCGGCACGCTCAATCCGGTCTCCGGCGCAGAGGAGATCCTGGATTTCGTGGACGTCCACGGCCTCCCGGTGGCGATCAAAGCCGCTTTCG
Source organism: Frigoribacterium sp. (assembly GCA_031360325.1). GTDB lineage: Bacteria > Actinomycetota > Actinomycetes > Actinomycetales > Microbacteriaceae > Lacisediminihabitans. Next base: position 11,734 of record JANMBI010000031.1, on the reverse strand, counting down.
GCGGGGGAGGTCGAGGCCTCAAGGTCGCGCGCACCCGCGAGGAGATCCCGGAGCTGTTCGAATCGGCGACCCGGGAGGCCGTCGCCGCATTCGGGCGCGGCGAATGCTTCGTCGAAAAATACCTTGACCGGCCTCGGCACGTCGAAACCCAGTGCCTTGCCGACGCATCCGGCAAGGTCGTTGTCATCTCCACCCGGGACTGCTCACTTCAGCGCCGGCACCAGAAACTGGTGGAGGAGGCGCCGGCACCGTTCCTCACCGACGAACAGAACGCACTCCTCTACTCCGCCTCGAAGGCCATCCTCCGGGAGGTCGGCTATGTGGGAGCCGGGACCTGCGAATTCCTGGTCGCCCTCGATGGGACGATCTCCTTCCTCGAGGTGAACACGAGACTGCAGGTGGAGCACCCCGTCTCGGAAGAAGTGACCGGCATCGATCTCGTGCGTGAGCAGTTCCGCCTCGCCGAAGGCGGCTCCCTCGACTACGACGACCCGGTGACCGAAGGCCATTCGTTCGAGTTCCGCATCAACGGTGAAGACCCGGGCCGCAACTTCCTTCCCGCACCGGGACCCGTCCACTCACTGCGCTTCCCCGGCGGCCCCGGGGTTCGTGTCGACAGCGGGGTCACCACCGGCGACGTGATCAGCGGGGCATTCGACTCCCTCCTGGCCAAGCTCATCGTCACGGGATCCAGTCGAGAGGATGCACTGGAGCGGTCACGACGCGCCCTCGACGAATTCGAGATCGCCGGGCTGCCCACCGTGCTGCCGTTCCACCGCAAAATCGTGCGCGATCCGGCCTTCACCTCGACGCCGTTCTCGATCTACACGCGCTGGATCGAGACGGAATTCGTCAACGACATCGAAGCCTGGACGGGGTCACTTTCCGACCCGATCGAGGGGCCGGCACGGCAGACCCTCGTAGTTGAGGTGGACGGCAAGCGCATCGAGGTGTCGCTCCCGGCTCGGTTGGCGGCGGCATCCGGGGCCAACGGGGTCTCGCTCGGCGCGGCTCCGAAGCGCCGTTCAGGTGCCGGCGCTCTCGTCACCGCCACGGGAAACTCCGTCAAAGCGCCGATGCAGGCCACGATCGTGAAACTCGCCGTCGCCGAAGGCGACTCCGTCGTCACGGGGGATCTCATCCTCGTGCTCGAGGCGATGAAAATGGAACAGCCGATCGCTGCTCACAAAGACGGAGTGATCGCCAACCTAAACGCCGCCGTCGGGGAGACGGTCGCGTCAGGCCACCTCCTGCTCGACATCACGAGCTGACAGTCGGCGCCGACCCACCTCCGTTTCGCCGCCGGCCCCGTTCGACCACTCCGTTCCCCCCTTTCCGTTCCCCCATCGGTTCCCCACCTTCCATTTTTCCCACCACCGCGCGGTTTCGACAGGTCAGTGATGGGAAAAATGGGAGGTGGAAGGCGTTTCAACGGAGTCCTGCCGCTCTCAGGACCTGCCGGAGGCGCTGAGGCGAGCGCGCAACATCCCAGGTCCAGCGACTCATGCCGAAGCCGGCCGCCCGCAGATCGTCCTCCCGCGCCTTCTCGTCGAGCAAGGCGCGCTCGGGAGTGCGGCCACGAAGAAATCGGGGATCGGAGTACTTGTACCGACCGTCGAACTCTCCGATGTGCGCGAACTCGACCCACCAGAAATCCACGATGTACCAGCGCCCGCTCGCGCCCCTCAGCTCGACTTGAAGTTGCGGAGCCGGAACCCCGGCGATCGACATCGACACCCGACTTATCGACTCCCCGCGGCGATCGGCGAGACCGTCGGCGAACTCGATGGCTCGACGCGCCCGCGCTCGCCCGTGCGTGGGCGGGACGCGCGTCAGCTCGTCGTAGAGGTCTTCGCGGGTGACCAGGGTTATCGGCACGCCCGCAATCGGATGACTGGTACGCCTCAGCGCGGCGTCAAGTGTGGTGACGCCTTCGACGAAGGGGTTGGTCGCCGCGACATCCACCGCCGTGCGCGCGAGATCGGTCGCTCGGATGCCGTCGATCCGAGTCGTTCGCATCGGCAGGCCAACCGGATGCCTTATCAGCTTCGAGTTGACGCGTCCGGCACCTCCCGCCGTCTCGAGAACGTGGACGCGCGTCGGCCAGCCACCGATCCGCGGAAGCCGCCAGAGAGAGGCGGCCGATTCGTGGGAGACGACGATGTCGCGGTCGCGGTCGGCGGCGACCACCTCGATTCGCAGTCGATATTGCGCATGGCGGTCGAGCGAAATCCAGAGCGTCGAATCGGCGTAGATGCCTGGGTAGAGCCTCTCGAGCTCGCCGCGCCGGGTTCGGGCGAGGAGCGCCGCCCTGTCTGTGGCGGCGATCTGTTCTCGCGAAAAGACGAACGGTCGCCTCCAATCGGGTTCGAGATCTGGCTCGATTTCGGGCTCAGGGTTCGGCGCGGGTGTCGGTGGGGGCTCTCGCTCGCTGAAAGTGGTCACCCTCGAGGGTGGCAAGCGAGGGGGATCCCCGCTCCCTGTCGGCGCCCTCCAGTGGAGAACATCCGAGGTTCGCGTGTGGTGACGGAGGGGTCGTATCGCACTACCGCCGCGTTTTGCGGCCGGGTGCGAGCCTGCACACGGAGGTGGCCGGAAAAGTGGGAGGGGGTGCGGGGGAGGGGTGGGGTGCGGGCGGGGCGGAAGAGTCCGCGGCGAGCCGGACGTCAGTTGACGATGTGCATTGCGCGCGCCGCATCCGTGATGCTGTCGGAGAGCGAGGGATACACCGCGAACGCGCGGGCGACCTCGTCGACGGTGAGACGGTGCTCCACGGCGATGGCGATGGGCAGGATGAGCTCGGATGCCCGCGGCGCTACGATCACTCCCCCGATGACCGTGCCCGACCCGGTGCGCGCGAACAGCTTGACGAAGCCGTCCTTGATACCCATCATCTTCGCCCGGGGATTGGAGGCAAGCGGCAACTTATAGATGATGCCCTGCACGATGCCGTCCTCGATCTGCTTCTGGGACCACCCGACCGTCGCGATCTCCGGCTGGGTGAAGATGTTGGAGGTCACGTTGCGAAGCTCCGTGGGATTCACGGCATCCCCCATCGCGTGGAAGACGGCCGTGCGGCCCTGCATCGAGGCGACGGATGCCAACGGAAGAAAATCCGAACAGTCGCCGGCCGCATAGATGGACGGCATCGAGGTGCGCGCCACCCGGTTGACCCGGATGTGCCCGGAGTCGGTGAGCTGCACTCCCGCCTCCTCGAGACCGATTCCGGCCGTGTTCGGAACCGACCCGACGGCCATGAGGCAGTGGCTACCCTCGACGGTTCGTCCGTCGGAGAGGGTCGCAAGCACCCCATCCGCCCTGCGCACAACGGAGTCGGCTCGGGACTTCGACAACACGGTCATGCCGTTGCGCGTGAAGACGTCTTCGATCACTCGCGCGGCATCCGCGTCCTCGCCAGGGAGCACCTGGTCGCGCGACGAGATCAGTGTCACCTTGGAGCCGAGTGCGGTGAACGCCGAGGCGAACTCCGCCCCGGTCACACCCGATCCGACCACGATCAGGTGCTCCGGGGTCTCCTTCAACGTGTAGAGCTGCGTCCACGTGAAGATGCGCTCGCCGTCGGGTACCGCGGAGGTCAGGATGCGGGGACTCGCGCCGACCGAGACCACGATCGTGTCCGCATTGATCTCGTCGAAATCGGTGCTGGTCTTGCCCTTCCCGGTCGACACGATCACGCGATTGGGGCCGTCGAGGCGACCGTCGCCCTGGATGACGGTGACCCCGGCCTTGATCAGCTGGGACTTCATGTCCTCGGACTGTTGGCGTGCCAGTCGCTGCAATCGCTGGTTCACGGCGACGAGATTGACCGTCACTTCGGGGCGCACCGGTCTGCCGGATTCGCCACGCACGAAGAATTGCACCCCGAGATCGGCGGCTTCGCCGATGGCATTCGCCGCCTCCGCGGTGGCGATGAGCGTCTTCGATGGCACGACGTCGGTGAGCACTGCCGAGCCGCCCACCCCGACCCGCTCGACCACGGTCACCTCCGCACCCATTTGGGCTCCGGTCAACGCTGCTTCGTATCCCCCGGGGCCGCCCCCGACGACAGCGATGCGTTGCTTGCGCTCGAACTCATAGGCCATAGGCTCATTCTCCCGCAGTGCGCGCCGCCGTGAACGCCAAGCGCGCACCGAGCGAGCGGACCTCGAACGACGCGAACCGACCGCAGGCGGCGGCTCTCCCATAGGCTGGGCGGATGCCGAATCCACTCGATGACCCCGGTGCCGACCCCTTCGAGATCGCCGCCATCGCCGCGGCCGAGATCGCCGAACGGACCGGCGTCGCTCACCACGACATCGCCCTCACGCTGGGAAGCGGTTGGGGGAAGGCGGCCGATCTCATCGGCGTGACCACCGCGACCATCCCGGCGGAGGAAATCACCGGCTTCAGTCCACCCGCGCTGGCCGGGCACATCGGGACCCTGCGCTCGATTCGGCTCGTCAACGGCAAGAACGCGCTCATCATCGGCGCTCGCACGCACTACTACGAGAACCACGGCGTTCGGCGAGTGGTGCACAGCGTGCGAACGGCGGCCGCGACGGGCGCCACGATCATGATCCTCACCAACGGTGCGGGCGGCATCCGCGAGACCTGGGGGCCGGGCACGCCGGTGTTGATCAGCGACCATATCAACCTCACGGCGGATTCCCCCCTCGAGGGTGCGACGTTCGTCGACCTCACCGATCTTTACAGCGCCCGCCTGCGCGCCATAGCGAAGCGTGTCGACTCGACTCTCGACGAGGGCGTGTACACGCAGTTCCGCGGACCGCACTACGAGACTCCGGCGGAGGTTCAGATGGCAAAGGCAATCGGCGGCCACATCGTCGGGATGTCCACCGCCCTGGAAGCGATTGCCGCGCGGCAGGCCGGCATGGAGATCCTCGGGCTGTCACTCATCACCAATCTCGCTGCGGGCATCCAGAAGACCCCATTGAGCCATGCCGAGGTGCTCGATGCGGGCCGGGATGCCGAGCCGGCGATATCCGCGCTGCTCGCCCGCATTGTGGAGGAGTTGTCGTGACCGTCGTGGAGCAGGCCAGGGCTTGGCGCGACCAGGATCCGGATGCCGACACCCGCGCCGAACTCGACCGGCTCATCGCGGATGCCGTGGGCGGCTCATCCGCGGCGACGGCCGAGCTCCATGACCGGTTCGACACCCGCCTCGAGTTCGGAACGGCCGGGCTGCGCGGACGCATCGAAGCCGGATCCAACCGCATGAACCGGGTACTCGTGGCCCAGGCGGCGGCGGGTTTCGCGAACTTCCTGATCGCGCGCGGCAATGCGCCGAGCGTGGTCATCGGGTACGACGGCCGCAGGAATTCCCGGGTGTTCGCCACCGATACGGCCGAGTTGATGGCCGGAGCCGGCGTGCGCGCCATCCTGCTGCCTCGACTGCTCCCGACACCCGTGCTCGCATTCGCCGTGCGAGAGTTGGGCGCGAGCGCCGGCGTCATGGTGACCGCCAGCCACAACCCGCCCGCCGACAACGGTTACAAGGTGTATCTGGGTGATGCCGATGCGGGCGCGCAGATCGTGCCTCCCCTCGACGGGGAGATCGCCGGGCAGATCCTCCGCGTGGCGAACGAGCAGAGCGTGCTCACCCTGCCGCGATCGACCTCCTACGAGACCGCCGACGAGGCGGTCGTCGATGAGTACGTGCGTCGGACGGCCTCGCTCGCCGGGCACCCCCAATCCATGCTTCGCTACGTATACACCCCACTGCACGGGGTCGGATGGGACACGGCTCGGCGGGTGTTCGCGGCGGCGGGATTCGGTGAACCGATCATCGTCGGCAAACAGATGGAACCGGATGCGGCATTTCCCACCGTGGCCTTCCCCAATCCCGAAGAGTCCGGTGCACTGGATCTCGCCTTCGACGCCGCCATCGCCGCCGACGCTGAGCTCGTGATCGCCAACGATCCGGATGCCGACCGCCTGGCCGTCGGCATCCCGGACGTGGACGGCGAGTGGCGCCGGCTGAGCGGAAATCAGGTCGGCGCGCTACTCGGCTGGAGGGCGGCCGAGCGGCTCGCTTCGGCCGGCACCCCAGGAACCCTCGCCGCCTCCATCGTCTCGTCCCCCGCCCTCGCCGCCGTCGCCCGGCACTACGGACTGACCTATGTCGACACGCTCACCGGTTTCAAATGGATCTCCCGCGTTCCGGATCTCTCCTACGGTTTCGAGGAGGCGCTCGGCTACCTGGTCGATCCGGCGAAGGTGCGCGACAAGGACGGCATCTCGGCCGCCATCGACTTCCTCGGCCTCGCCTCCGACCTCAAGACGCAGGGTCGAACGGTGACCGACCGCCTCACCGAGTTCGCCGAACTCTTCGGTGCGTTCGCCTCGTGCCAGGTATCGATCCGGATGACGGACCTCGCGGACATCCCCCGCCTGATGTCCGCGCTCCGGCAGTCGCCGCCGGAGGAGATCGGCGGCGTTCCGGTTCGCAAAGTCGACGACTTTGTCGCCGGTTTCGGGGGTCTGCCGCCCAGCGACATCCTGCGCGTCTGGCTCGATGACGGCTCACGGGTGATCGTTCGACCGAGTGGTACGGAGCCGAAGGTGAAGGTGTACATCGACGCCTCGAGTGTCGAGGGCACGGCCGCGCATCGCCGGGCCGTGGCGCAGGCCACCGTGGATCGACTCGAGGTCGGGGTGCGCGAGATCCTCGCGTGATCCCGAATCAGCCGAGCGCCGCCCCGAGCTTTCGCGCGAGTTCCTCCGTGTCGAAGTAGTTCTCGATCACGATCACATCGGCGTTGGTCGGGCCGATCGCGTCGACGAACTCGGCGGAGGTGAGGATCACCTGCGCATCCGCCGCATCCGCGTTGAGACTCGCGAGATGAGCGGCGGTGACGTCCGCTTCGAGGTCAAGTCGCTTCAGCACCCGTTCCGCGTTCACCTTGAGAATCCCCGAGCTGCCGATCCCGGCGCCACAGATCGCGACGATCTTCACGACGCACCCCCCATGATCTCCAAAACCTCGGCGGCTGTTTCGGCGGCCGCAATCCGGGAAATGGCGCTCGAATCGTTGAAGACGTTCGCCAGCTCCGCCACGGTCTCGATGTGGGCATCCGCCGACTTGACGGCAAGACCGAGCACGACTCTCACGGGGTCGTTGTGCGGATGTCCGAAGGACACCGGAGTCGCCAGGGTCACCACGGCGAGGCCGTCGGCCAACACCTCCGCGCCTGGGCGGGCGTGGGCAAGCGCCAACCCGGGGGCGATCACGACGTAGGGGCCGTGCTCGTCGATCATGCGGATCATCTCGTCGGCATAGCCGGGGCGCGTGGCACCCGATGCGGTGAGGGCGCCCCCGGCAAGACGCACGGCAGCGCGCCAGTCCGCGGCCTCCGCGTGGAGCACGATCGCCGAACCGGCGAGGATGGGCACGGGCATCAGGCGCGCTCGAACCCGGCGGTGATACGGTCCGCAAGCTCTTCGCGCTCCTCGAACGGGAGAAAACACGACGCGGCGGCGTTCAGTTGGAACACCTCGAGATCGGTGAGGTCGTAGTCGAAGGTCTCGGCGAGCACAGCGAGCTCCCTGCTGAGAGAGGTACGGCTCATCAGTCGGTTGTCGGTGTTGACCGTCACCCGGAACCCGAGCTGATAGAGCAGGTCGAATGGGTGGTCGATCAGCTCATCACCCCACTGCGCGATGGCTCCGGTCTGCAGGTTCGACGAGGGACTCAGTTCCAAGGCGATCTCGCGGTCCTTGACCCACTGCGAGAGGCGGCCGAGCTCCACATAGGTGTTCTCGTCGTCGGAGCGGTCAACGGTGATGTCCTCCGCGAGCCGCACACCGTGTCCGAGACGGAGCGCGCGCCCATCGAACAGCGCACCGCGGATGCTCTCCAGGCCATCGGCCTCACCGGCGTGGACCGTGGCGGGAAAGTAGTGTTTCGCCAGGTAGTCGAAGGCATCTCGATGATTGCCTGCCGGGAAGCCGGCCTCCGCCCCCGCGATATCGAAGCCCACCACGCCGTCTTTGCGATGCCGTACCGCGAGCTGAGCGATCTCGAGGCCGCGATCGGCGTGACGCATCGCGGTGACCAGCTGGCCGATCCGGATGCTTCGACCGGACTCCGCCACGGAGGCGATTCCCTCCTCGATGCCTTCCTGCACCGCCTCGACGGTCTCATCGAGCGAGAGCCCGCGCGTGAGGTGCTGTTCCGGGGCCCAGCGGATCTCCCCATAGATCACGCCGTCGGAGTCGAGATCCTCCACGAACTCTCGGGCGACCCTGGTGAGTCCATCGCGAGACTGCATCACCGCGGTGGTGACGTCGAAGGTCTTCAGATATTCGACGAGCGAGCCGGAGTCGGCCTTCTCGGCGAACCAGTCGGCGAGCGCCGCAGCATCCGACTCGGGAAGGTCGAGACCGATGTCCCCGGCGAGTTCGATGATGGTGCTCGGACGCAGACCACCGTCGAGGTGATCGTGCAAAGACACCTTCGGCAGTGCGGTGATGTTCGCCCCGCCGGGCAGGAAGATGTCGGGGGAGGATGGGGTCATACGCCAAATCTATCGGGTGGCGGTTGGCGCTAACCTGACGGCATGGCGAACAAGATCATTCTGGATTGCGACCCGGGCCACGACGACGCGATCGCCCTCATGCTCGCCCACGGCAATCCCGAGATCGACCTGGTCGCCGTCACCACGGTACACGGCAATCAGACCATCGAAAAGGTCACTCGCAACGCGCTGGCGGTCGCCCGAATCGCCGGAATCACCGGGGTGCCGTTCGCCGCCGGAGCCCATCGTCCGCTCGTGCGCCAGGCAGAGGTCGCCGCCTCGATTCACGGCCAGTCCGGCCTCGACGGTCCGGTGCTGCCGCCGCCCGCATTCGAGGCGGATCCGAGACACGCCGTCGATCTCATCATCGACACGATCATGTCGTCTCCCCCGAAGTCGATCACCCTCGTGCCCACCGGGGCGCTCACCAATATCGCCCTCGCCGTGCGCCGGGAGCCACGCATCGCATCGCGCGTGAAGGAGGTCGTGCTGATGGGAGGCGGGTACCACGGCGGAAACTGGAGCGCTGCCGCCGAGTTCAACATCGTGATCGACCCGGAGGCGGCGCACATCGTCTTCAACGAGAAGTGGAAGCTCACGATGGTGGGGCTGGACGTCACCCACCAGGCCATAGCCACCCCGGACGTGGTCGCCGCCATCGCGGCCGTCGGTACCGCTCCTGCCCGGTTCGTGGTCGAACTCTTGGACTTCTTCGGCCGGGCGTACTTGGACGCCCAGGGCTTCGAGCATCCTCCCGTTCACGATCCCTGCGCGGTCGCCCTCGTGATCGACCCGAGTGTGATGACGGTCGTCAAGGTACCTCTGGATGTCGAGCTCACCGGATCCCTGACGCTCGGAATGACCGTGGCCGATTTTCGCTCCACCCCTCCGGCCGACTGCACCACCCACGCCGCGACCGGACTCGACCAGGGGAAGTTCTGGGACCTGATCGTGGACGCGCTCACCCGAATTGGCGATCCCGGTCGGTAGCGGCCTCCGGTTCTCCGTATGCTCCCTCCCTCCCTCCCTCCGAGGGGACAGCTTCGCAGCTTGAGACTCACACTTTCGCTGCGAAGTTGACCCTCAGCGGACCCGCTCCCCTCCTCCCCCGCCAAAGTGGAAACGGACTCTTCACCAATCGTCATCGGGCACTGCGGAGCATCGCCCGGTGCGCGATTCTCTGATCGTGACTGCGCGAAAACGACTCCCCTCCGCGTTCGAATCGCGCTCGTTCGTCGTGAAGTCTGCACGCGCGGTCGAGGTCGGGCGCGGGCGATTACAAGGGCGAGACCTCGCGCGTCCCTTCTGGGGCATCCGAACGCCCGTCGCATCCGCCGAGGCCCGGCTTCTTTCGATGCCTCCCCGGCCTGGCGAGCATCCGGGAAAAGTCGCGCAGCGGCGCGCTCATGCGCTCGCTCTGTCATACGCTCCGCGGCTGAAACCCGGCCAGTTTTTCTCGCACCTCACTGCGGCGCGGCTCCACGGCATCCCCCTTCCGGCTGCATTCGACGGGTGCGAGCTGCTGGACGTGAGTGTGCCGTCCCCGAGGCGAGCGGCGCGCGCCCTCGGCATCCAGGGTCACCGGCAGGATGTCGCGACTTCGGATCTGGTGCTGGTCAGTGGCCTCCCGGTGTCAGCACCGTCGCGAGTGTGGCTCGAGCTTGCTTCCCTCCTCACCGATGAGGACCTGGTCTGCGTTGGCGACTACCTTCTCTGGTGGAGGCAGCCACGGGCCACGGCACAAGACTTGGAGTTGGCGTGCACGGTCTGGCGTGGACGCCCCGGAATCGCGAAGCTCCTCGAGATTGTTCCGATTCTCTCCGATCGTTCCGACTCGCCGGCGGAGTCCCGCATTCGCTATCGACTTCTTCACGCCGGGCTGCCTCGCCTCTCGGTCAACGAGAAGATCTTCGACAGCCGGGGTGTGTTCATCGCGATGCCCGATCTGGCCTTCCGCGGCTATCGCATGGTTATGGACTACGAAGGAGACCATCACCGCACGGACAGGGTCCAGTGGGAGAAGGACATCGCACGAGTCCCCAGACTCGAAGCCGCGAACTGGCACTCGACGCGGATGAGCGCTCAGGACCTCACGGACTCAAGGGAGCTGATACGCCGCCTGAAGAGGTTGCTTCGCGAACGAGGGTGGGAAGGATAGTCCGCTTGGCTCCGCTCGGCGTATCCGTGCACTCACACGCGGACTCGACACTGAACCAGAGTGTCGCTCGCCTCCGAAGTCTCCCGCGAGCGGGCACCAGCCCGCCAGTCCGATGCGATCCAACACGGTGTCAACTCTGCAGGTTCATTTCGGGTTCGCGCATGCATTATTGACCCCAGGGCAGGGCGGGCAGGTCGGGCAGGTCGGGCGGGGCGGGCAGGTCGGGCAGGGGGAGCAGCGGGAGCAGGTCGGGCAGAGCGCGCACGCGGGCGGGGGAGCAGCGTGAGCCGAGCGCGCACGCGGGCGAGCCGAGCGAAGCACGTCCCGCCAGTGGTCAACTTCACATGCTTAGTGCCGATGTGAAGGTGAACTGTTGTCCCCTGAACGCTCGACGGGTTCGGATCGCACGCACGCCCTATTTTCGGCGGGCAGCCAGCCAGGCGAGGGCGACAATGGTGGTCGCCCCGAGGATTCGGCGAAACGGGTTGATCCCTCTGGCCAGTTCGTCGACGGCCCACACGAGAAGCGCGAGGACAGCGACGGCGCCGACCCCCGTACGCGCCGTCGATCGAGGAATCAGCGCTCCGGACTATCGTGGTCGAACAGATCCTATTCTCGAGGTTGGTTAGCTGCCCGAGCGTGATGCGGCCGGTCTCGCGGCAGCGGAAAAGACGGGTCAGACGGTCAGACGGGTCAGACGGTCAGACGGTCAGACGGGTCAAACGGTTAGACGGGTCAAACGGTTAGACGGGTCAAACGGTCAGACGGGTCAAACGGTCAAATGGGTCAAACGGTCAAACGGTCAGGCGGTCAAACGGTTCACAATGTTCACAATGTTCACAATGTTCACAATATTCACCCGGTCGGAACGGCCGGACATCAGGCTCCTATTCGATCGGCGATGAGCGGGCCACCGGTGTGGATCTCGCCACCCGCATCCGCGATTCGGTACGCCCCGTCGAGCGCCTCGAGAGCACGGGAGAACCGCTCCGGCTCGTCGGCGCTGAGGGTGAAGAGGGGCTGACCGATCGAGACGGAA
>JANMBI010000029.1:0-16705 GCA_031360325.1 Frigoribacterium sp. | reverse complement strand
CAGGTGGATGTCGCACTGGCACTTCGCCCCGATCTCATCACGATCTCGGCCGGCGGCAACGATCTGCTCCGGCCCAATGCCGACCCCGATCGTCTCGCGACGATCCTTGAGGCGGGAATCGCACGGCTGCGGTGGGACGGGGCAACGGTTGTCCTCTTCAACGGTCCGGACATCGGGATGACCCCCGTACTCAATCGTGCGCGGGGCAAGGTCGCCATCTACAACGAGAATCTCCGGTCCATCGCCCGTCGCCACGATCTCGTGGTCGCCGACATGTGGGCATTGGGCGAATTGAAGGATCCGCGCATGTGGGCCCCGGACCGCCTGCACTTCTCGCCCGTCGGTCACACCACGATCGCCCGGATGGTGCTCCAGGCCCTCAACGTCGCGAACGACCTCCAGCCGTTCCATCCCGAACCCCTGGTGCGGGTCCCCTGGCGCCAGGCACGCGTGGGAGACATCGGATGGGCCCGCGAATACCTGGTGCCATGGGTGTTGAGGCGAATCCGCCACCAATCCTCCGGCGACGGCATCACCCCGAAACGACCGGATGCCGGACCCTATCGGGTGCGCACCGGAGACATTGCCGGCAGGAACTAGTCTCTAACGACCGAACTGCGTCGCCGCCGGGCAGTCGAATGGGTCGCCTCCGGCGGAGAGACCGACCCGGTTGAGGTAGGCGATCACGATGCCGTAGGACTCGGTGAGGCTCGTCTCGGTGTAGGGAATACTGTGCGAGTCACAGTATTCCTTGGCGATCGCCCGCGCCTGTGCGAGGTGCGGTCGGGGCATGTTGGGAAAGAGGTGGTGTTCGATCTGGTAGTTGAGGCCGCCCATGAAGGTCGTCGTCCCGAACCCGGTGATGTTGCGCGAGGTGAGTACCTGCCGACGAAGGAAATCGACCTTGCTGTCGTGCGGCAGGATCGGCATCCCCTTGTGATTCGGCGCAAACGAGGCCCCCATGTAGAGTCCGAAAACCGCGACCTGAACCCCGACGAAGGCGAATGCCATTCCGACCGGCAGGACCATGAAGACCACGGTGAGGTAGAGCGCGATGCGCGGCACGAGCATGCTGATCTCGACCCAGCGCCGATCGACGCGCTGCCGGCCAAAGACGGTCTTGAACCCGAGGATGTGCAGGTTGATTCCCTCGAGCAGGAGAGCTGGGAAGAACAGGTAGCCCTGGCGACGGGTTGCCCAGGCGTACAGTCCGCGTGAGCGAGCGGCATCCTCCGGGGTGAAGGAGACGAAGTCCCGCTCGATATCCATGTCCTTGCCGATGACATTGGGATTGGCATGATGGCGGCTGTGTTTCGTCATCCACCAGGAGTAGCTGATCCCCACGAACAGGTTCGCGAGAGTGCGACCCGCGACGTCGTTCGCCCGACCGGATTCGAAGACCTGGCGATGGGCTGCCTCGTGGGCGAGGAACGCGTACTGGGTGAGGATGATGCCGAGAGCCGCCGCGATCAGAAGCTGGAACCAGCTATTCCCCAACAGGATGAATCCCGTGACGGCACCGCCGAGAGCAAGCGTGATGATGGAGAACATCATCAGATAGAAGCCGGTGCGACGCCGCAACAGACCCGCGTCGCGAACGGTACGCAAGAGCGCCGAATACTCGGTCGTGGGATTGGTTCGCGACCCTCCGGGCCTGGTCTTGGTGAAGGTCACTACCGGTTGCACGACTGGATCGCTCACGCTACCTCGATTCGAAATGACTTCCCAGTCGGGGTACGAGCGGATGCTCCAAGGGATCTTTTCACCCTAAGACCAAACCCTGAGAGACGCGTGCATTTATGCCCGAAACAGCATACACGGCGCGTCATGGCGCCCCGTCCGCCGGGCTATCCCACCGCGATCGCTGGGTGGGTTAAGCGCCACCACGGACCCGGGTCGATGAGTCGGTGATCGAGAACGAGGGGCACGACCGCCGTCTGGTTGCCCACCGTGAAGGCCACCTCTCCGACTCGAGCGGCCCCGACTCCGACCCGCACCGGCCGAACCGACACGATCGTCCGCAGCGGGCTGTTTCCCCACACCACCACCGACGCTGGGGCGGTGGCTACCGCTTTGGCGCTCTGCGACCATGCGGTGGTCAGTGACGCGAAGACCTGCCCCCTCGTGGCGAGGGTGACTTCGTGAAATCCGGCCTTTACGCCGTCGAGAATCGTGGTCACCGCGGCATCCGCCGCCGCGTGGTCGACCGCTCCGATGACCGCCCCGATCACGGTTATCGTGTGGGCGCCGTACGCGTACTTGGCCGCGAACAGCAGGTCGGATTCACCATTGAGGGTGCCGGTCTTGATCCCTTGGACCCCGTTCCGCCCGAGAAGGGTATTCGTGTTGTCGAAGCTGCCGACACCGGCGAGACTCATCGAGGGAGTCGCCACAATCGAAGCAAGTACCGGGTTCGCAAGCGCCAGCTTGCCGATCTGAACCAGATCGGTTGCCGTACTCGAATTGGCGGGGTTGATGCCGGTTGGTTCCACGATCGTGGTCTGGCTGAGCCCGTGGGCGTTGAGCCAGAGCGCCGCGGCAGTCCGGAATGCCGCCGGCGACCCGAACGCCCACTGGGCGAGGGCGTCGGCATAGTTGTTGGCCGAGGCAACGAGGGTCACTCGCATGAGATCGAGCTGGCTGATCTTCATTCCGGCCCGGAGTGGTTTGGTCTCCCCGTTGAGCGCAATGTACTTTGCGGTGAGAGCCGCGTCTGACGCCGTGAACGTTATCGTCGGCCCCGACTGGCCGAGGATGAGGGGCTTGGCGCCGAGTACCACGAGACTCGTGACGATCTTGCTGATGCTCGCGATCGGCAGTGGCTTGTCACTCCCGGCCTTCGCCAGCACCGTCGGATACCCCAACGCCCCGACGGCGCTCGCCCCGAAGGTTGGGAGAGACACTGCGGCGGCGGCACGGCCTGGGTCCACGAGGGTGACCGGGTGAGCCGGAACCGGGGCGAGGGGAGCGAGCAGGGTGGACGGAAGATAGATTCCGAGCGTGACTACGGTCAGTGCGACGGCAATTGCCACGATCCGGCGACGGAGAAAGCGGCGTCGATTCGGACGGCGGGTTTCGCTCCCGCGGACGGTCTCCCGGCGATCCTCGGCTACGGGTTCCACGCCTACCGCACCCGGAGTGCCCAGAGCGCGACCGCGCTCGCCGACGCCACATTGAGCGAGTCGACACCGTTGCGCATCGGAATGGTGACCACCGTATCGGCGTGTGCGACAGCATCGCGGCTGAGTCCATCGCCCTCGGTCCCGAGCAGAATCGCGAGCTTCTCCGGGGGACTCTCCGCGAGAACATCGAGCCCGACGGCACCATCGGCCAGGGCGAGGGCGGCGAGGTGGAATCCGGCATCCTTGAGGATCGCGGCACCCTCCGGCCATTCCGGAAGGCGAGTCCACGGCACCTGAAGCACGGTGCCCATGCTCACCCTCACGCTTCGACGATACAGCGGATCGGCGCAGCGCGGCGTTACGAGAACGGCGTCGGCGCCGAGACCGGCCGCGGCACGGAAGATGGCCCCGACGTTGGTGTGGTCCACGACATCCTCGATCACGACCACCCGTCGAGCCCCCGAGATCACCTCGCCGACCGCGCGCAGAACGGGCCGGTGCATCGCCGCAAGGGCGCCACGATGAAGATTGAATCCGGTGAGTCTCTCGAGGAGTCCAGGAGGGCCGACATAGATCGGCACGTCGAACGCCGCCAGGAGTTCCTCCATCTCGGGCAGCCACTGTTCCAGGACAAGAATCGAGCGCGGCAGGTGGCCAGCGGCGAGGGCTCGCGCGATCACCTTGGAAGACTCGGCGATGTAGAGACCGCCGGCGGGTTCGCTCAGTCGACGGAGCGCCACATCCGTCAGCCCCGAGTAGTCGGCGAGTCCCGGGTGTGCGAGGTCATCGATTCTCTCGATTCGCATGGAACTCCTGTCGTCGGCGCTGTCGACGCTCTCGGGGTGTGGGCCGTCGGGATCTGGGCAGACGGCCGAGTGAACACGGATGCCCGGCCAGCAGCGCCCACAGACTGCCAGCATTCGGAAACATATCCGAAAACTCGATTGTTTACCCTGGGATTGGCATGAATGTGTGCCATTGCTCAGAAAGGGAGGTGCGGGCGTGACCGGTGCCGTGCTTCGCGACTGGCCTGTTGCCACCTCCTCCGAGTTGGATGCCGCGGCCACCGTCCTGCGCGGTCGCGTCATCTCGGTACTGACCGGTGCAGGCATGAGCACCGATTCCGGCATTCCGGACTACCGCGGTGACGGTGCTCCCCCGCGAAACCCCATGACGTTCCAACAGTTCCTCAGAGACGCCGAGTACCGAAAGCGCTACTGGGCGGGAAGCCATCTCGGTTGGAAGCGCTTCGACGGTGCTGTCCCGAACGACGGCCACCGCACGCTTGCCGAACTCGAGACCGGCGGGGTGATCAACGGCATCATCACCCAGAACGTGGACGGATTGCATCTGCGGGCCGGCTCCCAGCGCGTGGTAGATCTGCACGGAACCATGGATCGGGTGCGCTGCCTCACCTGCGGGCAGACCTTCGCGCGAGCGGATGTCGCGGCGCGCATCTCCCGAGCGAACGAGTGGCTCGACGAGCCCGAATCCGGGGAGCTCGGCCCCGACGGCGACGTGGAGTTCACCCAGATCGCGGAGTTCATTACCCCGGATTGCACGGTATGCGGTGGCATCCTCAAACCGGACATCGTCTTTTTCGGCGAGTTCATCCCCACCGAGAAGTTCTCCGAAGCGAGCGCACTGGTGCGCTCTGCCGGTGCACTGCTGATCGCCGGATCCTCCCTCGTCGTCAATTCCGGCATCCGCCTGCTCGACCAGGCGACGAAACGCCGAATTCCGGTGGTGATCGTCAATCGCGGTGGGACAAAGGGTGATTCCCGGGCGGCGGTTAAGATTGATGCGGGCACGTCGGAGACACTCGCCGAACTCGCGCTTCGTCTCGCTGACTGACGGCGGCGGCAAGTCCCGAGGCCCACCGATCGCCGGAGGGCTCACCCCATGACACTGATCTACCTCGTGCGGCACGGGGAGACCGACTGGAATCGCCAGCGGCGAATCCAGGGAAGTACCGACATCCCGCTGAACCCAACGGGCAGAGCCCAAGCCGGGCGCACCGGACTCCTGCTTTCGCGACGCTCCTGGGACGGGATCGCGTCGAGTCCCCTGTCCCGCGCCCGGGAGACGGGAACCATAATCAGCGCGGCGATCGGACTCGACCCGAACGGCGTCGAGGTGATCGACGACCTCGCCGAGCGCCGCTACGGAGCTGCCGAAGGACTGGACCAGCTCGAACTGTCGCGCCTGTTTCCGGGCGAGACCGCTGTTCCGGGCCGCGAGAGCCGGGAGGATGTCGCGGCCAGAGTGATTCCCGCCCTCGTCTCGCTCGCGGAGCGGTACGAGCGGCACGAGTGGCAGCAGGGAGCCCGGCGAACCGGTGGGCAGAACGAGGATGCACGACCCGAGCCCGACCGGCCGGCGGGTAGCCGATCCCGAGACGCGAGACTGATCGTCACCACCCACGGTGGGGTGATTCGCAGCGTCCTGAATCACGTGGCCCCGCCAGCTCCTTTCCATCGCGGGATCCCGATCACGAACGGGTCGATCCACAGCTTTCGCCACAGCGACGGGGAACTCGAACTCGTGCTATTCGACGATCCGATCGACGGGGAATCGGTGACCGACGACTGCGGCGACCTCGACTATCAGAACGCGGTCGAGCGGCGTGAGGCGGGCGCTTAGAGCGCCGCGGGCTCCCGATGCGGCACCAGTTCGGTCAGGAGCGCGAGAAGCCGTCGGGCCGACTCGTCCCAGCTGAAGTCGGCGCAGCGTTCGCGCGACAGCACGCTGCGACGGCGCCATTCCTCTGGCGATTCGATCGAGGTGACGGCAGCGGCGAACGCGGAGGGATCGGTGTGGTCGAAGTACACGGCAGCGTCCCCTCCGACCTCGTGGAACAGCGGAATGTCGCTGAGCACGAGGGGCACCCCGGCGGCCTCTCCCTCGATGAGCGGGATGCCGAATCCCTCGTCCCAACAGGCGGTCACCATGGCGGTCGCGTCGGCGAGGGCGTCGCGGTACTGCTCATCGGTCACCCCGTGGTCGAACCGGATCGATCCGGCCGGAGCCAGTGCCGCGATGCGTTCCCGATCCCCCGTGCTGATGCGCGAGAGCAAACGCAGCGTGTACCCGGGGAGTTGGTGCATCGCCCGCGCGAGCGTCTCGACATTCTTGTTCGGCTGAAAGGTGCCCATGTAGACGAGGGTTTTCGTCTCCGGGCGGTCACGCTGCGGCAGACCGGAGTCGATCACCCCCGGTCGAATGACCGTCGGCGGTCGCCGCGTCAGCCGGGCTTCGATCATCTCGCGCTCGCAGTTGTAGGAGCCGGTGACCACGGCGTCTGCTCGGCTGAGCACGGCGCGCTGCGGCCAGTAGGTCAGATAGAACGCGCGCCAAATCGCTCGGACATACCAGCTGTAGCCGGCGGGGATCTGGGTGATTCGGTAGAACACCATGTCGTGCACGGTGAGCACCAATTTGTAGCGCCGGCCGGTGGCCCCCATCGTCTGCATCGGGCTGAACACCAAATCCGGCTTCCACTTGTTGATCGAGAGCATGCCGATGAACGGTTCGAGAGGGCTCGTGCCCGGACGACCCATCACCCAGGGGAGGTCGGGCAGCATGGCAAGCTGACGCTCGTCGCTGATCAGCATGGTCACCGGGTGAAGGCGCGAGAAGGCCTCGACCAACCCGGCCGTGTACCGGCTGATGCCATCGTGACGCACGAAACGTGTATAACGGCAGTCGAAGATCACCCTCATTGCGTTCCGGACTCGATCGTGCCGGCCTCCGGCGGCAGCACTCCGAAGAGGCCCTGGTCAACCAGGAACGCATGAATGGCCACCGCGGCGCGTTCGGGAACCTCGTAGTGGATGAGATGGCCGACACCCAGTAGCAATTCGAGTCGGGCGTCGGTCATCGTCGCCACGAGATCGCGATGAGCCTTCACCGGCGTGATGTCGTCGAGCTCGGCGGCGACCAAGAGGGTTGGCACCGCGATTCCGGCGGCATATGTGCTCACGTCGGAGCCAACGGAGGCCTCGAAGGCCTCGACCACGAAGTCACGGCTGGCGAAGTTGTTGAAGTAGGTGTGATGCTGGTCGTGGATCCAGCGTCGCAGTTCCCGATCCTTCGTCTTGGCCAGGGTGGAACTCATGAATTGCACCACGAGCCATCGCTTGAGGAGAAAGTCGCCGATCCGCTCCGGGAGTCGGCCGGCCAGGCGGTAGAACGCGACGGTCAGGAGGGTGGCGAGCTTGCTTGGGCCCTCGAGGCCGGAGGTCGAAATCGGATTCACCAGGATGAGAGCCGGAGTCTTCAACCCCGAGGACACCGCCTTGGCGGAAATGATCGTGCCGAAGGAGTGTCCGAGGGTCACCGCGGTTCCGGTGAGACCGAGCTCTTCGATGAAGTCGGCGAGCCAGGCGGCGAATCCAGCGATGGAATGCGGCACGTCGGTCAGCGGTGTTGACTCGCCGAAGCCGGGCATGTCGGGCGCGATCCACCGGATTCCGGGGAGCTGTGCGATCACCGGTTCGAGCCCGTGGTGCTCTCCGCGGTAGCCGTGGGCGACCACGATCGTGAGTGGTGCGTCGACCGGTCCGTATACCCAATAGCGCGTGGTACTTCCGAGGATCACAACCTCGTGCCTCTCGACGGGCATTCGATCGAGCAGTGCGGCGTAGGGCGAATGAACAGACATTGGCTCGATTCTACGGACACGAAGTTACGTGGGCGTTTCACACGCGCCCGTAGAATTGCCGTTGTCGACGATCGTCGTCGTCGGGTAGTCCCGCCCCACTCTCCACCCCGCTCTCGGAAGGAGCACAGTGAGCTTCACCGCACCCATCCAACTGCCCGGACTGACTCTCGATCCGCAGTGGTATCGGCGTTCGGTGTTCTACGAAGTGATGGTCCGTTCGTTCGTCGACAGCAACGGCGACGGATCGGGTGATCTCCAGGGCCTGCTCTCAAAGCTCGACTATCTTCAGTGGCTCGGTATCGATGCCCTCTGGCTTCCCCCCTTCTACCAGTCCCCTCTGCGGGACGGTGGATACGATGTCTCCGACTTCCGTGCCATCCTCCCGGAATTCGGTACCCTCGACGAGTTCAAGGATCTCGTGACGAAGGCGCATGAGCGGAACATGCGCATCATCATCGACTACCCGCTCAATCACACCTCCGACCAGCACGAGTGGTTTCAGCAGTCTCGGTCGGATCCGGACGGACCCTACGGCGACTACTACGTCTGGAGCGACACGGACCAGATGTACCCGAACATCCGAGTGATCTTCGTGGACACGGAAGACTCCAACTGGACCTTCGACCCGGTGCGCCGCCAGTTCTTCTTCCATCGTTTCTTCTCCCACCAACCCGACCTCAATTTCGAGAATCCCGCCGTGCAGGCCGGTGTCATGGATGTGATGCGATTCTGGCTCGACCTGGGAGTCGACGGCATCCGTCTGGATGCGATCCCCTACCTCTTCGAGTCCGAGGAGGGTAACGGAGAGGGCGAAGCCCCCACCCACGAGTACATCAAGAGGGTGCGGGCGATGTTCGACGACGAATTTCCCGGTCGCATCATGGTTGCTGAAGCGAACCAGTGGCCGCGGGAGGTTGCGGCTTTCTTCGGAACCGAGGAGGAGCCGGAGTGCCACATGGCCTTCGACTTCCCCGTGATGCCCCGGATCTTCTATTCGCTGCGGTCGCAGAACGCCGCGGAGCTCACGCGAATCCTGTCGGAGACGACCGATATTCCGGTGGGTGCCGGTTGGGGAGTCTTCCTTCGCAATCACGACGAACTCACCCTGGAGATGGTGTCGGAGGAATATCGTCAGGCCATGTACGGCTGGTACGCCTACGACCCTCGGATGCGCTCCAACATCGGAATCCGTCGCCGCCTCGCCCCTCTGCTCGACAACTCGCGAGCCGAACTCGAGCTCGCCCATGCCCTCCTGTTCAGCCTGCCGGGAAGCCCTTTCCTCTACTACGGCGACGAGATTGGCATGGGCGACAACATCTGGCTTCCCGATCGCGATTCCTCACGCACCCCGATGCAGTGGACGCCCGACCGCAACGCCGGCTTCTCCTCCGCCGATCCGGGAAAGCTCTACCTGCCGGTGGTGCAGTCGCTCGTCTACAACTACAACCTCATCAATGTGGAGTCTCAGCTCGCCCAATCCCGATCGCTTCTTCACTGGGTGCGCAATGTCATCCACGTGAGAAAGGCGCATCCGACCTTCGGGCTCGGCTCCCTCACCGTGCTCGAGACCAACCACGAATCCGTGCTGGCCTTTGTGCGGTCCTACTCGGGATCCGGTACCCAGTTCGGCGACTCGGCCGAGGACGTACTCTGTGTCTTCAGCTTCGCGCACAATCCGGTTGCCGTCACCATCACGGCCCCGCAGTTCGCCGGATCCACGCTCTACGATCTGTTCGGTGGGGGCGAGTTTCCCACCGTGGCCGAGGATGGGGCCATCACGCTCACGCTGGGAACCCAGAACTTCTACTGGCTGCACGTCGGCACGCCGAGCACGACCGCCGGCCGGCCGTAGGGGGGTAGGGTGACCGGCTTTTGGTACGACCGACTCGGGGTGTTCGATCTCGAGACCACGGGAATCGACGTCGAGACGGCTCGGATCGTCTCCGC
Organism: Frigoribacterium sp.; assembly: GCA_031360325.1. Taxonomy (GTDB): domain Bacteria; phylum Actinomycetota; class Actinomycetes; order Actinomycetales; family Microbacteriaceae; genus Lacisediminihabitans. The sequence goes on along the minus strand of JANMBI010000029.1, from coordinate 6,973 downwards.
ATACGTCGGTGCCATCGACGCGGATGGCATGCCGAAGGGGGTCTCCTGGCTTGCGGACCCGGGGGTTGAGATTCCCGCCGCGGCAAGCGCGGTGCATGGGATCACGACGGAGATGGCGGAAGCCGAGGGTCGCCCCGCCGCGGAGGTCATCGCCGAAATCGTGGCCGTCCTCCGGGCGCTGCTCACGCAGGGTGTTCCGTTGGTGATCTACAACGCCGCCTACGACCTCACTCTCCTCAACCGGGAGTGCCGTCGCTACGGGATCGAGCCGCTGCAGGATCCCCTCCCGGTCGTCGATCCGCTGGTGATCGATCGGGCGATGGACCGCTATCGCAAGGGCAAACGCACTCTCGAGGCCGCCGCGGAATTCTATGGCGTCACACTCATGGATGCCCACGACGCGGAAGCGGATGCCATCGCCGCCGGCCGAGTCGCGCAGGCGATCGCACGCAGGTACTCCGACATTCTCGGGCAGGACGTGGCCGTGGTTCATGCCAACCAGGTCACCTGGGCGGCGGAGAGCGCGGCGAGTTTCCAGGAGTACATGCGCCGCACGAAGGACCCCGATTTCATCGCCGAGGGAGCCTGGCCGGAACGCTGAGGTCGGCGTCGGGTCGACCCGGCCGGAGCAGTCGGCCCCCTCCGTTGGCCCACTTGCGCGAAAGAGGGACGGCCGGCCGAGGCCGATCGTCCCTCTTACTTTCTCGCGTTGTGCGGGTCCGCAGAGCCGAACCGAGCGGCCGGCCTAGGCGCCGAAGCCCTTGTAGCGGGAGTTGAACTTCTCGACGCGGCCCGCGCTGTCGAGGATGCGCTGCTTGCCGGTGTAGAACGGATGCGACGCCGAGGAGATCTCCACATCGATAACCGGGTAGGTCACTCCGTCCAGCTCGATCGTCTTGTCGCTCTTGACGGTCGAACGGGTGAGGAAAGTCTCGCCACTCGCGAGATCGCGGAAGACGACCGCGCTGTAGTCCGGGTGAATGTCAGTCTTCATCGTGAGTTCCTTGGGGTTGTTAAGGGAGAGGGAAAGGGTTGGCGCGTGGGCCAAGGAATTACATTACCAGAAGTGGTGCGCGCCGGTGCGACTACGCGGACCGAGCCGTGAATCGTCCGTCGTGCTCCTCGACCTGCAGCTCGAGCCCGAACGCGGCACTCAGATTCTCGGAGGTGATCACCTCGCCGATCGGTCCCGCCGCAGAGACCCGGCCCTCGGCAAGAAGCAGCGCATGGCCGAACCCGAGGGGAATCTCCTCCACGTGGTGTGTCACCATGATGATGGCCGGGGCGTGCTCGGCCCGGGCATATCCGCCGAGCCGTTGCAACAGTTCCTCGCGCGCTCCGAGGTCGAGACTCGCAGCAGGTTCGTCGAGGAGCAGGAGTTCGGGGTCCGTCATCACCGAGCGGGCGATCTGAACGCGCTTCTGTTCGCCGTCGCTCAGCCGACCGAAATGACGGTCTTCGAGGTGGTCGAGCTTCCACTCGGCGAGAACCCGTTGCGCGCGACGCACATCGATGTCTTCGTAGGCCTCATTCCAGCGACCGGCGACCGCATAGGCGGCAGTGAGCACGACATCCAGCACCCGCTCCGTTGCGGGTATGCGGCGGGCCATGGCGGTGGAAGCGAACCCGATCCGAGGGCGGAGGTCGAACACGTCGGTGCGACCGAGAGTGACATCGAGAATCTGCACGGTGCCGGCCGAGGGATGGATCATGGCCGACGACAGCTGAAGCAAGGTGGTCTTTCCTGCCCCGTTGGAGCCGAGAATGACCCAGCGCTCGTCGTCCTCGACGGTCCACGTGACGGAATCGAGGATGTGGTTGCCTTCTCGGACGACTGAGACGTCGGAAAGCTGGAGAACGCTGGCCATGCGTCAACCCTACCTTTCCGGCCGGTCCGCCTATTCCGGCCCGGTCAGTCGGTCGCCCCACCCATCGGTGTGCTCGAGAGCAACCCGCGGTAGATTTCCTGCGTACGTTTCGAGATGCGATCCCAGCCGAAGTCCCGCTCGGCGCGAGCGCGTCCGGCCACACCCATCCGCTTCGCGTTCTCCGGATCGCCCACCACGGCGATCAGAGCAGCCGCCAGATCGGCGACAAACTGCTCCGGATCCACAGGCGTTCCCGTGCCGTCATCGGCCTGCGCTATCGGCACGAGTCGGCCGGTGACCCCATCGTCGATCACCTCCGGGATCCCTCCGGTGGCGGTGCCAACCACCGGCGCTCCGCAGGCCATCGCTTCGAGGTTCACGATGCCGAGCGGCTCGTAGATCGAGGGACAGACGAAGGTCGTCGCCGACGTCAGAACCGCAGAGAGGTCGTGCCGACTGAGCATCTCCTCGATCCAGACCACACCGGTGCGGGTGCGCTGAAGCTCCGCGACTCCCGCGCGCACCTCTTCCCTGATCTCCGCCGTGTCCGGGGCGCCCGCGCAGAGGACGAGTTGCACTTCTGGCGGCAGAAGAGCGGCAGCGCGCAGCAAATAGGGAAGTCCCTTCTGCCGGGTGATCCGACCGACGAAGACCACAGACGGGGAACCGGGATCGATCCCGAGGGAACGAACCCGGGAGTCGTCCTCCACCGGATGCCAGGACTCGAGGTCGATGCCGTTGTGCACCACCGAGACCCTCGATTGATCGAGAAGCGGGTAGGACCGCAGGATGTCGCGGCGCATCCCGTGACTCACCGCGATGATCGCGTCCGCCGCGGCGAAAGCATCGCGCTCGATCCAACTCGACACGCGATATCCGCCACCGAGCTGTTCGGCCTTCCACGGGCGGAGCGGTTCGAGGCTGTGCGCGGTCACCACATGAGGGATTCCGTGCAGCAGTTGCGCGATGTGTCCCGCACCGTTCGCGTACCAGGTGTGCGAGTGCACCAGGTCTGCGCCGGCGACGTCCTTGGCGATTTCGAGGTCGGTCCCGAGGGTAGCGAGCGCGGGATTCGCCGTTGCGAGTCCGGGAGGCGTCCGGTAGGAGAACACACCGGATTCGGCCCGCGGCGCTCCGAACGCGCGCACCACGACGTCGATATCCCGACGCAGCGCCCTCACGAGTTCGGTCACGTGAACTCCGGCGCCCCCGTAGATCTCCGGCGGATACTCCCTGGTGATGACATCGACTCTCACAGGTCAAACGCTAGCGCGGTTCGCACACTGACGCACCGCGATCATTCCTCTACTGTTAGGTCATGGCATCGAAGAAGATCTTTGGCATCGTCCTCGCCGGCGGCGAAGGCAAGCGACTCATGCCGCTCACGGCGGATCGAGCGAAGCCCGCTGTGCCGTTCGGGGGCAACTACCGTCTCATCGACTTTGCCCTGTCGAACCTCATCAATTCGGGTCTTCGTCAAATCGTCGTCCTCACCCAGTACAAGTCCCACAGCCTCGACCGCCACGTCTCCCAGACCTGGCGCCTCGATGGCATCACGGCCTCGTACGTCGCCTCCGTGCCGGCCCAACAGAGGCTCGGAAAGCGATGGTTCGCGGGGTCGGCCGACGCGATCCTGCAGAGCCTTAACCTTCTTCGAGACGAAAAGCCGGACATCGTGGTTGTGGTCGGGGCGGACCACGTCTATCGCATGGACTTCAGTCAGATGATCGACGCACACATCGCCTCGGGGGCAGGGGTGACGGTCGCGGCGATTCGGCAACCGATTTCCCTCGCCGACCAGTTCGGCGTGATCGAACTCGACCCCGACGACCCGACCAGAATCGCCCAATTCCTCGAGAAGCCCAAGAATGCCGTCGGTCTCACTGACTCGCCGTCCGAAGTGCTCGCCTCGATGGGCAACTACGTGTTCGACGCCGACATCCTCATCGACGCGGTCTTGCGGGACGGCGAGCTGACAACCTCCAATCACGACATGGGAGGTGACATCGTGCCCGACTTCGTCTCGCGCGGAGACGCTGCGGTCTACGACCTCAATCGCAATAGCGTGCCCGGGGCGACCGATCGTGACCGGTACTACTGGAGGGATGTCGGCACGATCGAGTCATTCTTCGACGCCCACCAGGATCTCATTTCGGCACTGCCGATCTTCAACCTGTACAACAGCGAATGGCCGATCTTCAGCCAACAGCTCAACTCGCCCCCGGCCAAGTTCGTACGCGACTCCAAAGGCAACCTCGGCACGACGATCGACTCCATCGTCTCGCTCGGATCGCTTCTCTCCGGAGCCCACATCGAGCGCAGCGTGCTCGGTCCGTGGGCGATAATCGAGTCGGGTGCCCAGGTCATCGACTCGATCGTCTTCGACCGGGTGCGAATCGGGCCGGATGCCATCGTCCGCCGCGCTATCCTGGACAAGGAAGTCGTGGTCAACGCCGGCGCGACCGTCGGGGTAGACGCCGACGCAGACCGGACCCGCGGATTCACGGTCACCGATTCAGGAATCACGGTTGTCGGCAAGGGCGTCACTGTCAGCTGACGTCGTCGAGTTCGACGAGTCCCGTCTCCCCACCGAATGGTCGCAGCCGATGCCCCGCTTTCTCGTCGTGCTCGACGTCGACTCCACCCTGATCGAGAACGAGGTCATCGAGCTCCTGGCGGATGCCGCCGGCAGCCGCGTCGCCGTCGCCGAGATCACCGCCCGGGCGATGAACGGGGAGGTGGACTTCGAGGAGAGCCTGCGCGCACGGGTCTCCACGCTGGCCGGACTTCCCGATTCCGTCTTCGCCGACGTGGGGGGGCTGGTGCGAATCACTCACGGGGTACCCGCGCTGATCACCGCGGTTCGGGCCGCGGGCGGTCGAGTGGGTGTGGTGTCGGGAGGATTCCACGAGATCATTGATCCCCTGGCACACCTGCTCGGACTCGACTATTGGCGGGCCAATCGACTCCAGGTGGCGGATGGATTTCTTACCGGTGGCCTGGTGGGACCCATCATCGACGCCGCGGCCAAGGCGGACACCCTCACCGAGTGGGCCGCCGACTTCGGGGTGTCCCTCGCGCACACTGTTGCGGTCGGAGACGGAGCGAATGACCTTCCGATGATGGCGATCACCGGTCTGGCCGTGGGATTCGACGCAAAGGCACCGGTCCGGGACGAGGCCGACGTCCTCATGGACCGACGGGACCTGAGCCAACTTCTGCCCCTTCTCGGCTTGCGCGGGTAGAGAGACAGGCGACCCGGTGGCTCAGTGGCCCATGCCGAGCCCGCCATCCACCGGGATCACCGCACCGGAGATATAGCCCGCGTCATCGCCGGCGATCCATGCCACCACGCGGGCGACCTCCTGGGGAGTGGCAAAGCGTCCGGCCGGGATGGCCTTCCGATAGGAATCCTGCTGTGCTTCGGCAAGCTGGGCGGTCATGTCGGTCTCGATGAAGCCGGGCGCCACGACGTTCGCCGTGATTCCGCGGGACCCGAGTTCTCGCGTGACCGAGCGAGCGAGTCCGATCAGTCCGCTCTTCGAGGCCGAATAGTTGACCTGCCCGGCGGAGCCGAGCAGTCCGACCACGCTCGAAACCAGCACGATGCGTCCGTAACGACCCTTGAGCATGCCCTTGGAGGCGCGCTTGACGACCCGAAAGGCTCCGGAGAGATTGGTGTCGATCACCGAGGTGAAATCGTCTTCGGTCATCCTCAGAAGGAGGGTGTCCTTCGTGATTCCCGCGTTTGCGACCAACACCTCGACCGGGCCGAGTGCGCCCTCCACCTGAAGGAACGCGGCATCCACCGATGCCGCGTCGGTCACGTCGGCTCGCACCGTGAGGGTTCCCTCCGGCCCCTCCCCCGATCGCGCCGTCACCGCGACTCGATGACCGAGCCGCGTGAACTCTGCGGCGATGGCATACCCGATGCCGCGGTTCCCGCCGGTCACCAGAACCGTTCTCGGCGTTGGTTCGGGTCCGCTCATCGTTGTCCCACCTTCGCTCTCGCTGCGCTGTCGCGGCCTGAGAACGAATGCCGGCGCCAGCAAACTCACCCAATCTTAGACGTACGCTTAGGTGAACCCATGGCAAAGCAGCAGCAGTCGATCACCTCCCTCCCCCGGTCTCCGCAGGACGACCGGCGCAGTCGCATGATCCAGTACACCGTCGCCATGAGCATCCGCACGGTGTGCATCGTCCTGTGCCTCGTCGTGCCGGGATGGTGGCGTTTGCTTCCCGCGATCGGGGCTATCGTGCTGCCCTACATCGCCGTCGTCTTGGCCAATGCGAGCAGTGCTCGACCCGCTGCGGAAGTGTTGCGCCCCGGAGGGATCATCCGGCGCGCATCCGAAAGTCGGGAGCCAGAACCGCAGTGATCGGTTTCGACGACGAGTTCGAGAAACCCACCTGCTCGCGGGCCGGCTGCCGAGTGGCGGCCTCGTGGAACGTGAACTGGCGCAATCCCCGGCTTCACGGACCGGAACGCGTGAAGGTCTGGTTGGCCTGCGACGATCACCGCGACTACCTGCGCGACTACCTCACCGCTCGGGACTTCCCGGTGGTGGTCACCGCGCTCGGCGACGTGCTCGACCGGCTGCCGAGTGGCGCCGGGTCGAGGGAGACGTCCTCGTGAACCGCTGGCGTTTCGCTCTCACGCGTCGGTGGTTCGGCTATCTTGCCCTCGCGGTCGTCTTCTCGGCGGTGTGCGTCGGCCTCTCGCAGTGGCAGATCGCCCGCCTCGACGAAACACGATCGGCAAACGAACTCGTCTCCCGCAACTTTCATGCCACCGCGGTCCCCCTCGGCTCCGCCCTGCCTTCCCTGACGTCGTACTCTCCCGCCCAGAGGTGGAAGCAGGTGACGGTCACCGGCACCTACCTGACGGGTTCTGAACTGCTGGTGCGCAATCGCCCCCTCAACGGACAGCCGGGGTTCGAGGTGCTCGACCCGATTGTTCTCCCCGATGGGACGGTCTTCGTGATTGACCGCGGCTATCTGCCGATCGGAAACAAGCAGGACCGGCCGGACACCGTCCCGTCGCCGAGATCCGGCCCGGTCACCGTCGTCGCCCGACTTCAGGCGGGTGAACCGAGACTCGCGGG
>JANMBI010000254.1:0-7003 GCA_031360325.1 Frigoribacterium sp. | reverse complement strand
GGCATCCACGACCGATGCGAGCCTGATCGCGGATGCTGCGAAGCTCACCGCCCTCGCCCCCACCCTCGGCCCCCAGCTCTCCTACGACACCTCGTGCGCGACCTGGCCGTTCCAGCCCACTCGAACGCGCGGTCCGATCGCCGCGGCCGGCTCGGCGCCGATCCTGGTGGTCGGAACAACCAATGATCCGGCCACCCCCTACGTGTGGGCCAAGGCGCTCGCTAAGGAACTGCAAAATGGCCATCTCATCACCTACCGTGGCCAGGGCCATACGGCGTACAACAAGTCCAATGCGTGCGTGAACAACGCCGTCGACTCGTTCTTCGTCGGCGGCACCGTGCCGAAGACGGATCCGCTCTGCTGACTAGCGGTCCGCCCGGCGAGAGGGTCGTGGCCGGATTGGTTCCGGCTTGTGCAAGTTTGCAGACAGTGCAAGAATGCAATCATGGCTGTTGATCATGCCCAAGCGGGGCTTCGCGAGCGCAAGCGTCTCGCTACCCGCCGCGCCATCGAGTTCGCCGCGCTGGGGCTCGTCGCCGAGAAGGGCCTGGAAAGGGTGACGGTCGACGAGATCAGCCGCATCGCCGACATCTCCCCCCGCACCTTCTTCAACTACTTCACCTCGAAGGAGTCCGCACTCGTCGGTGACGCTCCCGAACTCCCGCCCGCCGAAGCGATCGACGCGTATGTTCACTACTCGGCCGGCTCGGTGTTCGACGGCCTCGGTACCCTGCTCGCGGATGCGACCGAGGGGGAATCGCACGACACCGAACTGCTTCTTCTTCGCCGTGGACTCCTCAAGGAGTACCCGCAGCTATTTGCCATGCGGATGACCGCGATGCGCGCCTTCGAGGAGCAGCTTCGCGAGGTGATCGCCCTTCGGCTGGTGGCGGATGACCCGCACCTCGCCTCCGACCCGAAGCTGGTGCTCAGCCGCTCCCGCCTCATCACGCATGTGGCATTCGGAGCGATGAAGCACGCCTGGTCGTGCTGGGCGGACAACGAGGGCGGAGTGGTGCTGAGTGAACGGCTCAAGGATTCCTTCGCAGAACTCGGTCGCATCCTCGCACCGGCGCACGCCACCTGATCGGCTAGGCTGTCATGCGTTGCTCGCGGCGGATCGCGTGCACGCCGCCTTAGCTCAGTCGGTAGAGCATCTCACTCGTAATGAGAAGGTCGTCAGTTCGATTCTGACAGGCGGCTCCGTAAGAATGCTGGTCAGACGCCAATTATTTGCCAGATGCGGCTCCCGCAATCTATGCGAAGTAATGATTTGCCCACAATTCACCCGCATCGAAATGCAAACTGCGACTTTCGGGGACGGATCGCTATCGCTCAGTAGCTTCACAAAAGCCCTGACCGGTGACGCTCGTCCTGGATCGGTTGCCTTGAAAATGAGAGGTCGGCAGCGACAATTGGGCGGCTCCGGGTGCGGCTTCGTTGGTTCGGCTCTCCAGAGGTAGCGTCGACTTCAGTCCTCCGGAATCGAGCGGCCGAAGGCTTCGAGCGTTATTGCTTCGGGTTCGGGGCCGCCTCGGCGTCCTGTGTCTGAGGCGTCTATCGCGAAACGTTTCTCGGGTGACAGGTCGAAGTCGAACACGTCGATGTTCTCGGCGATGCGTGCCGGTTTCGTCGACTTGGGGATGACGGAGCGGCCTTCCTGCATGTGCCAGCGGAGCATGACTTGGGCCGGAGATTTCTTGTGATTTACTGCAATCTCACCGATAGTCGGGTCGTCGAGGGTGTTGCCGTGGCCGCTGTCCCGGTGGAAGGTGTCAGCCTCCGCGGCGAGCTCGACATGCGCAACCCGATCGAGGAAAAGTATTGCGCTGACCAAGAATCGTCCCAGCCGGCACCCGCCAGACAGTGAAGCAACTAGGAACTAAACCCAGGCCGAATCATTATGCCCAGCGCTGATCACGTTCGCTGACTCTTGGCTAAGAAAATTTGCTCAACCGGTGCATGAGATCTGACGTGGCAGCGTAAAGCTCGAGATAGATCGCGTAGAACTCTGCATACAGAAGTTCGACTTCTCTTCTCGGTTTCACCGTCGAATTAATGGGGTTCCAGACCTCGATCTCCGTTTTCTGAATGGCGCAGGCGGCCAAATAAGCAACTCCGAAACTTGCGCCAATCGTCACTGACGGGATCTGCTGCTCTTCGCCCGTGATGTCACTCACTATTTGAGTCCAAAGCCCTCCCTGCGTTCCTCCGCCCACGGCCACAATTCGTCGTATGTCGCCGCCCCCGTGCCTCAAGGCGTCGATGTTGTGGCGCACACCGAAGGCGGTGGCTTCCAGCACGGCACGGTAAAGGTCTCCCCGAGTGTGCGCCAAGTTAAGCCCGGCAATAACACCACGAGCATCCGGATCGGCTATAGGCGTGCGTTCTCCCGCGAAGTACGGAAGCACAATGACGCCATGACTGCCGGCCGGGGTTCGCTCCGCTTCGAGAAGCAGCTCGAGGTAGCTGGCAGACCCGAGCAACTCGCGCAGCCAGCCGGTGATCGCGCCCGACGTAGCCATGCCCCCCGCGAGGCTGTACGTATCGGGATAGGCACCCATGGTGCCCCAAAGCACGGTCGAGGTTTGACGCTCGCCGACGGTATTGATAAGAAACATGGTTGTGCCGTACATGAGCATCAGGTCGCCGGTCGATTGGGCGCCCACGCTGATGGCTTCAGCCCAGGCATCGATCGTGCCGGCGATCACAGGGGTTCCCGCGGGGATGAGGGTCAGTAGCGAAGCGACCTCGGTCACCGTGCCGATGATGTCCCCCGGCCAAACCAAGCGCGGGAGGTTCAGGCCGGGAGCGACCACATCGACCCACGGTTGATACCAGTCGACTGACTCCGTGTCATACATCGGCGTGCATTGGCTCGCCGAATGATGATCGAGGATGTAGGAGCCGGTCAATTTGAAGCCGAGCCATGAGCTTGGCATGAAGAGATATTTGGTCGCAAGCATTACCGCAGGTTCGTTCTCGGTGAGCCAGAGAAGCTTGGGGCCGACGGCCTGGGAGGAGAGCGCCGAACCGCAGCGATCGACTATTGCCTGATTGCCAAGCTGGTGTGTCAGTAGTGCTATCTGCTCAGTGGCTCGGGTGTCAACGCCATACAGGATGGCCGGGCGAAGAGCCGTGCCTGCCTCATCGGCAAGCACGACGCACGGCCCCATTCCGCTGACTCCGACCGAAACGACAGTAGACGGCCAGGCGGTGAGGAGTTCCTTTGCTATGTCGGCGAACTCGTGCCACCAGAGGTCAGCATCCATCTCAACCTGTCCGCGACCGGGCCTCGACACTTCATGATTCCGCGTAGCGGAGCCCACAACAGTTCCGTCGAGGGTGACCAAAATTCCTTTGCTGCTCGAGGTGCCGATGTCGACGCCCAAAACAGTCTGCACGCTGGTCAATCTGCAGGGTTCAGGTTAACGTCGCCGCAGAGATGGACCTGCACTCCGAGGGTTTCGAAAACCACGGCTTTGGCAAGCAGCGCTCTGTCGGCGGTGACTGCGTCCGGTGCATACGCAACCTGGGCATGGTTCGCTTTGTGGCGGGCCATGAACTGGTCGCGAGACACGTTGTGTAGAACGACATGCATGATGGGCCATTCGGGGTTGGTGGCCTGCCAGCGACGTTCCGTTTCTTCTGCCGGCAGAGTCACCGCTGAGGCGCGGCCGAGGTCGACGTGGAGCCCATCTGGCATCACATAAACGCGGGACCAGACGATTTCGCCGGCCTTCGAGACACCCTTGATTGTGCCGCCACCCGCCGGGAAAAAGACGGGGGACTGGCGCCAACTGGTTGCGCCGGCGTAACCATCCTCGAAATGCGACGGCGGCACAGAACCGGAGATCTCATATACCCAAACGAATGCTCCGTTGAAATCTTCACCCCAGCGCACATCATGCAAAGTCGTCGCCGGGTCGATATTCATAGCAGTCCACACGCGATTGGTGATTAGAGCGTCGACCGCGACACCCTCATCGGCCTCGTTAAAGTTCGGGAAAGCCTCGCCTTGCCATAGCACCCGTGCGCCATCACGACTGGTCACCGGCGGCCGGTCGACGTTGTTGAGCAGCCCTTCAGCAAGGTCAGATGCTGCGGTCAAATCTTTGAGGCCCTGTTGGTATTGGATGCCCACAGCATCCAGCCCAAAGTCGTCGCTGATTCGGAGTGCTGCGATATACATTTTGAACTGCTCACGCAATTGCTCGTCCGTGAGCTCAGTTGCGTGGTTGGTGCCGGTCTTGAATGTCATACCTTTGGCATCGAGCCAGCCACGTACAGCTTCTGCCTCGTGATCGGGGATGGTGAGCATCTCGGCATAGAGCGCACTCTGCGACAGGCGCTCCTTATAGATACCGAGCGAGTTGAGTAGCTCGTCATCGATTATTGCGTTGTACATGCCCATGCAGCCTTCGTCGAACACCCCGATTATCGCCTTGTCGGTGAGGAGCTTGTGGGCGATAGCCTCACCAAGCCTTTTTTCGGCGCTCGCCGGAAGTGCCGGAAGTGACTTTACGTGCGAGTCGTCGTGGATGATCGTGCCAGTGTCGATCCACGATCGAAGCCCGGTGAGAAACCAGTCGTCGGTGAAGTCGACGCTCCAAATCGTGGAGTAGTCGCGACCCATCTTGGTCAATCCGGCATTCAGGCCAAGAAGCCCGACCAGCCCGGGCCAGTCACCAGCGAAGTTCGCAACCGTGAGAATGGGGCCCTTGTGGGTGCGGAGCCCAGCAAGCACATGGTGACTGTACTGCCACACCGCTTCGGCCACGATGAGGGGAGCGTCGGTGGGGATGCTCTGAAAGACGTCGAGCCCCATCCGCTGGCTCGAGATAAAACCGTGACCGGTACTCGCGGCGACCTGATTCGCGCGAACAATCGACCAACCGAAGGAATTGAATGCTGCTGTAACAGCTGATTCGAGCGCAACCTGCGTGGGCCAACCTGCCACATTCGCCGACTCGCGGAGATCTCCGCTTGAGATCAGATACGCGGTCTTCGCGGGCACAGTGCCCGGATCCGTTACGACGGGAAGCGTGTAGCTGGCCATGTGAACTCCTCTGTTCTGACAGACCACGAGCATTTCAGAAAACGATTACTTGGTCAAGTTAACGGCAAATTTCGGTCAGTAATCGATTTTTAAACTAAAGTTCAGAGGAAGCGAAGTCAGCTCTTACAACTTCTCGAGATGAGTCCAAAATGCTTATTGGTATAAACCCGTTGCTGAACGGTGACTTTTTGGCGCTACTCGATTTCATGGGGCACGGCGACACCGTTGTCATTGCCGATGCGAATTTTCCGGCGCACAGTCTCAACGCGCAGGTAGTGGCGCTGCCGGGCATAGCCGTACTGGACGCGCTCAAGGCGGTACTTTCGGTCTTTCCAGTGGATGTCGTCGACCCGATTGGCCTCATGGCCGCGGCTGATGGCACGCTCCCGATCCATACCGAATTACGCGAAGCCACCGTAAAATCAGCGTCCGTTCCTGTGGAGCATCTGTCCCGCAGCGATTTTTATGACCGTGCCGCTCTCGCCTCAGCTGTCGTGCTTACTGGCGAACTTCGCCCCTACGGAAATATTATTTTGACGAAGGGTGTGGTCAATCGTGTCGACAATCAGTGACGTTGCCCGCGAGGCTGATGTCTCGGTTGCCACTGTTTCCCGCGCTCTGAACGACCACCCGCAAGTAAGCGAAGAGCTTGTCAAGCGAGTGCGGGCCGCGGCAGAAAAGTTGGGTTACCAGCCCAACCGCGCAGCGCGAAGCTTGCGTCGACGCTCAAGTGACCTCATAGCGCTGATCATCAGCGATGTCAGTAATCCCTTCTTCACAGCCGTCACGCGGGGCGTTGAAGATGTGGCGCAGCGATCCGGATATTCGGTATTGCTGTGCAATGCCGACGAGGATTCATCGAAAGAATCAAGATATCTGCGGGTTGCCGAACAAGAACAAGTGGCTGGCGTCATACTCTCACCGCACATGCTGGGCAGCGATGTCTCCCGATTGGCGGCGGCAAACATCCCGCTCGTCGTGATTGACCGGCCACTCAATGAGGCTGTCGACTCGGTGATGGTTCATTCTCGCGAGGGTGCTGCCGCGGCAACGACACAATTGCTTGACTCCGGCTGGCTCCGGCCCGCCTGCATAACCGGTCCAGCAGAAGCCACGACCGCCCTCGAGCGACTCGAGGGTTTTCTCGACTCGATACGACGGCACGGTGACCTGGATGAAATATTCGTACATGCCCCATTTCGTCAACACGGCGGCGCTTCAGCAACGGCTGCGCTCATGGATTCACAAAATCCGCCCGATGCGCTTTTTGTTGCCAACGCCCAGATGACGCTCGGTGTTCTCGACGAGTTGAAACGACGCGGGCTGGTTATTGGCCGGGACATTGGCGTGATCACCTTTGACGACGCGCCATGGGCACCATTCATCGACCCCCCAATGTCTGTTGTCGCACAGCCGGCCTACGACATGGGCGTTCAGGCTGCCCAGCTGCTCATGGAGCGCGTCAAAGGTGTGGCACCGCTCGAGAATCGCCATGTGACTCTCTCAACGACATTGATCGTTCGCGAAAGCTCTCGCAGATCGATTATCAAAGCGCACTAAGGCCTCACTAGCGGGGTGGCTTGACAGTCGATTCCGCGCCATATAGGCTCCAGAAATCGATTACCGAACTAGATTTGCTTCGCCCGGGAAATCGATTACCGACAGGATCCGAATTTTTGACCGACAAGACTCGACGAGGAGTGGTTAGACAGATGAGCACCTATTCGATGTGGATGCTGGAATACGCGCGCTGTCTCGCGCAACCGGTCGGCTGCATTTTCTATGGCGAATGGAATGCCGGAATGGCGCGTCGCCCTATCGGGTAGCGCTGTTCCGGCGATGCGGTAGCACGATTCCGGGGACATGGTAGCGCTCGAAGCGGGTGTGCTGCTCTGCTGTGAGGTGACAACACATGGGGTGTTGTCGTTTCACGTTTGGAGTGCT
>JANMBI010000222.1:0-11030 GCA_031360325.1 Frigoribacterium sp. | reverse complement strand
GCGTACGCGACCCGTCATTTCGACGCGGCGGAGGACACCTACCCGGTGCTGGGCTCAATCACCCGCTCCGTCGAGGGGCTGCAACGGGTGCTCGAGCAGCTCGCCACGTGGCACCGGGCGAACCAACCATCCGCGGCCAGCGACACCGGCGACCGGGCGGCAGGGGCCCTCGAAGCCATCCGCGCCGCCGAGGCACTAACACGAGCCGCCGAAGCATTGGACAGGGTGTGGGAGGCGGTGAACGCCGCCTGGTCCCACAACGGGGCGATCGCCTGGCAACCCGACACCCCGACCACCACACCCACCCGTACGCCGCGTCCTCGGCCAGGTCGGAACGGGACAGCACAGAGCGGGTCGGGACGGCAGGGGCGGAGGATCGCTGGCACCTCCTCACCCCTCACCGAGCACGGGATCGGGATGTGACGCTGCGACATGCGAGCGCCGCATGAGACAGCGAACATTCGAACGTGCGGGAGATTCGAGCCGGCTAGAGGTATCTCGCCAGCGCACTTCGTAGAATAAACGTATATACGGCAAGCGCAGGAGGCGGTGCGGGTGATGACGGACGGGCGAGTGCTGTACCAGGACATCGTGCCCTACGACACCCCTGCGTTCTTGGATGCCCTGAAGGGTCCCGCGTCGGGGCCCTTGGAACTGCCGATCACGGTGCATTGGGGCCCGCGGCACGTATTCGACTTGGACGATCTTGGTCAACGGCGCGCGGCATATCGAGCGATCGTGCGGGAGGGCACTCCGGACGTGCAAGCGGAGCTGCTGAACGTCGGCCTACTGCGGGAGCTGTGGCCGGACCTCGTGCTGCCCGATCGTTGCCAGGCGCTCTGGGAGGAACGCTTCCCGATCCTGACCGAATAGTCGGGGAGGCAGGGCGACGATGACCGGCCAGGCGGAAGCTCAACGACGTATCGCGACGGTCCTGTTGGGCGCGGTTGGCGAGGCTGGCTTTGCGCTAGCCGGATCGGGGGCTATCCGCGAGCACGGACTGACCGAACGCCCGACCGAGGACATCGACCTGTTTAGTGGCCCGACCACCACGGCCGACGAGTTCCGGGCCGCTCTCACCCGCGCCGAAGACGCATTGCGTGAAGCAGGCTACGCGGTGACGTGGCTGCGGGCGGTCCCGTTGTTCGCCCGCTTGCGCGCCACCGACCCCGACGGACTGCTGCTGGATGTGGATTTCGCGACCAACTGGCGCGCCGATCCGCCCGTGACGCTCACGGTCGGGGCAGTGCTGTCCGAGCGCGACGCCGTGGCGGGCAAACTTTCCGCTCTCTACTCCCGCGGCGAGGTGCGGGACTTCCTCGACCTCGACGCGATCCGTGCCTCCGGTCGCTACACCGACGCCGACATCATCGCCCTCGGGCACGAGCACGACGACGGGTTCGATGAAGGAATGTTCGCCGCACAACTCTCCCGCGTCGCAAACTACCTGCCCTCGGAGGCATCCGAATATGGCGTGACACCAGGGGCGTTCCACGAAGTACAGCAACGCATCCTCGCGTGGGCCGCCGCACTCCGCGACTATCAGGCCGGCAACACGTCGGATGGGGCTTTCCTGAGCCGCCCGACGGACCGTCGCGAGCAGCCGAAGCGTGACGTCAGCAGCCCCTTCCCGGTTGATCGGAACAAGCCGGACCGCAGACCGCCAGCCCCATCGCTGTGACCGCAAAGGGTGGCCAATTTCCGCGCCGCAGGAGACGGATGAGCTGACTCCGTACCTCCGGCGGCTCTTATTCGATCGTGATACCGCACGGTCCTACAGATTCTGTAGGACCGTCTTCTGACGAAAACTCCCGGTCCCGCAGATTCTGCAGGACCGTCGCTGGCGGAAACTTCCGGTCCCGCAAAGGTTGCGGGACCGGAGTTAGCTCGGGGCCAGACGGGCGGTCCATCGGTCGTCTAACGTCACAGCAAGTCCTTCAACGCGTCGTCCATGATCTGTGCCGTCACCGGATCAACCAGCTCAGCTGTGACAACATAGCTCGCTCGCGTAACTTGCTCGCTCGCATGCCCGAGGAGACGACCAGCTAGGGAAATGCCCGCGACGCTTTCGACGAGCGTCGCTGCCGTTCGACGAAAAATGTGCGTGGTGAATTTGTCCACGTCGATCACGGCACCTTTCAGCGCGACTTCGTTGTCGGCAACAAACGTTCTGAGCAGCCGTTCGAAGTTGCTAACGCTCAGCGGTCGGCCCGTCTTGGTCGCGAAGAGGTAGGAACCGCTTTCGCGTCCGGCATCGGCAAGCTGATGGCGAATCGCCGCCGCCGAAAAGCTCGGTAGGGCGACGCGACGCTTCTGCCGACTCCGTTTCGGAGATGGCTTGCGACGTAGCCCCTCCTCGCGCGTCTGCGTGATCGTGCCGGCGATGAGCACCGTGGGCGGGTTCGTGGTCACGTCGACATCGCATCGACGCAGGGCAAGCACTTCGCCGATGCGCGCGCTCGTCCCGACCATGATCCACATCACGTTCTCCAACAGCGCCACGTTCGGGCGGGGACCGTGTCCCGCCCTGTCGGCGCGCCAGGAACGCACAAGGTCGCGCACGACCACCAGTTGACCAGCAGTGAGAATCGATTCCTTTCTCGGCGGCACCGGCAGCGCCTTGGCGTCTCGGACGGGGTTGAAGGCGAGTACGCCGTGCTCAATCCCAGTCGCGCAGATCTGCGAGAGCATGCTGCGCGCCTTGCGGGCCGCCGACAGCGACTTGGTATCTCGGATGGTCTGCAGGATGCGATTGCACCGCAGCACCGTCAGGTCGCTGAGCAGCAAGTTCCCGCACGCGGGAACAATGACGTTGTTGACACTGAACTCGTATGTCTCGACGCTGGAGAATTCGACCGTCTGCGAGCGACGCTTGTCGTCGAGGAAGACCGCGCTCGCCTCCGCGATCGTCGACGACGCGGTCAACCTCGGTCCGGTGCCGCCGTAGCGGACTTGGTCGGCCTGCTCTTCCAGAGCGCGCAGCGCGTCCTCCTCGGATCCGCGCACGACTTTGAGGCGGCGAAGTTCTCCGACTTCGTCGCGCATCCGCGCGTGCGCCTCGGTCTGACCGTTCGCGAGCACGACGAATCGGACCTTTCCCATCTCCCCCGCGGACATCCGCCGCCTAGGCATGAGGGTCTAGCGCATCGAACCACCGCAGCACCTCGCGGCGCAAATAGCGGACGTGCCGCCCTACTCGCCGCCACGGCGGGCCGGTGTGCGTCTGGCGCCATTCTTCGAGTGTGCGCGGCGGGACCTGCAAGAGGTCCGCGACCTGCGGCCCGGTCATGATCTGCACGTCTTCGTCTATCATGGCAAAGAGGTGCGACGCGGCATCCCGGGTGAACCCGTGGCGACCCGTAGCAGTGCGGGCCAGCCGTGGGCGGTGTCGCCGGAACGGCTTCGTTGGAGGGTTTTTGGCACCCAAAGTGGCACTTTGGGGGTTGAACAGAGTGTCTGGAAACAAGAAATGCCCCTGGTTTCCGCGGAAACTCAGGGGCTACAGCTGGGGTACCTGGACTCGAACCAAGAACAAAAGAATCAGAATCTTCCGTGTTGCCAATTACACCATACCCCACCGCACCCGAGGCGAACCCGAGCCGACTAGTCACTCTAACCTACGGGCGAGGGGTCACCCAAATGCGCGGGCGGGCGTTCGGCGGGGCATGAAAGAATCCTCTTGTTCCCCCCGCGACGAATCGAGCCGACCACGCCATCCATCCCGATCTTCCTCACCACCTGGCGATTCGACGCCGTCTCGGTGCTCTTCCTCGCGGTCGCCGGCGGGCTGTATGGTGCGGGCGTGTTGGCGTTGCGCCGCCGGAACGTGCCGTGGGCGGGCATCCGCACCTTCTGGTTCTTCGCGCTCGGGCTCGGCTCGTTCGCGGTGGTGAACCTCGGCTTCCTCGGGGTGTGGAGCTCGGACCTCCGATGGGCATTCACGACCCGCATCGCATTGCTGCTCTTCGCTGTACCCGGCCTGCTGAGTCTCGGCTCCCCCGTGGCGCTGGCGAGACTCGTGCTGACCGGGGCATCGCACGCCAGGATGGATGCCGTGCTGCGGTCGTGGCCCGTGCGACTGGCCGGCAACGCGATCCTCGCACCCATTTTCGCCCTCTCCGCATTCTCGGTCTTCCTCACCCCCCTGGCCGGAACCCTGCGCGAGAGCGCGGTCGCCGGCGGAGTGATCACGGTCGCGATTCCGCTGGTTGGCCTGCTGATGGTGCTGCCGATCGTCGAGAACACGACACAGCGCACCAGTTTCTTCATCACCGTGGAGTTTCTGTTCGTGTTCGTCGAACTCGTCGTCGACGCGATCCCGGGAATTCTGCTTCGGCTCAACAACCACATTCTCGACGGGCTCGGACGGGCGGCAGGAGCCCTCCCGCCGTGGTTTCCGTCGGCCTACCACGACCAACATCTCTCCGGGGATTTCCTGTGGTTCATCGCAGAGATCGCGGACGTGCCGATCCTCATCCTCATGTTCCTGCGCTGGTCGAGAGTCGACCGCTCGGAGGCGAACGAGCTCGACGCGCTCTCCGACGAAGAGATGGCGGCGCTCACCCGCGAGCACCTTCGTAATCGCCCGCGCTAAAGCGAAGGAGTCACGATCCCGGGGGCGCCAGCGAGGCGGTGTAGCCGATGGTGCACGAGCCCGCGCTCGCACAGGCGACCCGCACGGAGACGGGAACGCCGACCGCGAGTCCGGGACCGAGAGTGCGCGAGTACGGTTGCCCGCTGCGGTTGCGAGACCGCGCCAGATCGAGGAATGCCGAGATCGCGGACTCGTCGACCCCGAACCCGGATGCCGCGGCGAGCCCCACGGACAGCCCACGGAACCCGCCGATGGTCTGGGCCGTCGAGCTGATCCGGGTGACGGAACCCGAGGCCGTGACGATTCGCACCGACGTCACGGCCGTGTCCACGCTCGCTCCTTTGCCCGAGAACTCGAGTGTGAGGGGAAGCGATTCGAACGGCCCCACCGTCGTGACCGCATCCGCCGGGAGACCGAGGCGCGACGGGGAGGCCAGTTCTTGGATGTCGAAACGCAGGACCCGCGTCCGGGCGATGTAGGCGAGCCCGGCCTGGTCGAATCGGGAGGCGCCCGTCGCACTGACCGCGACCGGCGCGGTCTCGGCCTTCTGGGTGTTGGAGCCGACAGCGATCGAAGCGACCACCCCCGCGATCAGGATGGCGACGATCACGACGCTCGGAACCCACCCGAGGATGATTTTTCGACGGCGGTCCCGTGCGGTGCGGGGCAACGCGAGGCCGGTCATCCTGCCAGGGTAGTTGGGGCAGGAGGACAAGTCCACCGGCGGTCAGAGGCGAGCCGCGAGCCTTCCCAAGCGCGCGAGCGTCGACTCCTTGCCGAGAAGCTCCATCGACTCGAACAGCGGCGGGCTGATGCGCTTGCCCGACAGGGCGGAGCGCAACGGGCCGAACGCGATACGCGGCTTGAGACCGCCGCCCTCGATGAGCTCGGTGCGCAGCACCCGCTCGATCTCGTCGTGCGACCAGTTGTTCACCTGCTGGAGGGCGCCGACGGCGGCAGCGAGGATCTCGACCGCGCCGTCGCTGGGGAGGGCGTCCGCGTCGTACCGGATGGCGTCATCCGCGGTGAAGAAGAAACCGAGGAGGGCCGGCGCCTCGCCGAGCAGCTGCATCCGCTCCTGCACCAGCGGAGCCGCCTCGCGAAGGATCGCCCACTCGGTCGGCGTGGGAGGGTCGGCCACGAGTTCGGCGAGATACGGAACGAGGCGGGCCACGAAATCATCCGGTGCCAGTCGTCTGATCTGGTCGCCGTTGATCGACTCGGCCTTTTTCAGGTCGAAGCGGGCCGGGTTGGGGTTCACGTTTCCGATGTCGAAGGCGGTCACCATCTCGGCCATCGTGAACACGTCTCGGTCGTGGCTGAGCGACCAGCCGAGCAGGCTCAGATAGTTGAGCAGACCTTCGGGGATGAACCCGCGCTCGCGATGATGGAACAGGTTCGACTCGGGGTCACGCTTGGAAAGCTTCTTGTTGCCCTCCCCCATCACATAGGGCAGGTGGCCGAAGCGCGGAATGGCGGTGGCCGCTCCGATCTCGATCAGCGCATGGTAGAGCGCGATCTGCCGCGGGGTGGAGGAGAGCAGATCTTCGCCGCGCAGCACGTGCGTGATTCCCATGAGGGCATCGTCCACCGGGTTGACGAAGGTGTAGAGCGGGGCGCCGTTCGGGCGTACGACCACGAAGTCGGTGAAGGATCCGGCGGGGAAGGTGATCGCACCGCGCACCAGATCATCGAAGGAGAGGTCGGTGTCGGGCACTCGCAGACGCAGGGCGGGTGAGCGCCCCTCCGCCCGATAGGCGGCCTTCGCCTCCTCACCGAGGTCGCGCTCGAAGTTGTCGTACCCCTGCTTCGGGTCACGCCCGTTCCGGATGTTGCGGGCCTGGATCTCCTCCGCCGTGGCGTAGCTCTCATAGAGGTGGCCGCTCGCGCGAAGCCGCTCGATGAGGCCCGCGTAGATCTCGCCGCGCTGGGACTGTCGGTAGGGCTCGTTCGGTCCGCCGACCCCGACGCCCTCGTCCCACTCGATGTTCAACCAGCTGAGGGCGTCGAGAAGTTGACGGTAGCTCTCCTCGCTGTCGCGGGCGGCATCCGTGTCTTCGATCCGGAACACGAGCTTGCCCCCGGTGTGCCGGGCGTAAGCCCAGTTGAAGAGGGCCGTGCGGATGAGTCCGACGTGCGGTGTTCCGGTGGGCGAGGGGCAGAAACGGACGCGGACGTCCGCTCCGGTGGCGGTGCTGAAGGAGGGTGACATGGCCCGTCAATCCTACCGGGAGCGGATTTCGGCCTGCCCGATCCCGCCCGCGTCGCGAGCCCCGGGCCAACCCCGGGCACCCGCACCCGTCGCCCGCGCTGCACCCGCACCCCGTCGCCCGCGCTGGACCGCACCCGTCGCCCGCGCGGCACCCGCACCCCGTCGCCCGCGCAACACCCGCACCCGTCGCCCGCGCTGCACCCGCACCCCGTCGCCCGCGCGGCACCCGCACCCCGTCGCCCGCGCTGCACCCGCACCCCGTCGCCCGCGCTGTCGAACGTAAGCCCTGCGGTCCGTTGTTCGGCCGCATAGCTGACGAACGGGCGCGCGGTTCCCAGAAACTCGGGTAGTCTGCCGCGAAATCGGGCCCATGCGCGAAACTGCCCGCGGCGGCCGAAGACGATCTCGATCACGAGAGAGGAGAGGATCGCGGCGACCGGGATGCGCGGCGTGGTGCGAGCGGCGCGGCTGACGAGCCCCCAGCAATCGAATTCCGGGCCGTCGACCTCGGGCCCGATGCCCTCGCGTCCCCCGACCTCGCGACCAGTGCCCTCGCGCCCGACCACCTCGGGCCCGATGCCCGCGCGTCCGCCGACCTCGCGGCCAAGTACCCGCGGGCCGCCCGCGCGGGCATCGTCGGCGATGGACACGGGGTCGCCGAGGGCTTCGCGATGCGAGGTGCCGCGGCAACGGCATCCAGTGGGTACCGCCCGCTCTTCCACGACGCCGGCCCGGGTGCCCTGCCGAACGGGTCGAGGGACGCCCGCCAACTCGCGGGGGAGTTCGGCGAGGTAACTGCGAACTACCTGTGGGGTGCCGACTTCTGTCCGGGGGTGTCCTCTCCGAAGAGCTCGTATTCGGTGCGGGCGAACGACTCCCACTGTTCACGGAAGGTCGTGAGCCGGTGGAGCCCGGACGCGGTGACGCGGCGGTAGCGGCGGGGCGGTCCGGCATCCGATCGCCAATCGCCGATCGAAGCTGCTCACGAGGCCCGGAGAGCGCAATCGGCTGACGATCGGGTTGAGCGTACCGATGCTCGCAATCATTCCCGGCGAGACGATAGCCTCCGAGAGCTGCCGGCCGTAGGTGGGCTCGGTCGCCAGCAGGCCGAGGATGCAGTATTCGACCACCCCTCACGGAGTTGCGCGCCGATATTCGATGTGATGCCTCACCCGCTAGCTTGTCTCGCAGGGTAGTGCATCGGTGCAACCCGATACGCGTGCACAAGTCCGGGATGGCGTGGCTGCGCAGCCGGACAGTGCCTCAGCGGGCAGGGCAGCCCGACTTTGCGCCCGCTCTGCCTCTCTCGGTATACCGGTATGCCCTCGGTGAACCGCCTGGGGAACACCAAGCGGCGGTCGGGCAGCCATGCGGCGCGTCGTTCGACCGCATGGCCGACAATGCGGCGCGGGCAGGGCGGGGAGGCGCGGGGAGGGCGGGGCGGGGCAGGGCGGCGCGGGGCAGGGCGGCGCGGGGCGGCGCGGCCCCGCCCTACCCCAGGAAGACCACGGCGAGGCCGAGGGCGAGGATGGCCACCCACGACGCCAGTCCGGCCCCGAGCGCACGCAGCCCGGACCGGGCGAGCTGTTCGAGCCGCAACGACGCCCCGATCCCGAACAGGGCGAACGCGAGAAGGGCCGACTGGAGCACATTCGCGAAAGACACGACGGAATCGGGGAGGGGGACGAATGAGCGAAGCAGCACCGCCGCGATGAATCCGACGATGAACAGCGGGACGACGGGCGGTCGGACGGATGGCAGATCGTCCGGGAGGCGGCGACTACGGGTGTGGAGCGAAGCGATGGCCACCATGGGGGCGAGCATGAGCACCCGGGTGAGTTTCACGACGACGGCGACGGCGAGGGCCGTGGCACCCGCCGTCTGCGCTGTTGCGACCACCTGGCCGACATCGTGCACGCTCGCCCCGACCCAGTGACCGAACTGCCGGGAAGTGAGCCCGAGAAGCCCCGACAGAGCGGGGAGAACCACAATCGCCAGCGTGCCGTACAGCGTCACCATGGTGATCGGTGTGCCCGTGTCCCGGTCGTCTGCGCGGCGCGCCGCAGCCATGGCGCCGACGGCCGAGACACCGCAGATGGAGAACCCGGCGGCAAGAAGTATCGCCTGATCACCTTCGAGCCGGAACAACCGACCGATGAGCCAGGTGGTCACGAAACTCACCCCGACGAGGGCGACGATGGCCAGGATCGCGACCCAGCCGAGCGCGGCGATGTCCGTGAGACACAACTGGAGTCCGAGCACGACGATGCCGAGCCGGAGGAGTCGTTTCGCTGCGACACTGAGCCCCAACCGCAGCACGCCGTCGAGCGCCGGGCGCAACGCAGGAACGCAGCCGACAAGGACCCCGAGGAGGAGAGATGCCGTGAGCCACGGTAGCCCCGGGAACGCGAGATGCACACCGAATCCCGCAGCAGCGCCGACGGCCGCAAGCGCAAGCCCCGGCAGCCAGCCATAGCGCCGCATCAGGCCGGGCCAGCGCCTCGACACGGTCGAGGCGCTTCGCTGATCGACCGGTGGGCGACGCGGACTGTCACCCGCGGTTCTTCGCGGGATTCGAGAGCGTTCCGATTCCCTCGATCGTGATATCGATGGTCTGACCGTCGAGGAACCCGCCGAGGCCCGCCGGTGTGCCGGTCATGATCACGTCGCCGGGAAGAAGAGTCCAGACATCCGAAACGTATTCGATGATCTCGGGAATCTTGTGCAGCATGTCGCGGGTGTTGCCGTGGCGGCGCGGCTCGCCGTCGACGAAGGTCTGGATCTCCAGGTTGGACCAGTCCAGTTCGGTCTCGATCACCGGTCCGAGGGGGGCGAAGGTGTCGTAGCCCTTGGCGCGGGCCCATTGGCCGTCGGCGAACATTTGGTCGCGGGCCGACACGTCGTTTCCGATCGTGTACCCGAAGATCACGTCGGCAAAGTCGGCGGCCTTCACGCGCTTGGCGATCTTGCCGATCACGATCACGAGCTCGCCCTCGTGCACGATGCGCCCCTCCACCGGCGGGATCTGGATCGTGTCGCCCGGCCCGACAACGGCCGTGTTCGGCTTGAGGAAGATCAGGGGCGCTTCCGGGCTCGCCGCGTCGTTCTTGAGTTCGTCGCGATGGGCGGCGTAGTTGAGCCCGATGCACACCACCTTTGAGCGCGGGATCACCGGGGCGAGCAGCTTCACGTCGGAGGCGGCAACCCGCTCGCCGGTGGTGCCGAATCCGCTGAACATCG
This sequence comes from Frigoribacterium sp., assembly GCA_031360325.1. GTDB lineage: Bacteria > Actinomycetota > Actinomycetes > Actinomycetales > Microbacteriaceae > Lacisediminihabitans. Next base: position 984 of record JANMBI010000222.1, on the reverse strand, counting down.
GATCCCCCGTGAGCACGACGTATTCGCCGGGGCCGCCCTCGGAGTCCGGGTCGAGGATGCCGTAGCGGGGATCGCCACCATCGACCGAGAAGCGTGCGATCTTCATGCGTCGAGCCGCGTCATCCAGCCATGGGGGTCCGCGACCCGCCCGTATTGAATGTCGGTGAGCTCCTTGCGCAGCGACATCGTGAGTTCCCCGGCCGGGGCGTCGGCATCCCCCACCTCCAGGTCATCGCCCTTCAGAAGCGCGATCGGCGTGACAACCGCGGCGGTTCCGCAGGCGAAGACTTCGGTGACCTCCCCCGACGCGACGCCGTCCCGCCACTCGTCGATGCCGACCCGTCGACGTTCGACCCGATGCCCTCGGTCTTCTGCGAGTTGGAGGATCGAATCCCGAGTGATCCCCTCGAGGATGCTGTCCGAGTCGGGCGTGACGAGCGTGCCGTCCCGCTTCACCAGCACCACGTTCATCCCCCCCAACTCCTCGAGGTACTTTCCCTCGAGAGCGTCGAGGAAGAGCACCTGCGCACAGCCGTGCTCGTACGCCTCCTGCTGGGCGATCAGCGACGAGGCGTAGTTGCCGCCGGTCTTGGCTGCACCCGTTCCTCCCTTTCCCGCGCGGGCATACCGGGTCGATAGCCAGATCGCAACCGGGGTGACTCCCCCGGGGAAATAGGCACCGGCCGGGCTCGCGATCACGTAGAAGTTGACCTTTTCGGCCGCCCGTACCCCGAGAAAGGCCTCTTTGGCGAACATGAACGGGCGAAGGTAGAGGCTGGTCTCGGGGGCGGAGGGCACCCAGTCGCCATCGACGGCGATCAGTTGCCTGATCGACTCGATGAAGTAGTCGGTGGGCAGTTCCGGGAGGGCAAGGCGGCGAGCCGAACGCTGCATGCGGGCCGCATTGGCTTCGGGTCTGAACCCCCAGATCGATCCGTCCGCATGACGGTAGGCCTTGAGTCCTTCGAAGATCTCCTGGGCATA
>JANMBI010000214.1:0-2254 GCA_031360325.1 Frigoribacterium sp. | reverse complement strand
GGCATCGATGACCGTGGTGTACCCCAGCCGCCTGGCCTCGGCGAGGCGTTGTTTCGACTGCGACACCGCACGGATCTCCCCGGCGAGGCTGATTTCACCGACGGCGACGAGGGTGCCGGGAAGGGGGCGATCGTTGACGGCGCTCGCGATGGCCAGGGCGATGGCGAGATCGGCCCCCGGCTCGGTGAGAGTGATGCCGCCGACCGTCGAGACGTAGACATCGCAGTCACCGAGGACGAGGGCCGCGCGCCGTTCGAGCACGGCGAGGAGCATTGCGACCCGGGAGGAGTCGACACCGTTGGTGACCCGCCTTGGGTTGGGAGCGCTGGACTTCACGACGAGCGCCTGCACCTCCACCGGGAGTGCGCGTCGGCCCTCCACCGCCACCGTCACACAGGTTCCGCTCACCGCCACCGTGCCGCGGGAGAGAAAGAGCCCGCTCGGGTCTGAGACTTCGGCGATACCGTCGCCCGTCATCTCGAAACAGCCCACCTCGTCCGTGGGCCCGAAGCGGTTCTTGTTGGCGCGAATGAACCGGAGTGATGTCTGGCGATCCCCTTCGAACTGGCAGACGACATCCACCAGATGCTCGAGAAGCCGCGGGCCGGCGATGGAGCCGTCTTTGGTCACGTGACCGACGAGAAGAACCGGCAGGTTGCGATCCTTCGAGACGCGGATGAGGGTGGATGCCACCTCCCGAACCTGCGCCGGACCACCGGCGAGCCCGTCCACGAGCGACGACGCCACCGTCTGAACTGAGTCGACGATGAGCAGATTCGGCTTCACCTGGTCGATCTGGCCGAGGATGGTGGCAAGGTCCACCTCCGCAGCCAGAAACAGGAGCGGCTGGAGCGCGTCCGTTCGTTGGGCACGAAGTCGAACCTGGCTCACGGACTCCTCCGCCGTCACGTAGAGCACGCGGATGCCCCGCGCCGCGGCCTTCGATGCGACCTCGAGAAGAAGAGTCGACTTGCCCACCCCCGGCTCGCCGCTCAGCAGGATCGTCGCACCCGGCACGATGCCGCCCCCGAGCACGCGGTCGAACTCCGCGATGCCGCTCGGCCAATGTGCCACCTCGTCGGCGCTGATGGCGACGATGGACTTCGCCGCGCGATCCTCGCGGACGGCTACCGCGCGCAGCCCCCTGCCGAGCGTCGAGGCGGACTCCGCGGCATCCACGATCGTGCCCCAGGCCTGGCATTCGGCACAGCGACCGGCCCACTTGGGCGTGGTCCAACCGCATTCCGTGCAGCGGAAGTTCGACTGTACTCTGGCCATGCGCAAAGCCTAGGCGAGGCCGCCGTCACCGCCGTTGATGGTCGCTCGGGCCGGGCGGAACCACCCGGTCGATCACCGGCAAAAATGCGGATGCCCACACCCGGTAGCCGCGATCGTTGGGATGGAAGAAGTCGGCTGCCGCCTGGTTGAGCGTGTACCAGGCCGCGCCCTGCCGTCGCGTGCGTGCGTGCAAGGGTGCGACCTCCAGGTCCCGTTCAGCGGCGAGCCGATGCACGATCAGGTTCGCGAGCCGGGCATTGCGCTCCGAGGCGCCGAGATAGAACGATGGCACCTCGGCAACGATCGAACCGGACGGGAGCGCGTCGAAGATCTCCGCGAGTTCGTGCTCGAAGCGTCCGTGATCGAACGCGCGTACATCATTCGACCCGATTGCGACCGTGACCAGATCGGGCGAGAGAATCCTCAGTTGCGGCACCTGGTGGGCGATCGCTTCGCGGAGTCGGGCGCCGGATACGCTGAGGTTCACCACCCGCACGGTTCGACCGGTGCGCCTCCTCAGGTGCTCCGCGACGATGCCGACATAGCTGCGGCCGGGAAGGCTCGCTCCGACGCCCTGCGCCGCGGAGTCCCCGATGGCGACGTAGAGCAGCGCGCCCTCCTCTGAGCGTTGCTCCGTCCACCACCGGGCATTGAGGTGGAGCGTTCGTGCGAGCCTGTCCGCTCCGCCGCGCTGGCGCCGCCACACGAGAGTCGATCCCGTCAGCGCGACCAGCACGAGTGCGGCGATCGACAAGCCGATGACGATCCAAAACATTGCGACCACCCTCCGATTTTACTCGGCTGTCGGTCATCCGGTCCGGCCCGCAGGAGAGCGGGAGAGTGTCCACCGTGTACTAGGATCGACCCCGGAACCGTGTCCGAGCGGCCGAAGGTGCAACTCTCGAAAAGTTGTGTGGGTGAGAGCCCACCGTGGGTTCAAATCCCACCGGTTCCGCCAATAAAATGCTGGTCAGAG
>JANMBI010000207.1:0-45435 GCA_031360325.1 Frigoribacterium sp. | reverse complement strand
GGTAGCCCACCTCGAGGGCCTCGAGTGTTGCCCGCTTAGTGTCGGCCGGAGGCACCTGGTAGACGCCGAATCCGAGCTGCGGAATGGTGACCCCGTTGTTCAGGGTGATGGTTGGTACTTCGGTCATCGTGCCGATCTCCTCTGCTTTGCGTTACCTGTCCATTGGAGCGCAACAGCGCGCGCCAGTTATGCCCGGTGGTTGCCCAGAGAACAAAATCCCCTACGGAGTCGAACCCACGTCGATCAACACCTTTCCGATGACATTTCGCTCGACAGCAGCATGCGCTTCGGCGGTGTTTGCCAGCGAATATCGGTGTAGGGGAAGGCCTGCGTCATCCCCGATGGGAAGCGCGCCGTCGATGATCGCTGCGGTGATGTCGGCGGCAGCGGCATCCCGCACGTCCTGCCCCTGCGTGTAGAGAAGCTGGAACTGGTAGCGCACGTTGAGCGTCATGAGTGCGCGGATGTCGAGCACCAACGGATCCCCGGTAGTCGCGTAGACCGCGATGGAGCCGCGATTTCGGATGACCCTGCCGTTGAGGTCGGCGTTTTTATCCGGGGCGACTTCCACAACGAGGTCGACCCCTTCGGGCGCGAGCCGACGGATCTCCAAAGCAGCATTCGACTCCTTGTAGAGGACCACGTGGTGCGCCCCGGCCGCGATCGCCAGAGCGGCCTTGGCCGGGGAGCTGACCGTGGTGATCACGGTCGCTCCGGCCCACCGCGCGAGCTGGATGGCGGCATGGCCCACCGCTCCGGCGCCTCCCGCCACCAATACCGTCCTGCCGGACAGGGCACCGGGCGAGAGCCTGCTCGGTCCGTCTTCCAGGATCGTGAGCGCGCGATGCGCCGTCATTGCGGGCACGCCGAGCGTGGCACCGAGGTCGAAGCTCGCCGCAGCCGGAAGGAGGTAGACCCGGTCCGCCGGCAATACGGTGAACTCCTGGGCCGTGCCGCCCCTCGCGACTCTGTACGCGGCGATGGCCGTCCAGACCCGGTCTCCGACCTTCAGTCCGGGGACTCCAAAGCCCACAGCATCCACGACGCCCGCGCCATCCTGGTTCGGCACGATTTCGGCGAACTCGAGAGGCTCACCCGGCTTCGTGCCGCGGCGCAATTTCCCGTCGGTGGGATTCACCCCCGAAACGACGACGCGCACCCGCACCTCTCCTGCTTCGGGTTCGGGTAGGGGACGATCCACGAGCTCAAGCACGGAAGGGGCACCGGTTTCGGTATAGACGATTGCTCTCATGATGAGATCAACGCTACGCGAAATCGGGGATTCCCCGCCCGACTCGATGCCCGGCATGACCGCCAAGGTCAACTTCGCACGTTCCGCGGCATCCGGAGGGTGCGAAGTTGACCTCGGCGAGGTATGCGGGCGGGCGACGGCCCACTACACGCCTTCCCCGGCAGGCCGCCCGGGTCAACTTCGCACGTTCCGCGGCGTCCGGAGGGTGCGAAGTTGACCCTCGGCGAGGTATGCGGGCGGGTTGCTTGGTGAGCGGCCTGCCCCTGACACCCGTGTTTCAGCGCCTCTCGACCAAGACGATTCTTGGGAGAACCCACTCATCCCGGACCCGGGTTTGGTGATCGCCGCGGGCGGCAGACCGGAGCCTCGCTTAAGCACGACTGCGTAGCGCCACCGAATGTGATTGACGTTCGGCGGCGCGCTGAAACTCCATGTGGCCGGAGCGAGGGTGACCTCGGTTGCATCCGGGAGGAGTGCCCGAACACCGATGGGCTCGCGGACCTCTCACGGCATCCAAGGAGACGGGACCGGGAACCCTAGCGCCCCCGAGGCGCGGATTGATCAGCGTGACGGCGAGAATCGACGAGCGGGACAGACCGGTGGCCGAAACGCGACCGCCCCGCATCCCGATCGGGGCGATTGCGACACAAGCATCCTCGGTGACACACCGAAGTCAACTGGTTCGCAGGCCAGACGGGTCGGGTCGGGTCACCTCGACATCGCCACTTGGGAACGGTGCCGGGACGCCGAAGAAACAGCGCAATCAGACAGCGGATGTCGGGCAGCCAGAGCCCCGAATGATCCGGAACGAATATGAACGCCCCGTCGCCGTGCCGGGCACGCTCGCTCTGCTCCGATCGGCCAGCGTGGTGGTCTTCGACCCCGCCTCGAGAAAGGCCGGTCGCGATGTTTCGCGGACCAGTCGGACGCCTCGCTGCGGACCAGCAGAAGACATCCGCTACGCGTTCCGGTTCCATCGGTACTCGAGTTCCGGGCGGCCCGGCGTCCCGTAGCGCGCGGCGCGCTCGACGCAGCCCTGACCGACCAGGTGCTCAAGATAGCGGCGGGCCGTGATGCGGGAAATGGCGAGCTCGATGCCGAGTTCGTTGGCGGACAATCCGAGGTCCGAATGGCTCACCAGACGAACTATCCTCTCCAAAGTCTCGTGAGAAAGCCCCTTGTCGAGCAGGATTCGCGTTGGGGCGCGAAGGCGATCAAGTGTCTGGTCCAAATCACTCTGCGTCGTGATCCCTTCCGCTGCGTCGAGCCGTCCCCGGAACTCTCGATAGCCCCGCATCTTCTCTGCGAAGGTCGCGAAGGTGAAGGGTTTGATCAGATACATGACGACACCAAGGGTGACCGCTGAGCGCACAACCCTGACCTCACGCACCGCCGTAATTGCGATCACATCCACCTCGAGTCCGGAAGATCGAATGCGCCGGCAGAAGTCCAGTCCGTGGGTATCGGGAAGGTTCATGTCAAGCAGGATCAGATCGATGGGCGTGGACGCTTTGGCTTCATGGGCGAGGGAATCCTGAAGCGTGCGCAATGCCGCGCGCCCACTGTGTGCGACAGCTGCCACTTCGAATCCGTCAAGTCGCCGCACGTACTCGGCGTGCGCGCTCGCGGTGATCACCTCGTCGTCGACCACAAGGACGCGGATGGGGTGTGCACTCACGTCGTCCGCACTCGCCGCGTCTGTCCCGCCACCGAGTCCGGCAGCACCACGGTGAAGACGGCACCCCCGTCGGTTTCGACTCGGATCGTGCCCCCGAGGCGGCGCACGGACTGTCGTACCAGCGCCAGTCCGATCCCGCGCCCAATGTCGCCCCCGTCCTTGGTTGAAAATCCACGCCGAAAGGCACGTTCGACATCCCCGAGACCCGGTCCGTTGTCGGCCACGCGAACTTCGAGGCCGCCCGCATCGTCCCGTGACACCCGGATGGAGACCCGCGGCGGGGCATCCCGCTCGTCGTCATCCATGGCGTAGGCGGCGGCATCCATGGCATTGTCGATGAGATTACCGACGATCGTGACGAGATCGCTCGCGAAGCGATCGACATGCCCGAGCCCCTCGTCGATGTCGACACTGAGCTCGATGCCCCGCTCGCTGGCCTGTGCCGACTTTCCGAGAAGCAACGCCGCGAGCACCGGTTCATCGATCGAGCCGATGAGCTGATCGGCGAGCTGCTGCCCGATGTGGATCTCGTTCGCGGCAAAACGCAATGCCTCCTGAGGGTGATCGAGCTCGATGAGCGAAACAATCGTGTGCATCCGATTCGAGAACTCGTGGGTCTGCGAGCGCAGGGCGTCCGAAAGCGTGTGCATCGTCTGCAACTCACCGGACAGCCGCTGCACTTCCGTGTGGTCTTGCAGGCTGGCGACGGTTCCGATGATGCGTGGAATTCGACCTCGCCCCGCCGTCTCCGCGATTTGCTGGTTGATGATGAGAATCCGATCCTCGGTTACGCAGATTTCATCGACCGCGCACTCGCCGCTGCCCAACAACTCCCGAAGGGGACCGGGAATGTCGAGGCTCGCGATCGGGAGTGATTGGCCACCCGGTTTCCGCGGCGGCAGTGCGAGAAGCTCGGCCGCCTTGTCGTTGTAGAGCACCAGCCGCCCCCGCCGGTCCACGAGCAAGAGACCCTCCCTCACGGAGTGAAGCACCCCCTCGTGGTAGGAGAACACACGGCTCATCTCTTCCGGCCCGCGGCCGCGGGTGACGCGCCGCAGATAGCGACTGAGCGACCACGAGGCGAGGGCGCCGAGAAGGAGTGTTGCTGCCGCGGCGGCGAAGACGATCGGCAGTCGCGACCACAGGGCGAGAGTCACATTGCTGACCTCGACGCCCGCGGAGACGAGCGCGACGATCTTGCCCTCCGGGTTCCTAATCGGCACGACAGCGCGAACGGAGCGGCCGAGAGTCCCCCGGTAGGTCTCCGTGAACGACACACCACGAAGGGCCGGCGCGATCGTGCCTTCGAAGGGCTTCCCGATCTGTTGGGCGTTGGGGTGCGTGTAGCGTGTGCGATCCAAGGCCATGATCGTGATGAAGTCGGTCGAGGTCCCAGCCATGACCCTGAGCACGTACGGCTCGAGTGACCGGCTGGGATCCGATGTTTTCAACGCCTCGAGTACGAAAGGGTTGTCGGCCACGGAGGTCGCGATGATCATGCTCTTCGAGGCCGCGTCCCTGTCAACGGTGACGCTGGAATCCGCCCAGAGCAGAGCCACGACGATCGACGTCAGGGCGGCGACGAACACGACCTGCAACACAAGAAACCGCGTGGCGATACTCCAGCGTTGGATGCCGTCTCTCATGCGTTCTCCCATGCGGCGGTGCGGGATGCCACGTCGTCTCAGGATAAACGTGGTCGGGCCCCCGCTCCCGTGAACAGTATGAACGCAATGCTCGGGGGCACCGTGACCCGCGCATGCTTGGTCGACCGGAAAGGTGTCGCGACACGGGTGTGGCGGCACCCGTGGAGCAGCAGCTCTCCGCACAACCCCGTTCCACAAATCGAGGACGGGGAAGATCTCGATCAAAGGCGATATGGCGATGTCAGTAGAAGTGCCGGTTACCCCGAAGGAATCGTGGACCTCCACGCAACGAAAGACCCTCTTCGCCGGCGTGGGGAGTTGGGCGCTTGACGCGTTCGACTTCTTCGTGCTGGTGTTCGTACTCACGAGCGTGGCGAAGGAGTTCGGCATCACCATCGTGACGGTCACTCTCGCGATCACCTTCACCCTGGTCATGAGGCCGGTGGGCGCCCTGATCTTCGGCCCACTTGCGGAGAAATTCGGGCGCAAGCCAGTGCTGGTCGGCAACATCGCCATCTTTGCCGCCATCGAACTCGCCACCGCCGCCTCACCGAACTTCGCCACATTCTTCGCGTTGCGGGTCGTCTACGGCATCGCGATGGGCGGCATCTGGGGCGTCGCCTCGGCCCTGACAATGGAATCCATTCCCCGGCGGTCGCGAGGAATCGTGTCGGGCCTGTTTCAGGCCGGATATCCGCTTGGCTACCTGATCGCGTCTCTCGTCTACGGCCTGGTGGGCGACGTTGTCGGCTGGCGAGGGATGTTCGCGATCGGGGTTCTCCCGGTCTTGCTCGCGGTCTTCATCTTCTTCAAGGTCGACGAATCACCGGTCTGGAAGGCATCACGAGGGCTGGCAGGCGAGAAGCGAAAAGCAGCGTTCTGGCCGGCAGTCGTCGCGAATTGGCCGGTGCTGGTCTTCGCCATCGTCCTCATGGCGGCGTTCAACTACTTCAGCCACGGGACTCAAGACCTCTACCCCACCTTCCTCAAGGTGCAGCACGGCTTCACCACCGGTACCGTCAGCATCATCGCCATCTGTTACAACATCGCCGCGATCATGGGGGCTCTGCTGGCCGGCACGCTCTCCGAGCGATTCGGACGCAAACGGATTATCATCATCTTCGCCGCGTTGGCGCTCCCGGTCATCCCGCTGTGGGCATTCGCGAGCGGATCCGTCCTCCTCGGCGTCGGCGCTTTTCTCATGCAATTCATGGTGCAGGGCGCCTGGGGGGTCATCCCGGCCTACCTGAATGAACTGGTGCCCGAGGGAACTCGCGCGGTTCTCCCCGGCTTCGTCTACCAGCTGGGAAATGTCATCGCGGCACCCAATGCCACGATCCAGGCCCTGATCGCGACCTCGAATCGGAACAACTACGGCCTGGCGATGGCAATCGTCGCCGGTACCGTCGCGATCGTCATCGTGGTGCTGATGTCGTTCAGCAAAGAGACCCGTGGAAAGAGATTCGCCGGGGCGGAGGCAAGCGGCGCGGCGCGCTGACACCGGGGGTGCCGGTGCTGCGGTGCTGGCACCCCGTCACGTCAACCGCTTCCTCTCCGCATTGCCGGAGGTCGCGCGTGAACAGGGCAATCCTCGCCGCTAGGGTTGGCAGGTGAGAAAGACCACTGCGCTTCCGTGACTGTGGGCAACGGAACGGAAAAGCCAGATGAACCTTCTTGACGCCACATTCATCCTCCTCGCGGGGATGGCGGCCGGCATTATCAATGTCGTTGCCGGCGCCGGCACCCTCATCACCTTTCCGGTCTTGCTTGCGCTCGGAATACCGCCCGTCACGGCCAATGTCTCGAACACCGTTGGTCTGGTGCCCGCCTCGATCACCGGGGTCTACGGCTACCGACGAGAACTCGCGGGCCACTGGCGGAGTGTCCTCTGGATGGCCTCACTGTCGGCGTTGGGCGGCGTGGCCGGGGCCGCGTTCCTGCTCCTGCTCCCCGCGAAGAGTTTCACCACGGTCGTGCCGTTCCTGTTGCTGCTCGCGGCGTTGCTCTCCGCCATCCAGCCCCGCGTCGCACGATTCGTTCGGCGAAAGTCCACCGCTCTCGCCTCGGATACCCGACCGCTCACCGTCGGGCTCCTGTTCGGCGTTCTCGCGACCGGCGTCTACGGCGGCTACTTCGGCGCCGCCCAGGGTGTGATCCTGCTTGCCCTGCTCGGCATCCTCTGGTCGACCGACATGCACCGGGCGAACGGCGCCAAGAACGTGCTGGCCGGAGTGGCCAACCTGGTTTCGGCGACGATATTCATCTCCAGCGGCCGGGTGGACTGGCAGGTGGCGCTGCTGATCGGTATCGGCTCGGCCGCGGGCGGGTGGGTGGGGTCCCGCATCGGGCGGCTGCTGCCGGCCGCCGTGTTGCGAACCATACTCGTCGTCGTCGCACTCACGGCCGCGGTGATCCTGTTCGTCACTTGACGACCGGCCGACGGGATCGGCGTGGCGACTTCAGCGATTCGGGCCTAACATGTGGCCTACACGACCGGTGCCGACCGATCCGAAAGGCGCCGAATGGCTGACCCCACCGACACGCGCGTAGCTGTCTATATCGATTTCGACAACATCGTGGTCTCGCGCTATAACCAGTTGCACGGTGCCCGCAAGTTCACCACCGACGGTGCCCGGAATTTCGGTCCCGACTCATCCGGCGCGGTCGGGCCCCGGCTGCGGGAGGCGACGGTCGACTTCAGCGCCGTGCTCGACTATGCGTCGTCGTTCGGTCCGATCGTCATCAGCCGTGCCTACGCCGACTGGTCGGCCAAGGCGAACTCGAGCTACCAGAAGCAGCTCATCGATCGGGCCGTGGATCTCACCCAACTGTTCCCCACCACCCAGTCGATGAAGAACGGCGCCGACATCCGGCTTGCCGTCGACGTGGTGGAGGACCTGTTTCGGCTGGATGACCTAACACACGTCGTGATCGTCGCCGGAGACTCCGACTACATCGCGCTCGCCCAACGCTGTAAGCGGCTCGGTCGCTACGTCGTCGGGATCGGCGTGGCCGGCGCCACGAGCCGATCCCTTGTCGCCGCCTGCGACGAGTTTCAGGACTACGACGACCTGCCGGGTCTCGTGGCGCCCGGTTCCGAGGATGATGCCACCCCGACCGCGGCGAACCACGAAGAGTCGGCGATCCCGATCGCCGAACTCGCCTCGAAGGGGGGCCGTTCGACGGCCGGAGCGCGGGCTTCCGCGCCGGAGGACGCCCCGATAAAGCTCTCCCCGAAAGCGGCAACGAGCCTGCTTCTCCGTGCCCTTCAACTCGGCATCGCCAAGGGGGACACCGAGTGGATGCCGAGCTCCGAGGTCAAGAAACAGATGCGCCGAATGGACCCGGCCTTCAACGAGTCCGGCCTGGGCTACAAAACCTTCACCGACTTCGTGAAGTCGCGCAGCGGCCAAGTGGAGATGGATGACGGCGGGGCGAACAATTCCCGTCGCATCAGGCTCAGGCCGGCCGCCGCGCCTCCGAGCTGAGCGCCTTTAGCGCGTTGAGCCGCAGAATGGTGTGATGACTCCTCTCCCCCGCAGCACACCAGAGGCCGAAGGCATCCCGTCGTCCGCCGTCCTCGATTTCGTCACGGCGGCGGATTCCGGGCTCGACAGCCTGCACTCGCTCATGATCCTGCGGCACGGGCGGGTGGTCGCGGAGGGCTGGTGGCACCCCTATGCGGCGGAGTATCCGCACCAGCTGTTCTCCGTGAGCAAGAGCTTCACCTCCACCGCCGTCGGACTGGCGATCGACGAAGGGCTTCTCACGCTCGACGCTCTGGTGGTCGACCTGTTGCCCGACGACCTGCCCACCCCGATCAGTCCGGCGCTCGCCACGCTGACCGTGCGGCATCTGCTCACCATGACGACCGGGCACGCAGCCGACACCGTGGATCTCGCCAGCGGTGAGCACGGGGACAACTGGGCCCGGTCGATCCTCGCGCAACCACTCGAATCTCGTCCGGGCACCCACTACGTCTACAACAGCGGGGCGACACACCTGCTCGCCGCGATCCTTCACCGGCTCACCGGTCAACGCCTCCTCGACTACCTCACCCCGCGCCTCTTCGAGCCGCTCGGCATCGAGGATGCCACCTGGGAGAGTTCGCCGCAGGGCATCGACGCCGGGGGCTGGGGTCTCAGCCTCACCACCGAAGATCTGGCGAGGTTCGGGCAGCTCCTTCTGCAGCGCGGCGATTGGAACGGCAGACAACTGGTGCCGGCCTCCTGGATCGACGAGGCGACCTCGGTACAGGTGGATACCTCCCAGGCCGACCACGATCTCGATGGTCGCCAGGGTTACGGCTTCCAGTTCTGGCGCAACCGGCGCGGAGGTTACCGGGCCGACGGGGCATTTGGCCAGTTCTGCATCGTGCTGCCGGAGGAGGACGCCGTCGTCGTGTTCACCTCGGCACTTCCGGTGGCGCAGCTCGCGCTCGACCTCGTCTGGGATCGCCTTCTCCCCGCCTTCGGCGCGTCGGCCCTGCCTCCGGCCGACAGCCCGTTGGGCGACGTTCTGGCAGCACTCGCGCTGCCGACCGTGGATGGGGATGCGTCGTCGCCGACGGCCGACCGGGTGGCGGGCATCCGTTTCGAATTCGACGAATCCCCCGTCAGCGCGCTGACACTCGAGCCAGGACTGCTCACGATCGACGAGCGCGGTGCGATCACGGCCCTTCCCTACGGTTTCGGGCAGTGGGCGGAATCCGCAAACGCCCGCGTCGAAGCAAGCGGTGCCTGGGTCACCCCGGACACCCTTGTGGTGCGCGCCCACGCCGTGACGACTCCGTACTCTCGCACCGTGACCCTGACATTCGCGGGCGACTCCGTCATCCTCGATGTCTCCCAGAACGTGGCCTTCGGGGATCTACCGCACACGCATGCGGTCTCGCGTTCACCTGCCTGAGTTGGCCACAATGCCAACGTTGCCCAAAACGGCCGTTGAGATCCGAGCCACGACGATCGGGGAAGCGGCCTTCTAGCCCCGCCCAGACCGGCAACACGGACCGGCGCACTCCGGGCTCTTCCCGAGATCACCCCCGCCGGTCTACCCTCGAACCGTGACGGCCGACTCGAATGCCTACCGAGAGCCCCTCGAGCGCGCCCATGCGCACGCCTCGGAGTGGCTCGCTTCCATCCCCACCAGGTCGGTTCCCCCGCGACTGGACGCGGAACAGGTGGCGGCGACTCTGGCACGGCCCCTCGCCGAGGACGGTGTCGATGCCGTCGAGGTGATCGATACTCTTGCCGCAGTCGCCGAGCCGGGCCTGATGGCGATGCCGTCCGGGCGCTTTTTCGGGTGGGTCATCGGAGGCACGCTGCCCGCGGCCCTGGCCGCCGACTGGCTCGTGAGCGCGTGGGACCAGAACGCCGGGATGCGTTTCGCCACGCCGGCGGTGGCCGCGATCGAGCAGGCAGCGGGAGAAGCGCTGCTCGACCTGTTGGGCCTGCCCGCCGGATCGGACGTCGGCTTCACGACGGGCGGTACCACGGCGAATTTCGTCGGTCTGGCCGCCGGCCGACAGCACGTGCTCGACCGTGTCGGCTGGAACCTCAACACCGACGGACTCAGCGGCGCACCCCGGATATCCGTCTTCGCTGGCCGCGAAAGCCACGCCTCGGTGGACCTCGCGCTGCGCTATCTCGGGCTCGGGCTACCGGTTTCGGTGGATGCCGACCGGGAAGGCAGGATCATCCCCGCCGCGCTCGCCGAGGCGATGCGGGACGTCGAGGGGCCGTCGATCGTCTGCCTCCAGGCGGGCAACCTGCACTCGGGCGCCTTCGATCCGATGCGCGAGAGCGTGGCAATTGCCCACGAACACGGAGCCTGGGCGCATGTGGACGGCGCCTTCGGACTGTGGGCGGCAACGAGCCCCCGCTATCGCGCGCTACTCGACGGCCTCGACACGGCCGACTCCTGGGCGACGGATGCCCACAAGACGCTCAATGTGCCCTACGACTGCGGCATCGCCATCGTGTCCGACCCGGACGCGGGCCGACGGGCCTTCGGCGTGCAGACGAGCTACCTCATCAACGCCGATCACGGCCCAGGCGACCCCTTCGACAAGGTTCCGGAACTCTCTCGACGGGCCCGCGGGGTGCCGGTCTGGGCCGCGTTGCAGTCCCTCGGCCGATCCGGGGTGATCGCGCTGGTCGAACGACTGGCCGCCAACGCGAGGGCTCTCGCCGATGGCCTCTCCCGCCTACCCGGTGTGGAAGTGCTGAACGACGTCGTGTTCACGCAGGTGAGCCTCGCCTTCGGGGACGACGAGAAGACCCGCCGGGTCACCAAGAACCTGATCGCCGACGGCGCGGTGTGGATGTCCGGTTCGCGCTGGCAGGACCGCGACATCCTGCGCATTTCGGTGAGCAACTGGTCGACGGATGCCGCAGACGTGGAGGTCGCGATCGACGCCGTTCGGCGGGCGCTGGCCGGTTGAACTCGGGTCTCGCTAGACTCAGGCACCCGTCAACCACCCATCTGTACGAGCGAGGCACTCATGATTCCCGACATCAACTACCTGGCCGTCATTCTGGCCACCCTCTCGACGATGATCGTCGGGTCGATCTGGTACACCCCGCGAGTGTTCGGCAACTACTGGATGAAGTCGACCGGCGTCACCCCGAGCGGAGACGCGAAAGACGCCATCGGCCCGATTCTCGTCACCCTCGTTGTGAGCTTCGTCACCTCGTGGGTCCTCGCCGGCGCAACCTTTATCGCCTGGAAGTTCTACGGCGGCGGGTTCCTCGCGAGTGCCGTTGTCACCGGGGTGCTCCTGTGGGCCGGGTTCACCGCCGCCCGGTTCATAACCCACGACGCCTTCGACCGTCGCCCGCGAGGACTCACGGTGCTGAACGTCTCGCACGAGCTCGTGACGATCGTCATCCTCTCACTGGTCATCGGGGTCTGGCCGCCCGCCGGGGCGTGACTGTCGGGGCACTCACCGTCACCGCACGCCGTTGGAGGCCACCGGCCGCCGCGAGCGGAACGATCGCCGCGAAGACCGTGGTCAGAAGCGGCAGCGGCCGAACACCCGGGCCAGTGTCGACGCAGAGGCGGGGGCGGCCGGATCGACGCGCTGAAGACGACGGGCAATTCGCCGTGATATCCCGCCGACCGGGGCGAGCGCGGCGACGAGCGCCAGGCAGACGAGGATGCCCCCATCCCCGCCGGCAGCGACCCCCGCACGAAGGACCCGCCGAGAAGCGCCGCGAACCAGGCGCCGTGCCCGGCACGGTAGAGCCCGGCCGTCTTGTGCTGCGGCGGAACCGGATCGGTCCGGTAGCGACGCCGCAGGGCGGGCAGCTTCGGGCGAAGCCGGCGGCGAGTGCCCTCGGCTCTCACCTGCGCGACCCCGGCGGATCGGACCGCGAGCACCGCGAACCGGACCGCCACGAGGACGGCGATCGCGGCGGTAGCGATACCGACGAGACTCATCGACCCGGGAGCGGAAGGGCGCCCCGGTCGCGGAGGCCGGCGGCCAGACCTGCGGGAATCGCAATGTCCAGAGGATGGTCGCGGTCACCTACGAAGTGGCTCATCGCGATGGCGATGGGCCACTTTTCCCCCGGGGTCAGTCCGCGAGGATGAGGTACAGCGCCCGGCGGGCTTCGTCGATCTTCTCGATCGCGGCAGCTCGCTGGGCATCCGTCGCTGAGTGGCGGAACTGATGGACGACGCCCATCAGTTTTCCGACACTTTCGAAGAACGCGCCGGACTGCTCGGAGCGACCGGGGGTCGCCTCCCAGGCTCTCGCGAAGTCATCCGCGTGCTCCGCGACGTAGGAACGGCCGGCATCCGTGAGATCGAATTCGGTCTTGCGACCGTCTCCGTTCGACGCGATGAGTTCTTCGTCCACGAGCTGCTGGAGGGTGGGATACACCGATCCGGGGCTCGGGCGCCATGCTCCGGCGGTCTTCTCGGCGATCGCCTTGATCAGACCGTAGCCGTTGGAGGGACCTTCGGAGAGCAGGGACAGGATGACGGACCGGATGTCCCCCTTGCCTGCCCGACGCGGCCCTCTGGGCCCGAAACCCGGGCCGCCCGGGAAGCCGCCGAAGGCGGCACCGCCGGGGAACGCGCCACGCGGGAAGCCGGCACCGGGAAACCCGTGGCCGTGCTCACCGGCTCCGTGATGGAACCGAAGAGGGTGATGATCTGAATTGTGGGGGCTGTGATTGTGAGTGCGCTTCATGGCCGGACTACCCTTCGTTCCGCTCGGCGCGCTCTGTCGGGTCAATCGGGAGTCGCTGCGAGCCATCGCAGAACTTCTGCGATGTCTTTACGATATATCTTTCACATCGCCATCGCAAGCGATGTTCTCGCGTACTCGCGTTCCACTCTCTTCATCGTGCTGCCTCGATGCCCGGATGGCCTGCCGAAGTGGATCGGGCCGAAGGGTGTCTCGGTCGGCAACGGATCGGGTGACCCATGCAACAAATCGCTCCGCCGCCCGTAGTGCGCCGACGCGCGGCATTCGATCCCCCTGGCCTCCACGGAGCCCCATTCGACGAGCAGAAGATGGGTGTCCGGATGTACGACACCCCGCCGGAGCGACGGCCCGCGAAACCCGGTTGCCGCTTCGATCAGCGACCGCGCTATGGCGAAAGCAGTCTCGAAAGCGGCCTCGAACTCGGTCCCGCGGCCGGCGCGAATGGGCAGGACCACGTGCTCCGGGATCATCCCTGCCGTCTCGGGAGGTGGGGGCGAGGCGCTGACTGCCGGCCCAGCGCGGCGGCTAAACCCTGGCAGCGGTACTGAACATCGAAAGCACCGGAGCGCTCCCGAGAATACTCCCCAGGTTGGACTTGCCGTCGCCCGCTCTCCAGGCGCGATAGGCGGCGTCGGCCTCGAGCGACTCCCAGCGTTCGAGCAGCACGATGCGCAACGGGCTCTCCGCGTCGACGAGTACCTCGACCCCCTGGTTCCCGGGGAAGGCACGCGTCGCTTTGAGCACCTCGTGGATCACCGCGCTGGCGACGCCGGCGGATTCCTGCTTGATGGCGAGTTCCAGCGTTGCCGTGACGGTCATCGTGTGGCTCCAGTCTCGAGGCGAAGAGTGATCTGACCACTGTAATGGCTCCGATCGACGGGGACCGGTTGCGCCAGCCAGAACACGAGCACACGGCGCATCAACGGCCGGAGCACCAGCACAAGCAGTAGCACGCGCGACCGCGCGGGGGTGGCCTACTGCTGGGCGCGCTCCAACACCAGTTCACGGACGCGCCCGGCATCCGCGGTGCCCTTCATCGCCTTCATCACGGCACCGATCACCGCACCGGCTGCCTGAACCCTGCCGTCGCGGATCTTCTCGAGCACGTCCGGCTGGGCCGCGAGGGCTTCATCGATGGCGGCG
This sequence comes from Frigoribacterium sp., assembly GCA_031360325.1. Lineage (GTDB taxonomy): Bacteria > Actinomycetota > Actinomycetes > Actinomycetales > Microbacteriaceae > Lacisediminihabitans. The sequence continues at coordinate 31,501 of JANMBI010000207.1, read as the reverse complement.
ATGAGGGCGCCGTCGTCGGAGACGACCTTGAGCCCGCGGGATTCGACGACCTCCCGCGGTGTTCCCTCGCCGGCGATGACACCCTCGAGCACCTGGCGGGCCAGACGATCGGTGAGCACGCCGTTTTCGATCAGAGCGATCAACTCGGACACGTTGAGCGGTGAGACGAGAGACGAAGCGTCGACTGAGGCGACGTTGGCGAGGCGGGCGATCTCGCCGGTCCACCACTTGCGCGCCTGGGCGGGAGACGCTCCCGTCGCGGTGGTCTCTTCGATCTCCACGAGCAGGCCGGAGTTGACGACGTCCTGGAACTCGAGATCCGTGAAGCCCCAGGCGCCCTTGAGGCGGCGGCGGCGGACGGCCGGTGCCTCCGGAAGCGCGGCACGAAGCTCCTCGATCAGCTCGAGCGAGGGCTCCACCGGCAACAGGTCGGGCTCCGGGAAGTAGCGGTAGTCGTCGGCATCGCTCTTCGGACGACCGGCGGAGGTGACTCCGGTGTCCTCGTGCCAGTGTCGGGTTTCCTGCGTGATCGTGCCCCCGTCGGCGAGAATGGCCGCCTGCCGCTGGATTTCGTATCGGATGGCGCGCTCGACACTGCGCAGGCTGTTGACGTTCTTCGTCTCGGTGCGGGTGCCGAGCTTTCCGGATCCGCGCGGCGAGAGCGAGATGTTCGCATCGCACCGCAGGTTGCCGCGCTCCATCTTCGCGTCACTGATTCCGAGCGAGCGCACGATGTCGCGGATGGTCGAGACGTACGCCTTCGCGAGTTCCGGGGCGTCCCGCTCGGCACCGTAAATGATGTTCGTGACGATCTCGACCAGGGGTACCCCGGCGCGATTGTAGTCAACGAGCGAGTACTCCGCGCCCTGGATGCGCCCGGTCGCGCCGCCGACGTGGGTGAGCTTGCCGGCATCCTCTTCCATGTGGGCGCGCTCGATCGGGATCTGGAACAGGCGCCCGTCGGCGAGTTCCACCTCGACGCTGCCGTCGAAGGCGATCGGCTCGTCGAACTGACTGATCTGGTAGTTCTTGGCGAGGTCGGGGTAGAAGTAGTTCTTTCGCGCGAATCTACTCGACGGGCGGATGCTGCAGCCGAGAGCCAGCCCGAGGCTGATCGAGTACTTCACGGCCTGACCGTTGACGACGGGGAGGCTGCCCGGAAGGCCGAGATCCACGGGCGTCACGTTGGTGTTCGGCTCACCACCGAAGAAATTGGGCGCATCGGAGAACATCTTGGACTTCGTGTTGAGTTCGACATGCACCTCGAATCCGAGCACCGGCTCGAAGAGTTCGATCGCGCGGTCGTAGTCCATCAGTTCAGCTTTAGCCACCCGACGATTCTACGGGCGCGACGCGGGTGGGGCGGTGCCGGTGACCACGACCTCCGACACCGGGATGGCGCCGGCCTCGAGCATGGTCTCGACCCCTGCTTTCTCCGCCCGCACGAAGGCGATTCCGACGAGGATGAGCATCCCGCCGACCAGCTGGGGCACGGTGAGTTTCTCACCGAGAAGGATCCACGCATAGAGCGCTGCGGCTACGACCTCGAGCAGTCCGGCGAAGGAGGCGAGACGGGAGCCGAGCATCTCGCTTGCCGTGATGCTCGTCGCGTAGGCGACCGCGGTGGCGACCACTCCCACGATGAGAAGAGGCACCCACCAGGCGACCGTAGTCCCGAGGAGCCGCACGCCGCCGAAGGTCGCGCTGAATGGCAACAGTCCGCTGATGCCGCCGAGGCCGAGCACGATTCCGCCGAGAATCAGGCCGGAGGATGCGAGCGCGACCGGGGGGAGTCCGTCGCTCGGTCGCGCGGCGACGACATAGTAGATCGCGCACCCCACGGTGGCGAGCGCCGCGAATCCGAGGCCGAGGAGGTCGAAACTGCCGTGACCGCCCGGCGAGACCACGAGGGCAAGGCCGGCGACCGCGACGACCGAGCCGATGATCACGACGGCGGAGGGCATCCGCCGTCCGGTGGCCCAGACGAAGGCGACGAGCAGCAGCGGTGCCATGTACTCGATGAGGATCGCCGTGTTGACCGGGATCCGTTGAAGGGCAGCGAAGTAGACGAGCTGGGTGCCGGCCACACCGACGAGTCCCATCGCCAGGATGCGCCACCGTGCGCGAAGGAGCGCCCCCCATCTCCCCCGGAGGGAGATGATCGCGATCGGGGAGAGCACGACACCCCCGATGAGCGCCCGCGCGGTCACTGCCGCCGCGGGGCTCCAGCCAGCCTCGAGGAGGGGCTTGATGAAGGCGCCGGACATTCCGAAGGTCGCCGCGGCGATGGCGGCGATCACCAGCCCGAGTGATGTCGACGATCGCTTCATTCTGCTGACGGTAGCCTGGTCGAAAGTAAGGAGTCAAATTGCATTTTGCCCCTGACACCGAGGAGACTCTCGAGTTCACGATCGCCCTCGCCAACACGCATCCCCGCGCCTCGCGCAGCGGGGTGGACGAGCTCACCGGAGTGGATGGTCTCGCGGCGATCCTGGCGCGATTTCTCTACTCCGGACGCATCGATCACGACGAGGCGGAGCGTGCCGAGGTTGCTCTCACCCGGGAGAGACTGAGGGTGGTTTGGACCCTCGACCGTGACGATGCCGTCACCGAGGTCAATGCGATGCTTCGGGAGGCGGATGCCCTTCCCCAGCTCACCCGCCACGACGGCTCCGGCTGGCACTGGCACGCCACCGCCGCCGACGCACCCCTCGCCGAGCGCATCCGTGTGGAGGTCGCGCTTGCCCTCGCCGACGTCATCCGTGTGGACGCCACCGACCGCCTTCGGGTATGCGAGGCGCCGGACTGCGCCGGCCTTCTCGTCGATCTTTCGCGCAATGGCTCGAAACGCTATTGCGGGGTGCGCTGCGGCAACCGGATGAACATGGTCGCCTTCCGGGAGCGCGCGGCCGAGGCGTGGCCTCGCGGGATCACGGAGACCGGGGACCACTAGTCCGCTTGGGGAACGGTGCGATTCTTGGGCGCCATCAGTCTTCACGAGGCGAAGACGCCCCTCTCCCGAATCGTGGAGCGGGCCACGAGCGGGGAGACCGTCGTGATTGCGAAGCACGGGCACCCGGTGGCCACGCCCGTCACGGTCGATGCGGTCGCCGAGTACGGATCAGCGGTCGAGCTGGTTCGAGACCGCGACGGCTATCGCGTCGTGAGTTCCGGTGCCCGACTGATGAGCGTGTGCCCCCACCTCTCCTCGAGCAGGGCCTCGATGGCCGCCCCGTGCTCGTAGAGCCGAGCATCCGCGCGCGCCGGAGCCATGAGTTGAAGTCCGGTCGGCAGTCCGTCCTCGGGCGCGAGCCCCATCGGAAGTCCCATTCCCGGGATGCCCGCGAGGTTCGCCGGAATCGTCGTCACGTCATTGAGGTACATGGCGAGGGGATCATCGATCTTTTCGCCGATCCGGAACGCGGTGGTCGGCGCGGCCGGGCTCACCAGGATGTCCACCCGGTCGAAGGCGGCCGCGAAGTCGCGCTGGATGAGGGTACGCACCTTCTGGGCGCTGCCGTAGTAGGCGTCATAGTGCCCGGCGCTCAGCGCGTAGGTGCCGAGGATAATTCGGCGCTTGACCTCCGCGCCGAAGCCCGCCTCACGGGTCGCCGACATGACATCCTCGACCGTCCCGCCCCCGACCGGGTTCACTCGAAGCCCGAACCGCACGGAATCGAACTTCGCCAGATTGCTCGACGCCTCGGCGGGAAGGATCAGATAGTACGCGGCGATCGCGTACTCGAAATTGGGAGCAGACACCTCGATGATCTCCGCACCGTTGTCGGCGAGAATGGCAAGCGTCTCGTGGAAGCGCTGGTGCACGCCGGGCTGGAACCCCGGAGCATCGAGTTCCTTCACGACACCGATCTTCACGCCGGTGAAGTTCGGACGAAGCTGGCCGGCCCGTGCCGCCGCAGCAAAGCTCGGCCACTCGTCCCGCAACGAGGTGGAATCGCGTGGATCATGACCGCCGATCACGTCGTGAAGCAGCGCGGCGTCCAACACCGTGCGGGCAACGGGGCCGACCTGGTCGAGAGAACTCGCCAGCGCTATCGCGCCGTAGCGGGAGACTCCCCCGTAGGTGGGCTTCACCCCGACGGACCCGGTGACGGCAGCGGGCTGGCGGATGGAACCGCCGGTGTCCGAGCCGAGGGCGAGGGGGGCCTCGAAGGCGGCGACAGCGGCGGCCGATCCGCCACCGGATCCGCCCGGGATGCGGTCGAGATCCCAGGGGTTGTGGGTCGGGCCGAAGGCGGAGTGTTCGGTCGAAGACCCCATGGCGAACTCGTCCATGTTGGTCTTGCCGAGGGGCACCAGATTGGCCAGCCGCAGCCGGCTGACCACGGTCGCATCGTACGGCGGCACCCAGCCCTCGAGGATGCGCGAGCCCGCGGTCGACGGCATGTCGAGCGTGCACAGCACGTCCTTGATGGCGATCGGCACGCCGGCGAGCGGACCGAGTCGGTCGCCGGAGCGGCGGAGCGCATCTACGCCCTCTGCCGTGTCGATCGCGTCTTTCGAGACGTGGAGGAACGCGTGCACGTCACCGTCGACGGCCGCGATGCGGTCGAGGTGGGCACGAGTCACTTCGACGCTCGAGAGCTCACCGGCCCGCAGGAGTTCGGAGAGGGACGCGGCGGAGAGCCGGGTGAGGTCGGCGGTGTCTTCGTCGGACATTACTGCTCCTCCCCCAGGATCGCTGACACCTTGAAGCGGCTCCCGTCGTGTTCGGGGGCGCCGCTGAGCGCCTCTTCCTGGGAAAGGGTGGCGCCGACCACATCCGGGCGGAACACGTTGCTGAGTGGAATCGGGTGGCTCGTGGCCGGAACATCGGCGGTGGCCACCTGGGAGACCTTCGCGATCGAGTCGATGATCACCCCGAGTTCGCCGGTGAGCTTGTCAATTTCGTCGCCGCTCAGGGCGATCCGGGAGAGGGATGCGAGGTGTGCGACCTGGTCGACGGTGATGCGGACGGGGGGCCCGGCGGGGACTTCGGACATGGGGCTCCAGGCGTTTTGGTTCGCGGGGGGAATCGATCCATTGTATTCGAGCGCTGCGCCCGTCAATCCGGGGCGGTGATTGCTGGGCAGGTACCGCCCGATCGCTCCCCTACTTCGAGGCGAGGGTGCGGCTCGCGTCGGCCGGGGATCCGGTGGAGACGAGCGCACCCTGATCGATCCCGATGAGTGCGAGGTTCCGCATTGCGGTCGTATCGGCCCCGAAGTACCCGAGATGGCCGACCGCGGCGGCGAGCGTCTTGTGAGTGATCGGGTCGGTGGCACCCGCGACATCCATCTTCCGGGCACCGAAACTGCTCGATGCGGGGTCGCTTCCATAGAACGCCGTGTTGACGACCGGGTCCCACGCCGCCTCTCCCACAAACACGTTGTCGTTCCTCACCGCGAGCGCGGTGGCGGTCTGAGCTGCCGAGCCGGGGGATCCGATGATCGCGAGCGCATCGACGGTCATGCCGCCATTGGCGAGTTCCATCATCGCGGCCGTCGACCCATAGGAGTGGGTCACCAGGGTGACGTAGGGTTCCGAACCCGCTCGGACCGCCTGGATCCCCCGAACCGCGTGCCCCAGAAAATTCGCACCGCTCGTGGCGGGATCGAGCGATGCGATGTCGAGCATGCCCGGTGTCTGGTAGCCGATCCAGGCGACGGTGGCTGCGGTCTTTCCGGCGAGCGCGGGATCCGTCGCGGAAAGCGTCTTCAACCACGCGGCCTGCTGCAGATACAGATCCTGCGCGATCACCGTCCAGTCGAACATCTGACCCTGCACCGTGAAGAACATCCCGGGCACGAGGTAACTCACATAGTCGGCCGTCGCGAGATTTCCCAAGACCACGGCGGCGCGCACTTCTCCCGTCGGGTCGAAGGTCAGCAGTTGGCGCTTGGGTTCGCCGGGGCGTTGCTTGAGGGTCCTGGTCACCTGGGTGAGGATGTCGAGGTGATGACGCTTCTCGACGAGTTTCGCCCGGCCGATACCCGAGTCGATCGCCCTCCGAAGCGCCGCCTCGGAGCGGGACAACAGAAGGCGATTGGCTGTGTCGCGCACAGAGTAGGGAACCCCGTCGAGATTGCCGACGATCCCGGGCATCTCCGATACCCACGCGTTTCTTTCCGTGGCGGGCTTTGCCGCCCACCACGCGGTCACCGACCGAGCCTGAGGAGGGCTGACGAGCAGTCGCTCCACTTCGGCAGGATTGGCCGCCACGAATTGGGAGACCTGTGACGGTGACAAGACCGAGAGACGGTTCAGCATCTCGCTGCCACTCAGTCGAGGCAGAAGCGACGGATCGAGGGGAATCGAGTACAGTCCGGACGAGCCAGGGTCGGTGGGCTGGGAGCCGCCGTTGGACAACATGCCGGCTCCGGAATACACCGGTGAGAGCAGTCCCGCACTACCGGATTGGTCCTGCCCCGACAGTACGACGGAGACGACATTTGCGTAGACCTGGCCGCCAATTTCGTGAACACCGAACGCCTCAGCCACTCCGCCGAGCGCGCCGGAGGAGGACAGCACCACTGCGACGGCGAACAACAAGAAAATGTATCCAATCGTTGGATCCGGTGTCTGCGAGAACACCACGAGCAACGGGAGCGAGATCTGCCCCCACTTCTAGGGGCGAGTAGCGGCCTGACCTATGGTTTTGCCGGAAATTGACAGCACGTCACCAACCGTCGACATGAGGGAGGAGCGCCGCGATCACGGTTCGAGAGCCGCAGGTCCCCCCTCGAGCAGGATCGCGAACTGCGCCGCGTCGATGATACGAACGCCAAGCTCCTCGGCCCGCGAGAGTTTCGAGCCCGCACCCGGCCCCGCGGCCACGAAGTCGGTCTTCTTTGACACGCTCGAGGCGGCCTTGCCCCCCGCCGAGATGATGGCCTCGAGTGCGCCCTCGCGCGTGAATCCCTCGAGACTCCCGGTGGCGACGATCGTGAGCCCGGAGAGCGGTCCGCCGGAGGCGATCGCCGCCCCGGGTCCGGCATGGCCGGGAATGCTGAAGCGCACCCCGGCCGCCGCCCACCGTTCCACGATCTCGATGTGCCAATCCACGGCGAACCAGTCGATCAGGGCATCCGCAATGATGCCACCCACGCCATCCACGGCCGCAAGCTCTTCCCGCGTCGCCGCCCGGATCGCCTCGATCGACCCGAAGTGCGCGGCGAGAGCCCGTGCCGCCACCGGGCCGACATGACGGATGCTGAGGGCCACGAGCATGCGCCAGAGATCCTTCGTCTTTGCCCGGTCGAGTTCGGCAAGCAACTTCTCGGCCGCCGTGGACGGCACGGAGCTGTCATCACCCGATCCGCCGTCGACGGGGCCGTCCCGCTTCTGCCGACGCCGCCGGAACGGGGTCTCCCGCTTCGGAGTGCCGTCCTCCGTGAGCTTAATCAACCCCGTCTCGGTGTCGCGTACCGTCACGGTGATGGGGAACAGATCGTCCATGGTGAGCGAGAACAGCCCCGCCTCGGTAACGAGCGGGGGGTGCTCCGGGAAGTCCGGCTGAGTGAGAGCCGCGGCACCGACCTCCCCGAGTCCCTCGATGTCGAGAGCACCACGGCTCCCGACGTGCTCGACCCGCCCGCGCACCTGAGCCGGGCAACTGCGCGCATTGGGACACCGCAGGTCAACATCCCCTTCCTTCGCCGCGGCGAGCTCGGTACCGCACTCCGGGCAGCGGGTGGGCATCACGAACTCGCGTTCGGTGCCGTCGCGCAATTCGACGACGGGGCCGAGCACCTCGGGAATCACGTCTCCGGCCTTACGCAGCACCACGGTGTCGCCGATCAGCACGCCCTTCGCCTTGACCACATCCTGGTTGTGCAGAGTGGCCTGGCGCACCACCGAACCGGCCACCCTCACCGGCTCCATCACGGCGAACGGGGTCACCCGACCGGTTCGACCGACGCTCACCACGATGTCGAGAAGTCGAGTGTTCACCTGCTCTGGAGGGTACTTGTAGGCGATTGCCCAGCGCGGCGCCCGGCTGGTCGCGCCGAGTTCGTCGTGCAGTGCCAGTTCGTCGACCTTCACCACGATGCCGTCGATCTCGTGCTCGACGCTGTTGCGATTGGCGCCGTAGTAGTCGATGAACTTCGAGGCCTCCTGCGCCGTGGGTTTCACAGCGAAATGGGTGCTGGTCGGAAGGCCCCAGCTCTTCAACAGTCCATAGACCGCCGATTGCGAGTCGAGTGGCGGATTCGCCCAGGCCCCGATGCCGTGCACGAGCATGCTGAGTCGACCGAGCCGCTTTCGCATTCGCTCGAGCTGGACCGGGGTCTTCGTCTCGGCAACCTGACGCAGGCTGCCGGATGCCGCGTTGCGCGCGTTCGCGAAGACCCGGTCCCCCGCCGCAACCTGGTCCGCATTGAGTTGCTCGAAGATCGCCGTTTCGAAGAAGACTTCGCCGCGCACCTCGACGAGGGGAGGATGCCCCGTTCCGAGCAGCCTGCCCGGAATGCTCGGAACGAAAGCGATGTTCGCGGTGACATCCTCCCCCACCACTCCGTCTCCCCGTGTCGCGGCCGTGGTGAGCGCGCCATTTTCGTACCGCAGATTGATCGCGAGACCATCGATCTTGAGTTCGCACAGGTAGTCGACCCGCCGGGCCGAATTGCGCTCGACCTTCGCCGCCCAGTCTTCGAACCCGTCGATCGAGAAGACGTTGTCGAGGCTCAGCATGCGTTCGGCGTGCCGCACCGGGGCGAAGAGCGTCGTCTCAGCGCTCCCTCCGACGGTCTGGGTCGGCGAATCCTGGCTCTGCAGCTCCGGGTAGAGCCGCTCCAGTCCTTCGAGGCGTTGCAGCATGCGGTCGTATTCTTCGTCGGCCACGAGCGCCTCATCGCGATCGTAGTAGGCCTCCCGAAGCGCCAGGATGCGCGTCGTGAGTTGCGCGGACTCGTGGCCGGCCTGCTCGAGGGTCAGGTCCCCTGCGCCGTCTGCGTTCCCGTTCGTCACCCCATCAGCTTAGATTCCCCGCCCGGCTCCCTCGGCAGCTCCGCGCCCGACGTCCCGCTCGTCAGTCGCGCAGAAGTCGTCCGACCGTCGTCGCGCACGCAGGAGGGCGGATCACCCGACGGTCACGGGGAGGGCGGATACCGTGCGATCGATCGTGCACTGCCCGAGCACGCGTGTTCCGAGATACAGGACGGCGGTCTGACCGGGGGCGACGCCGTTCACGGGCGCATCGGGGCGGATGATCAACTCGCCACCCTCCACGACGGCGACGGCGGGGACCGGGTCGGCATGGGCTCGAATCTGCACGTGGCACCCGAATTCGATCGACGGATCGGCGGGCGGGCGCCCCGCCCAACTGAACGTCGCCCCGGCGACCTCCGCGAGGTCGAGTGCCTCCTTCGGACCGACGATCACCGTGTTGCTCGACGGTCGCACCTCGAGCACGAATCGCGGACGGCCATCGGGCGAGGGAACTCCCAGGTGAAGCCCCTTGCGCTGGCCGACCGTGAACGCGGCCGCGCCATCGTGCGAACCGACAACCGAACCGTCGCGCTCGAGAATCCGGCCCGCCTCCGTCGCGACTCTTTCGGCGAGCCAGCCCCGCGTGTCGCCATCCGGTATGAAACAGATGTCGTGGCTGTCTGGTTTGTTGGCGACGCTGAATCTTCGCGCGGCGGCCTCGACCCGCACTTCGGCTTTGGACGGAGTGGCACCGAGTGGGAACATGCTGTGCGCGAGCTGCTCTGCGGTGAGCACGCCGAGGACGTAGGACTGGTCTTTTGCCCAGGCGGCCGCCCGGTGCAGTTCGCGATTGCCGTCCTCGTCGGTGAGGATCGTCGCGTAGTGTCCGGTCGCGACCGCGTCGAACCCGAGGTCGAGGGCCTTCTCGAGCAGGGCGGCGAACTTGATGCGCTCGTTGCAGCGCATGCACGGATTCGGTGTGCGGCCGGCGGAGTATTCGGCGACGAAGTCATCCACCACATCGAGCGTGAAGCGCTCGGAGAAGTCCCAGACGTAGTACGGGATGCCGATGATGTCGGCCGCCCGTTGCGCATCCATCGAGTCCTCGATGGTGCAGCATCCGCGCGCTCCGGTACGAAGCGTGCCCGGCGCTCGGCTGAGTGCGAGATGAACGCCGACGACCTCGTGCCCGGCGTCGACGGCGCGCGCAGCGGCGACGGCGGAGTCAACCCCACCGCTCATCGCCGCCAGTACCTTCATGGCTTCCAGTGTAGGCGGGCCGCTTCGGTGGCCGCTGAGGGTGCCCGATCGCGCACGGAGGACCCGATGCCGCCGGCGGGTGCCTCTCAGGGTAGGTCGGGGCTGGCGAGCTGCAGCTGGATCACGGACTGCCCGGCCACTCGGGGATCCCCGCTCAACTGCAGCAGCCAGGAGATGTTCGGCTTCGGGTTGCTCGACAGAGTGACCAGGTGCACGCCCGAGGCCGAGTCGGTGGAGTCCCTCTGCGCCCAACCCGATGCCAGGAGCACCCGCACCATCGTCGTCGAGATCGCAACGGGATCGTTTGTCGGCACCAGGGAGACGATTCGGAGCACACCGTAGTAGGAAGCGGATCCGGCCGCCGCGGGAACGAGTTGCTCGGTGCTGGCCACATGCAACACGATCGAAGCGGGGAGGAGCGCCACGATCGCATCCGCCACTCGAAGTGTCTCGGTCTTGGCTGTCGCCCCGGTGAAGTCGGCCGGAAACGTGGTGGTCAACGCGGGGTCGGTCGGCACGCTCGCCGTCGGAAGAGGTCGAGGGGCCGCCGTCCCGGTGCAGCCCGCCACGGCAACGAGCACCGCGAGCATGACCGCGACGACGGCCCACCGCGAAGGCGCCCCCGGTCTACGCATCGACGTTCGCTCCACCGGCGCTGCGGGCGGGGCGCGGCGAGACGTCCCGACCGCTCAGCCCCGCTCGGCTCGCCCGGGCCACCGCCGCCGGAAGCACGGACAGGAAGGTGTCGATGTCGGTCTCGGTCGTGGTGTGACCGACGGTGATCCGCAGAGCACCGCGGGCATCCGCGTCTCCGAGACCCATGCCGAGAAGCACATGGGAGGCTTCGGGAACACCCGCCCGGCAGGCCGAACCGGTGCTCACCGACACCCCCGCTGCATCAAGCAGAAACAACAGAGAGTCTCCCTCGCAGCCGGGAAAGGTGAAATGGGCATTGTTGTCGAGCCGGCCGGCCGGCCGCGGGTCGCCGCGCAGCACCGCCGAGGGAACCGCCGCCCGCACGCCGGCGATCAGTCGATCCCGAAGATCCGAGAAGGACGATGCGGGATGCTGAGCGGCGACGCCGAATGCGAGCGCGGCCGGCGCATCCTGAGTGCCCGACCGCACGTCTCGCTGCTGGCCGCCCCCGTGGATGAGCGGAACCACCGCAACGGACCGATCGAGGACGAGGGCGCCGATGCCGAGCGGACCACCGATCTTGTGCGCGGACACCGACACGGCGGCAAGGCCGGATCCGGCGAAGTCAATGGGAAGGTGCCGGTAGGCGGCGATCGCGTCGGCGTGCACCGGAACCCCGTGACGGGCCGCGAGGGCCACGACCTCGGCGACGGGCTGCACGGTGCCCACCTCGTTGTTCGCCACGAGAAGGGTGACGAGCGCCACATCCCCGTCGTTTTCCAGGGCCGCGGCGAGAGCGTCGAGCCGCACTCGACCCAGTTCATCGATCGGGATCCAGTCCACCACGGCGCCCTCGTGGCGCTCCAGCCACTCCACCGCATCGATCGTGGCGTGATGCTCGCCTCGCGGCACGATGATGCGGTTCCTCCGGCCGTCTGCGTGGCGGGCCCAGTAGAGGCCCTTCACGGCGAGGTTGACCGACTCGGTGCCGCCGGAGGTGAACACCACTTCGATCGGATCGCAGCCAAGAGACGCGGCGACCCGTTCGCGCGCCTCTTCCAGCATCCGCCTGGCCCGCTGTCCCTGAGTGTGGATGGATGACGGATTGCCGACGATGCCGAGAGCTCCCGTGTAGGCCGCGACCGCTGCGGGAAGCATCGGGGTCGTGGCGGCGTGGTCGAGATATACGGGCACGAACAACACCTCCAGTTGCGGACACGCCGAAACGCGCACGGCTCACGGAGCCTCTACTCTAGAACGCATGCCTGTGACCGATTCTCCCCTCGATCGCCTGCGGGATCTCGGCGTGCGCTCCACGGAAGACGGCGGCGGCGTGCGGGTCTGGTCCGCCAACGCCACTGCCATGGAACTCTGCATCTTCGGCAGCAAAGATCCGAACTGGGTGGCCGAGAGCATCCCGCTGCGGAAGGATGCCGACGATGTCTGGACGGGCGCCTCGTCCGCGCTGGTGGCCGGCGCCCGGTACTCCGTGCGCGCCAGCGGCCCGAGCGGCCCGGCCCACCAGTTCGACCCGAACCTGCACCTCATCGACCCCTACGCGCGCGGGCTCGCCCGGACGGGATCCGGCGGCTGGCGCGGCTATGTGCAGGACGACGCCTTCGACTGGGCCGGCGCGACGAAGCCGAGCGTGCCCCTCGATCACACCGTGCTCTATGAGGCCCACGCGAAGGGGATCTCCAAGCTCAACCCGGCGGTCCCGGAGGAGCTGCGCGGCACCTATGCGGGTCTCGCCCACGACTCGGCGATCAGCTACCTCAAAGACCTCGGCGTCACGACGGTCCAGCTGTTACCCGTTCACCAGTTCGTGAGCGAACAGCGGCTCGTCAAACAGGGTCTCGCCAACTACTGGGGGTACAACACCCTCAACTTCTTCACGCCGCACTCGGCGTACGCGAGCCGCGAGGCCCAGTTCGGCGGCACCGGCGCGGTTCTCCGTGAGTTCAAGGGAATGGTCAAGCTCCTTCATGAGGCGGGCCTGGAGGTGGTCCTCGACGTCGTGTTCAACCACACGGCGGAGGAGGGCAGGGATGGGCCGACCACCTCGCTTCGCGGTCTCGACAATGCTTCGTACTATCGACACGACGCCGCGGGCGACTACCTCGACCTGACCGGGTGCGGCAACACCGTCGACTTCGCTCTGCCCGCCGCCCAGCGTCTCGTGCTCGACTCGCTGCGGTACTGGGCGAACGAGGTGCAGATCGACGGCTTCCGGTTCGACCTCGCCGCGACCCTCGGCCGCAACGCGCAGGGGGAATTCGATCCGCGACATCCGCTTCTCGATGCCATCGTCACCGACCCGGACCTTCGCGGGGTGAAGATGATCGCCGAGTCCTGGGACCTGGGTGCTGGTGGATGGCAGGTGGGCAATTTCCCGCCCGGATTCTCGGAATGGAATGACGACTACCGCGACCGCTCACGCACCTTCTGGCTCACCGACATCGCCGCGGCACGCGGCAATGGGGTCGCCCCGATCGGAATCGGTCCCCTCGCCTCCAAGCTCTCCGGTTCCGCGGGGGTCTTCTCCCCGGAGCGCGGCCCACTCGCTTCGGTCAACTTCGTGACCGCCCACGACGGGTTCACGCTCGCCGACCTCACCGCCTACAACCAGAAGCACAACCTCGGCAACGGCGAGAACAACCGGGATGGCACGGACGGAAATCATTCGTTCAACTACGGGGTCGAGGGGCCAACCCACGACGGGGCCATCGTGTCGGCTCGGGAGAAGGCGGTGCGCAATCTGCTCGGCACTCTCCTGCTCTCGGCGGGACTGCCGATGATCACCGCCGGCGACGAATTCGGTCGCACTCAGAGGGGCAACAACAACGCGTACTGCCATGACAGTGAATTGACGTGGCTGCCCTGGGAGCGTGAGGACTGGCAGGACGACCTGTTTCTCGTCTCACGGAAACTGCTTCGGCTCCGGCGCGAAAATCCGGCCCTTCGCCCGAGCCGCTTCGGGATCTTCGGTGCGGCTGTGCCCTCCGCCAGCCAGATGGACTGGTTCAACAAGGAGGGCCGATCCATGTCGATCGAGGACTGGGATTCGCCAACGGAGCGCACCCTGCAGTACCTGGCGGCATCCACCCCCGAATTCGAGGATTTCAATCGCATCCTGCTGATCGTGCACGGCCTCGAGGTACCGGAGACGGTCCGCCTCCCCGAGCGCGCCGGCGTGGCATCGTATGAGATTCTCTGGAACAGTGCGGATGACCACGCCGCCGGCCAGGACCATGCGCCGGGTTCGGATCTCCTTCTCGCGCCGGCGTCGATGCAACTCTTCCTGGCCCACTGACGGTGGCGACGACCCCCGCGACCGTCGCCCTCGTCGGGCTTGGCATCCCGTTCACGGCGCACGAGTACGCACACGACCCGACGACCGTGGCGTTCGGACCCGAGGCCGCCGCTCTGCTCGGAGTGGAGCCGGAGAGGGTGTTCAAGACCCTGCTCGCGGAGGTCGACGGTTCCCTTGTCGTCGGCATCGTCCCCGTGTCAGGGATGCTCGATCTCAAGGCGCTCGCTGCGGCGGTCGGCGGCAAGAAGTCGGCACTGGCGGATCGTACCCTCGCGGAGCGACGCACGGGCTACGTCATCGGTGGCATCAGCCCGATCGGCCAGAAGACGCTCCTGCGCAGCGTGCTCGACGAGACCGCGGTGCTGCACGACACCGTGTTCGTTTCGGGAGGGCGGCGGGGTTTCGAGGTCGAACTCACCCCCGAAGACCTGATCCGGGCGACCGGAGCGGTTCTTGCCGGAATCGCCCGCGACTGACCGTCAGCCCGAACGCCCGGGGGAGGCGGGACGGCCGCCGCGGCGCTCGTGCTCCCGACGGCGCTTCGCCCGGCTCGAGGTGACGATCGAGCTGAGGATGGCATACGCTGCGTAGGCGAACAGTAGCCCGGCGACCGCCGGCACGATCCAGCTCTTGCTCTGCCCGTTGAGTGACGTGTTGACATAGCCGATCAGGGGCAACGAGTACCAGAGGCGACCCTGCACCTGGGCGGCGAGAATCTCGGTCGGGTCGGGCTGACTGTTGTTGTCACCCTTGAATTGAAAGCTGCGGGTGCCGTTCGATGCGTTGTGGATGGCGATGATGCGGTGCGTGATGACGCCGGGCCTGCCGGATGTGATCTGGTAGGTGGCCACATCCCCCACCCGAAGGTCGTTGGGACTCACCGGCCGGTCGACGATGAGAGTGCCCGGCGGCAAAGTGGGGATCATCGAACTCGTCAACACGGTGAGCGGAACTCCCCCGGCGAGCTTCGGAATGACGATCACCAGGGCGGCGAGAGCGAGCACGAGCACGAGCAGCGCGCCGCTCAGCGACAGGCCGAGATAGTGGGCGAGGCCCTTTCGAGCCGACGTGGGAGCGGCAGGATCGGCACGTGGGGTCTGCTCAGTCATCTCTTGATTCTCGCCGACGACGGGCGACAAGCAGGAAGATCGCGACTCCGAGGAGCAACCCGCCTCCGATGATCGGCACCACGGGGAGCGGTCCCTCGATGATCGGGACGGGGCGAAAGACCCCCGTATCGGCGAGGAGGATGCCTCCGTCGCCGCAGGGCGATCCCGTGAACGGGCCGGCCGAGGCATCCCGCATCGCGACCATGAGATCGACGTAAGCACGATCTGTCTGGAGGATCGCCGGGGTGCCGTCCGCCATCGAGAACGTGAGGGTTATCGTGACCGTGCCCCCCGCGGGGATCGACGGTGCGGCGACGATCACCTGGCACGGGGCGAATCCGCTGAGGATCGTCGAGACCGGGACCGAACCAGGAAGCGAGTCGACTACCGCGAGGCTGACTCCGGCGCCGAACGCCGCGGATCCGGTGACGAGATTGCGGATGCTGACCCGAAGCGCCGCGGCCGAGGCGGTCGGGTTCCGAACCCAGAGCTCACGCCCGATCGATTGCCCGGGAACGAGCCCACCCGCTCCGTCGAACAGACCTCCCTCCAGGCTCGAGGAGTAGGTGATGCCGTCTCTGCTCACCAGCACACTGTCGCCCCCGCCGGCACCCGCCGCGGACGCCGACGCGGTCCCCGCACCGAGCGGCAGGGCGAACAGAACGGCGAGCCCGATAGCGGCCAGCGGCAGGGCGACCGGCCGGCGTGACCGAGTCACGGGAGTGGGGTGAGGGTGAAGCTCTGAGCGACCGTCCCGTCGCAGGTGTACTGCTGCAATTGGGTTCCCGATGTCTTCGACGCACCGTTGATGTCGAGGCACTTGCCGCTGCCGTTCTGGTTGACGAAGTGCACCGCCCCCGCCCCTTCCGAGACGACCTGCCACTGCTGGTTCGAGCCGCCTCCGTAGGACCACAGCTGAGCTTTCTGAAAGTCGTTCCGTCCCGTCCCGCCGCTGTTGTCGATGTCCCAGCCGAGGGTCGCGGAATTGGTCGCCACGATCTTGAAGTCGCTTCCCGTCGTGGCCACGAACTGCCAGGACTGCACCCGGGACGCGGAGCATCCGAAAATCGTCAGCGGAGTGCCGTTGCCCGGAGCCGTGCCGGCGTCGACGCAGAGGCCGCTGTTCGGATTCGTGATCGTGTAGCGTCCGTTGTTGTCGACCGTCGGGGTGGTCACCGCCACACCCCCGGAGGCCGCAGAGCTGTTTCCGGCGGCATCCCTGGCCCTGACCGCGTAGGTGTAGGAGGTGCCGCGCACGAGTCCCGAATCGGTGAGGGTGAGCGTCGAAGACGTGGTCGAGGCGATCTTCGTTCCGTTGCGGTACATGTCGTAGGCGGTCACACCGATGTTGTCGATAGCCGCGGCCCAGGCAAGTGTCGTCTGGGTGCTGGTCGTGGCCGAGGCGACCGGAGTTCCGGGCGCCGACGGCGCCGTCCCGTCGAGCGCGGCCTGGGTCGCGGTCTGGGTCGAGCCGCCGGTCCAGGACCCGGTCGCGTAGGTCAATCGCAGCTCGGTACGAGAGACCGAGCCGTCGGTGACGTAGCTCGACGGGATCGAGGTGCGCACGCAGAACACGGCCGAGGCCCCGACCGCGAGGCCGGCGCTATATGAAAGTCCCGCCGACAGGGTGGCGGTCAGCGACGTGGCCGGCACCGCAGCAGCGCTGGTGCAGTCCGCCGCCGCGCCGACCGACCAGGCGGCGATCATGGTGCTGTTCGCGAGGGTCGTGGCCGTGGGAGCGACCACCTGAACGGTGTAAGAGGCGTCCGGAACACTCCCGACGTTCGCTACGGTGATCGCCGCGGTGCGACTCAGAGCACTCGGCGTGTAGGTGGCGGCAAGGGAGGCGGAACCGGACTGGCTCAGCACGAGGGAGCCCGCCGCGACCGACGACGAGAGCGACGACGGGGCGGTGGTCCAGACGGCCGAAGCCACCCCGGTCCCGGCGAGCACGAGGAACACGGTGACCCCCGCTCCCACGGCGAACCGGGGAAATCGACGGGGCGTGCGGTCTGAACGAGTCATGATCAGTTCTGGATCCCGTCGATGGCTACGGTGAAGTTGCTCACCGACTGATTCTCCGCCGCATTAGGAGCGGCGCTGGCCGAAAGCGTCGCCGACACGCACAACACGGTCGATGCGCCGGACGGGAACGGACTGCCGACCGTGGCGCTCGCCGGCGAGGCGAAGGTTTCGGTCACCCACGACGAGGTTACCGCTCCGGCGGAGCAGTCGACGGCGGACTTCGCGGTGGCCAGCCCGATGGTGAGCGCCTGCGAAAAGGGGTTCGACACCGGAAGAGTGAGACCGGTCGACCGCAGAGACAGGGCGAGCGGCGAGGTGCTGGTACTGGTGTTCTGCACGACCGCCGAGCCGTACACCGTGAGCCCCGGGTACATCGGCGTCGTCGGCATGGCGAGCGCGGTGGTGACGGCCAGGCCCGCGGTGCCGGACACGATGACGGATGCCGCTTTGACGTTGACATCCTGAGTCTTGTTCCAGAGGGCGTAGGTTCCTCCGGCGGAAAGCCCGGATACACCGATTGCCAGGATCACGGCGAGCGAGGTGATCAGGAACGAGCGGATGGAGATGAGGGCCGAGCGACGTCGGGGGGGCACATTCGCGCCACGGGAGGGCCCGCTCTTGGGACGTGAGGAGACCATTCGAGACACCGCCTTCCGTAGCTGAGAGGTCAAGGAGAGTAGGAAACTGGGGACGAACGGCGTTGGGCCGCCCACGCGAGTGCCCGCCCTCGGGTGGCGGGCACTCGCGCGGAACCGGCTATTTCTGCGTGAGAGCTACCGTCAGATTGTTCAGACTCACTGAGCCGAGCTTGGTGTTGTTCTCGAAGCCGGCTGTGGTGCTCTTCGGAAAGGTGATCGTCGCGGTGACGGTCACGTTCTGAGAAACCCCGGCGGTCCCGGCGGTGACGGTGTAGTTCGACCCGGCGGCGGTGATGCCGACGCCGGTCGCGCTCAGCACCGCCGACTTGGTGAGATAGGCCGCAAGCGCTGTGTCGGCGGGAGAGGCCGACGTGGCGGTGATGGAGGCCGCGCCGAGACCGAGGGTCGCGACGAGGTTCTTCCCGGTCGCCGTCACGGCGACGGACTTCTTGTAGGTGAGCACGTCACCGGGAATCGCCCGGAAGCTCGAGAGGACCACCGGAGTGCCGTTCACGGCCCAGGTACCGACGGTGCCGTTGTCGGCGACGAGCAGGTTGCCGGCCACGATCGTTCCGCCGGAGACCGCGGCGGTCGAGTTCCAGAGGGCAAAGGTGCCCGCACCACCGAGGAGGAGTGCGATACCGGCCGCGCCGGCGATTGCGCCTGAGAGGAGCTTGTTCATTGTCGTTCCTTTCGCGGCATCTGAGATGCCGGATGAGGCGTGCCGGAGCGCGCCGATCAGAGGGTTCCCGCGTATGCGCGGCGAGAACATCGTGATCGGCACGATGTTCCGAGACTGTGTGGTTGAGCACCTTCCCCACAAAGAACTCTATGCAGGACAGAACAGCTTGTCTATCCGCATTGCACCCCCAGAGGAGGGGCCAGCGACTTCCCGGCGCAAAATTGGGAACAGGTGGGTACTTTGCCGATATCGCTACCCGTTCCGCAGTTTTTGCAAGACCAAACTACGGATTTCGTTGAATTGGGTCTTTCTCGAGGGGAAGCGGACTCATCCGCATCGGGGTACACATCGAGCCCAATCGGGGTACACCGTGACACCGGGCAGAGAGCGAGCCGCTCCCGCCGGGCTCGGTCGAGCCGTCAAATGCACCGCGAACAGGGGAATGACCGCGCGCCCGGTCTGGGGCGCCCGGTCTGGGGCGCGCGGTCAGAGGCGTACGGTCATCGGGGCACCGCGCGGTATCCGCGCGGTATCCGCGCGATGAGGGCGACCCGGATCGGTTCGGCAGGCGCGGCCGACAACGGCCGGCCGGCGAGGCCCTACTGCGTCGCGACGGCGATCAGGCCCAGTTCCGCCGGGTCGGCCAACAGCGGATGCCGCGGCACGACTCGAACGTTGTAGCCGAAGCTCCCCGCACGTGACAGGGTCACGGTCCCGGAGAACTGGGCCGGCTCCCCCGCAACGGGGGAGGCCAACAGTTCCACCGTTTGCGTGTTCTCCAAGCGGTCGTTCTCGCGCGCCCGCCCGTAGACAACCTCCACCGAGATATCGTCGGGTGTCAGCCCGGCCAGGTTGACCTGGGCCCGCACGTGCAGCTCCTCGCCCACCTGAGGCACCGCATCGACCCCGCCGGACTCGACATGGGCCACCGATACGTGGGGCCACGCTGCCGTCACCCTCGCCTTCCACGCCGCGAGCGCGCGGGCCGGAGCATAGGTGTCCGCCGAGATCGCGCGGTGGGCCGCAGCGGAAGGCACATAGAGACGTTCGACATACTCACGCACCATCCGGTCGGCCGAGAGCTCGAACGACAGAGTTGACAGGGTGTGACGAATCGACTCGACCCAGCGGGTCGGAACGCCGTCCGCGGACCGGTCGTAGAACCTCGGCGCGATCTGGTGTTCGATGAGGTCGTACATCGAGTCGGCCTCGAGCTTGTCGCGCTCCGCCGAATCGCCGGCCGAGTCCGCGCTCGGAATGGCCCAGCCGTTCTCCTTGTCGTAGAACTCGGCCCACCACCCGTCGAGAATGGACAGATTGAGCGAGCCGTTTAGCGCCGCCTTCATTCCGGAGGTGCCGCATGCCTCGAGTGGTCTCAGCGGATTGTTCAACCAGACGTCTGTTCCCGGGTAGAGCAGCTGAGCCATGGCGATGTCGTAGTTGGGCAGGAAGACCATTCGCTTCCGGATCTCGGGATCCTGGGAGAACTCGACGAGCCTCTGGATGAGCCGCTTGCCCTCGTCATCTGCCGGATGCGACTTGCCGGCGATGACGATCTGCACGGGGCGCTCCGGGGAGAGCAGAATCGAACGGAGCCGCTCCGGATCATGCAGCATCAGCGTCAACCGCTTGTAGGTGGGGACCCGCCGGGCGAATCCGATCGTGAGCACCTCCGGGTCGAGCAACTGGGAGAACCAGGAGGGGTCACCGACTCCGGCGTTCTGCGCGCCCCAGGCTTCGGAGACGCGGGCGCGGGCATCCGTCACCAGTTGGCGACGCATGCCATTTCGCACGTTCCACAGGTCGGCATCGCTCACGGCACCGGATGCCCAGTCGGCCGTTGTCGTGTCCGCCGTGCCGAGTCGCTCGACGGCGAGCGCCACGAGCGAGGGATCCGTCCAGGTCGGGGCATGAACGCCGTTGGTGACCGAGGTGATCGGCACGTCTTTCTGATCGAATCCCGGCCACAGCGCTCCGAACATGCCGCGGCTCACTTCGCCGTGCAGCAGAGAGACCCCGTTGGCGCGCTGCCCGAGGCGAAGGCCCATCACCGCCATGTTGAAGGTGTTCGCGGTGCCACCCTCGTAGTTCTCGGCGCCGAGCGCCATCACATCATCCACTTCGACGCCCGGCAACAGGTCCGTGGAGAAATACTGCCGCACGAGCGACGAGTCGAACCGGTCGATGCCCGCCGGTACCGGGGTGTGGGTGGTGAAGACGGTGCCGGCGCGCACGACCTGAAGGGCCTCGCTGAACGTGAGACCCTCGCCGATCAGATCGCTGATGCGCTCGAGACCGAGGAAGCCGGCGTGGCCCTCATTGGTGTGGAACACCTCCGGCGCGTCGGAATCGGTCAGCTCGGTGAGCAGTTTGATGGCACGAACCCCGCCGATGCCGAGCAGAAGCTCCTGGAGCAGTCTGTGCTCGCCTCCGCCGCCATACAGCCGGTCGGTGACCGAGCGCAACGAATCCTCGTTCTCCGGGATATCGGTGTCGAGCAGAAGCAGGCGGATGCGTCCCACCGCGACCCGCCAGACGCGTGCGTAGAGCGCGCGACCGCCGGGAAGCGCGAGTGCGACCTGCGCCGCCGTTCCGTCCGGATGGCGGAGCACCGACAGCGGCAGGCCGTCCGGGTCGAGCACGGGGTAGGACTCCTGCTGCCAGCCATCGGGGGAGATCGACTGGGCGAAGTAACCGGAACGGTAGAACAACCCCACACCGATGATCGGAACCCCCAAGTCCGACGCGCTCTTGAGATGGTCTCCCGCGAGGATTCCGAGACCGCCGGAATACTGCGGCAGGGCCGCGGCAATCCCGAATTCCGGGGAAAAGTAGCCGATCGCCTTGGGGGCGTCATCGGTCACCGATTGCTGGTACCACCGTGGTTCGGAGAGGTAGATGTGCAGGTCGTCGCGGAGGGCGGCGGCGCGGGCCACGAAGCTCCGGTCGGACAGGAGCTCCTCGAGCCGGACGGATTCGATCTCGCCAAGAAGTCCGATGGGGTCGTGACCGCTCGATTCCCACAGCTCCGGAGAGATGTCTTCGAAGAGACGTCGGGTCGGAAGGTGCCAGGACCAACGAAGGTTGGTGGCGAGCTCTTCGAGCGGCGCGAGCGCTTCGGGGAGTACGGAACGGACGGTAAATCGACGGATAGCCTTCACCGTTACACCCTAAAGGCACAAAGTTGTCGATTGCGCACGCTGCTTCGACCCCTACCCCGATAACCCGACCAACACGAGGGGAGTCAAGGGGCAGAGATTCCACCGGCGAGCCGCTACGGTCGAAGGGTGACCGAAGTCTACGAACCTCAGATGGGCCGTATCCCGATTCGGGATCTCGCCCCCAAGCAGCCCGAAAACAACTGGCCGGCGAAAGCGTTCGTCGGCGAGGTGGTTCCGTTTCAGGCGACCGTGTTCAAAGAGGGCCACGACGTCCTCGGCGTCGACCTGCTTCTCGTCACGCCGGACGGCGTGGAGTCCACCCACCGGATGCGCGAGGCGGGCACGGGCCTCGATCGATGGCAGGCGGACGCACTGCTCGATCAGCAGGGCACCTGGGAGTACCGCGTGCGGGCGTGGACCGATGACTGGGCGACCTGGGTGCACAACGCCGAGATCAAGATTCCGGCAGGCATCGACGTGAAGCTGATGCTGCTCCTCGGCAGCGAGTTGCTGGAACGGGCCGTGCGGGCCGATCCCGCGAACAAGATCCTGACCGAAGCCGCACAGGTGATGGCGAGAAGGAGCCTTGCTCCGGCGGTGCGATTCGCGGTCGCCCGGGATTCTCGCCTGACCGAGGTGATCGAGAAGAGACCGCTCGCCAGCCTCATCACAACGAGCGATCCGGTGTCGGTGCGGGTAGAGCGCTCCCGTGCCGGGGTAGGCAGCTGGTATGAATTCTTCCCGCGGTCCGAGGGAGCGAAGCGGGCCGAGGACGGCACTTGGACCAGCGGAAACTTCCGCACCGCGGCCCGACGACTCCCCAGCGTCGCCGGCATGGGATTCGACGTCATCTACCTTCCCCCGATCCATCCGATCGGCGTGAGTTTCCGCAAGGGGCCGAACAACACGCTCGATCCGGGGCCTCAAGATCCCGGCTCGCCCTGGGCGATCGGGTCGAACGCCGGCGGCCACGACGCGATTCATCCCGACCTCGGGACGGTCGCGGACTTCGAGATGTTCGTCGACACGGCCAAGAACAACGGTCTCGAAGTCGCCCTCGACCTCGCTCTGCAGTGCTCGCCCGATCATCCGTGGGTCATCGAACACCCGGAGTGGTTCACCACACTGCCCGACGGATCGATCGCCTACGCCGAGAACCCACCGAAGAAGTACCAGGACATCTACCCGATCAACTTCGACAACGATCCGGTGGGCATCCGCACCGAGGTGCTTCGGGTGATCAGGCACTGGATCGGTCTCGGCGTCACCATCTTCCGGGTGGACAACCCGCACACCAAGCCCCTGCAGTTCTGGGAATGGATGCTGCATCAGGTGAACAGCGAATACCCCGACGTGGTGTTCCTCGCCGAGGCCTTCACGCGCCCGGCGATGATGTACTCGCTCGGCCAGGCCGGGTTCCAGCAGTCGTACAGCTACTTCACCTGGCGCAACACGAAAGCGGAACTCGAGGAGTTCTTCACCGAGATCTCCCACGAGCACGCGTCCTACTTCCGACCCAATCTCTTCGTCAACACCCCCGACATTCTCACCGAGTATCTGCAGTTCGGCGGGCCGGCAGCCTACAAGATCCGCGCCGCGCTCGCCGCGACCGCATCGCCGAGCTGGGGCGTCTACGCGGGCTACGAACTGTACGAGAACGTGGCCCGGCCGGGCTCCGAAGAAAATATCGACAACGAGAAGTACGAGTACAAGGCCCGGGATTTCGGTGCCGCCGAAGCGGAGGGCCGCTCTCTCGCGCCCTACCTCAGCCAATTGAATAAGATTCGCTCGGAGCATCCGGCCCTTCGGCAACTTCGCAATCTCGACATCCACTGGAGCGACGATCCCTCGATCATCGTCTACAGCAAATACCTCGACGGCGAATACACCCGTTCCGGGAGAGGCGACGCCATCATCGTCGTCGCCAATCTCGATCCCCACTCCGCCCGCCAGACCTCGGTCTACCTCGACCCCACCCGGTTCGGTGTCGACCCAGAGGAACAGTTCGAGGTGGTCGACCTCATCACCAAGCAGAGGTTCCGCTGGAGCCAGAAGAACTTCGTTCGACTCGATGCCTTCGTCGAGCCGGTGCATATTTTGCGCGTCGAACTCCCGAGAGGCAAGTAAATGGCCAGAGACCCGTCCACTCCTCCCCCGGCGTCTCCGGCGAAGAAGACGCCCGCGAAGCGAACACCGGCAAAGAAGTCGGCATCCTCCGCCCTCGTCCCCGAGGTGCCAAGTCTGCCGACGTTGCATCCCGATCACCTCGCGGCGCTCGTCGAGGGCAGGCATCCGCAGCCGCACGCGACACTCGGGCAGCATCCGCATGGCGGCGGATCCGTGATCCGCGTCATCCGCCCCCTTGCCGATACGGTTACGGCCATTCGCGCCGACGGCAGCCGAGTGGCACTCACCCACTCGTCGGACGGCCTCTGGCAGGGATTCGCCGCCGGCGCTGGGCAGGCCTACACGATTGCGACCACCTACACCACCGGGCAGGACTGGGTGGCGGGTGACCCCTACCGATTCGTCCCGTCCGTGGGGGACATGGACCTCTTCCTGTGGGGCCAGGGGCGCCACGAACAGCTCTGGCAGGTCTTCGGCTCCCACTTCCGCCCGCACGAAGGTGTGGAGGGAACCAGCTTCTCGGTCTGGGCACCGCACGCACGGGCGGCGCGGGTGCTCGGAGACTTCAACGGATGGTACGGCCTCGGCCACTCGATGCGACGCCTCGACGACAACGGGGTGTGGGAGATCTTCGTGCCCGGCCTCGCGCCAGGCACCGCCTACAAGTTCGAGTTGCTCACCGCCGACGGCCGGTGGGTACAGCGGGCAGACCCGATGGCCCGCTACACCGAAGTTCCCCCCGCGACGGCCTCGAAAGTCGGGCAGACACTGTACGAGTGGGGCGACGCCGACTGGCTGAAAGGCCGCGCGGCCAAAGACCCCCACAACTCACCGCTGAGCGTCTACGAAATGCACCTGGGTTCCTGGCGTCCGGGGCTCGACTACCGGTCGCTCGCCGACGAACTCATCGCCTACCTGCAGGAGACCGCGTTCACGCACGTGGAGTTCATGCCGCTCGCCGAGCATCCCTTCGGCGGATCCTGGGGCTACCAGGTGACCGGCTACTACGCGCCGACCAGCCGATTCGGACATCCCGACGATCTGCGCTACCTCATCGACCGGCTGCACCAGGCCGACATCGGGGTGATCATGGACTGGGTTCCCGCCCACTTCCCGAAAGACGAGTGGGCGCTGGCGAACTTCGACGGGCAGCCGCTGTACGAGCACTCCGATCCGCGACGCGGAGAGCAGCGCGACTGGGGCACCCTGGTCTTCAACTTCGGCGACTCGCAGGTACGCAACTTCCTGGTTGCGAATGCCCTGTACTGGCTCGAAGACTTCCACATCGACGGCCTGCGCGTCGACGCGGTCGCGTCGATGCTCTACCTCGACTACTCGCGGGAGGCGGATGACTGGCTGCCGAACGTGAACGGCGGGCGCGAGAACCTCGAAGCGATCAGCTTCTTGCAGGAGGTGAACGCAACCGCGTACAAGCGCAATCCCGGAATCGTGATGATCGCCGAGGAGTCGACCGCGTGGCCGGGAGTCACCCGGCCGACCGGTGGATCCGGCCTCGGCTTCGGCCTCAAATGGAACATGGGCTGGATGAACGACAGCCTCGGCTACATCGAGGAAGACCCCATGTACCGGTCTCACCACCACAACGAGATCACCTTCAGCATGGTGTACGCATTCACGGAGAACTTTCTCCTGCCGATCAGTCATGACGAGGTGGTGCACGGCAAGGGATCACTTCTGCACAAGATGCCGGGCGACCAGTGGCAGAAGCTCGCCAACCTGCGGGCCTACCTGGCCTTCATGTGGTCGCATCCGGGCAAGCAGTTGTTGTTCATGGGTTCCGAGTTCGGCCAGCCGTCCGAATGGAGCGAAGAGCGCGGGCTCGATTGGTGGATCCTCGACCAGCCGATTCATCGGGGGCTTCTCACGCTGGTCAGTCAGATGAACCGGGTGTACCGCGATCAGCCGCCACTCTGGTCGCGTGATAACGACCCGGGTGGATTCGAGTGGATCGACGCCGGCGATGCCGAGCGCAACGCCGTGTCGTTCCTGCGCTGGGATCACCACGGCAATCCGATCGCGGTGCTCATGAACTTCTCCGGCAACCCGGTCGGGCCGTACCGGGTCGGACTACCGTTCGCCGGCACCTGGGACGAGATCCTGAACACGGATGCCTCGGAATACGGTGGCTCGGGGGTCGGCAATTTCGGCGCGGTGATCGCGACCGAGACGCCGTGGGCCGGGCGACCGGCATCCGCGGAGCTCACGCTGCCGCCGCTCGCCGGCCTCTGGCTGAAGCTGCGGAGGTGACGTCCCTCCCCGCCTACCGAAAACGCAGGACATTCGCCACCACTTGCCACCATTCGGCGCGAACGGGGGACTTTGGTGGCGAATGTCCTGCGTTTTGAGGACGGGGCGGGGCGCGGCTGCCGGCAGGATCAGTAGAGCAGGCCGGTGAGACGCCGACGCGCCGCGACGACCCGCGGATCATCATTGCCGGCGATCTCGAAATAATCGAGCAGCCGGGTTCGCACGACATCTCTGTCTGATGGGACCAGCGACGGGAAGAGGTCGAGGAGACGTTCGAAGGCATCCTCGACATGTCCGCCCGAGACGTCGAGGTCGGCGACGGCGAGCTGCGAAGGAAGGTCGGACGGCGAGGAGGCGGCGGCAGCGCGGATGTCCGCGGCCGATGCCGAGCCGAGCCGCTTGAGCAGCGACACCTGGGCCAGGCCGGCGACGGCGAGGCGGTCGCGCGGGTCCTGAGCGATCGCGGTCGTGTACTCCCGGATGGCCGTCTCGAGATCGCCCGCCGCAATCGCGTCATAGGCCTCCTGGTGGTGCGGTGGCAGCGGTTCGTCCACCGATTCGGCAGGCGCAGCACCCGGCTCCGCCGGAGGGGCGTTTGCCGTGACGCTCCCGACCACGTTCTGCTGCGCCGCGAGCGCTAGCAGCTGTTCGAGCACCTGCTTGATGTCGGGCTCGGGGAGGTCACCCTCGTACAGTGCGATCGGGCGACCGGCGACCACCGCGGCCACGGTCGGCGCGGCTTCGGCGTGGAAGGCCTGGGTGAGTTGGGGATTGGTCGCGGCATCCACCGTGGCAAGCACAATACGGCCGGCATACCCGGTGACGGCGCGGATGAGCGTTGCTGAGGGCTCGCCGAGGTAGAGCTCGACCACCACCGGCACGGTCTGTGAGAGATCGAGGAGGCCGGTGAAGGAGGCATCCGAGGATTCGACGACGAGCGAGGGCACGGTCGTGGGCGCGGCGGCCGGGGGCACTGCGGGCCGCACGAGGGACGAGAGGTCGACGGCCCCTCGCAGATTCGCGCGGCTGGTGGGGGGGATCGAGGTCACGGGAGCTCCTTTGCCGAGGTAAGGCCGGTCGCGAAGCCAAGCAGGGTGATTTTCTGCTTGCTCGTTGAACTCGGTACATAGAAGAGCAACTGGTCGCCGTAGACCGCAACCGTGCCCTTGGTGGAACCGGTGACGCCGGAAAGCGACTTCACCTGGCCTTCGGGATTGACCGCAGCACCGGCCTCGACCGGGGTCACCGTGACGGTCTCGGTGAGGTACACCGAGACGATCGCGCCCGAGTCATTGCTTCCGAGGGCGATGCTGTCGTATGGCCCCACCGCATTCGCGAACACCATCTTCGCGGTCGCCGGGAGGGCCGCCAGGAGCGCCTTGCGATAGTCGAGCCCGATCAGGCCGATCAACTTGTCCTTCGAAAGGTCGAAGAACTTGGCCGACGGGCTCGCCGGGCCCTTCTCCAGGATGTCCCCGTATGCGAGCGCGACCTTGGACGGTTCCAGTTCGAGGAGCTTGACCGAGGGATCGAGGCGAGGCGCACCCACCTCCTTTGCGGCGAGCTTCGGCAAGACGACGCCGGCCTGGAGGGCCGTGGCGTAGACGACCTTGTACTCGGAGCGAGGCGTCTTCTGTTCGAGCATGAGTCCCATCGGCGCCACCTTCTTATCGGTGGGATTGACCACGACGGTGAACACCGTGCGCGGCCACTTTGCGGTCTGCTGCGGGAGGATCACCGTCGCGTTGCCCGCCGGGATCGCCGCGAGCGCTGCCTGGGTGCCGTCGACGTTTCGGATCGCGTAGTTGGCTGCGCGAAGGTCGAGGGCCGGCCCGTCGAAGCGCGTCTTGGCGAGTGCGACATCCTTGGTTGCGTCCGCCTTGGCAGCGACGGCGGAGATGCGCGAAACAATGGTGCGAAGCTGCGGCACGGTGACCGCAGGAGCCGTCTGATCCGACACCGGAGCGCCGGTCGCCGTGGGTGTGGCCGTCGCGCTGGCCGAGGACGCGCCGGTGACGAAATCGGGCCAGGCACTCGGCGAGCATCCGCTGAGAACCAACCCGCTGATCAGGAGCACCGGCACCGTCGCGACCATGCGACGGCGGCGAGAACGTCGGGCGACGACTGGCTCCGCGCCCTTGGGCTTGTGCCGTCGATAGCTTCGTTGACGAGGCACCTTCGGCATCCGGGGGGTCTTTCGACGTGGCCCGCGGGAGCGACGGATCTGGGCGAGGCCCCAGAGGAAGAGGGCGAGCCCGATGATGAGCACGATGACTCCGCCGACGATGAGCGGTCCGGACCACGGTGTGCGGTTGTCGAGGGGCCACCGGATCGAGAGGGAACTCGGTGCAGGCGCGGTACCGTCGGAGACAACGACGAACGAGATCCCGGTGGGCACGTTGACGGTGAAGTCGAGCACGTTGGCCGCAGAGTATTCGCCGAGCCACAGGTCGGACCCCTGGGGGTTCGGCACTGTGGATGTCTTACCGCTCACCAAGGTGCTGGTGAGGGACTTCGCACCCCGCTTGAACCCGACCTTGTTGTAGCTCGCGTCGCCGACCCAGGCGAGCACGTCTGCGGTGCGCCCGTAGGCGGCGAAGATCTTCTTGGATCCACTGACTTGGACCTGTTGACGACCGGGAAGCGACCGGAGAGTCGACGAGTCGATGATGGTGACCGTGGCCTTCGTGGTGAAGGTTTCCGATGCGGTGATGCTGTCAGCCTCGGCGAGCACGGTGCGCTGGGCTATGCCGTATGCGATGAGCCCGAAGGCAATCACGAAACTGATGATCGCGGCGATGAATCGCACGTTGGTTACTCCTCTCGTGTTGCCGTGGGCGACCGGCGGTCGGCATCTCCCAGATCTCCACCCCGCCGACCGGGAAGGTCTGGAGGGCGGTTGCCGGAGACGTCGGGCGGCCCGAGGTCCGACGGAAAAGTCGGAGGTGGCAACAGGCAAAGACGATCCAGAATAGCTTAGTGACCCTGTGAGGCACCTCACCATCGCCGATCGGGTGCGCTCGACCGGGCATTCTCACCCCGGAAACGGGCCCGGGAAGCCCGCGATTCTCAGGCTAAACTCGGGATGTTCCGGCCTCGACTGTGCGCGCGCCCGGGCCAATTGACTCACGAGGAGACACCGTGGCCACTGACGACGAGACATTCAGCACCGCGATGCGCGGCTACAACCGGGACGAGGTCGACACCGCGATCCAAGACCTGCGCCGCGAACTCATCAAAGCGAACAGCGACAAAGCGGAGGCGGCGAAGGAACTCAAGCGACTCCACGCGACGGTAGACGACCTCCAGGCAGAGATCGAGGAGACCGGGAGCCCGACCTACAGCGGACTCGGCACCAAGCTCGAGAACACCCTTCGCGTGGCCGAGGAGCAGTCCACCCGTCTCATCAGCCAGGCGGACATCGACGCCGAGAAACTACGCAACGGTGTCCAAGCCGAGGTTAATAGGTTGCGCGCGGACGCCAGCGAGAGCGCGGAGAAGAGTGTCGCCGACGCCCGGTCGACGGTTGGTCGCATCCTCGACTCCGCACAGTCCGAGGCGGGGGAACTGCTCGAACGCGCACGCGTCGAGGCCGAGACGATCGCCCAGGATGCGTTGAGGGAGGCCGCTGCGATCCGCGGCGCCGTCGCCACCGAAGCGGCCGAGGCCCGCACTACGGCCAAGCGGGAGGCCGCAGCGGTGCGCGCGGAGGCCGAGCGGGAGGCCGCCGAACTCCGGGCGGTCGCCAACCGCGAGGTGACCGAGGCCAGAGCCGCCGCCGCCGCTCTCGCCCGCGAGACGGAGCTCGGTCGGGCGGAATTCGTGAGCGAGGCCGAGAAGCAGTGGGGCGATCTGGCCCGCGACACCGAACAGCAGCGCACCGACCTCGCACGAGATACCGAGGCCGCCCGCACCGAGCTCGCCCAATCGACCTCGCTCCAGCGCACCGACCTCGCCCGTGAGATCGAGGAAGCACGCACGGCGTTCGAGCTCGATAGCGCCGAGAAGCGCAACGCCCTCGAAAACGAGACCGTGGAGGCACACAACGCCCTCGCCCGCCGCACTGCGGAAACGCGGGCAGCGCTCGAGCAGGAGATCACGGCCGCGCGCACGGCGCTCGAGCGGGACACGGAGACGGCACGCACGGCGCTCGAGCGGGACACGGAGACCGCACGCACGGCGCTCGATCAGGACACCGCCGCAGCACGCGCCACGCTTGAACAGCAGACGGCCGCCGACCGGGATGCACTGGCGCTCGAGACCGCGGCGGGTCGCGACGCCCTCGAACAGGAGACCACGGCGGCGCGCGCAGCGCTCGAACAGGAGACCACGGCCGGCCGTGCGAAGGTTCAACAGGATCGCTCAGCCGCCGCGGCGACCATTGCGCAGGATGCGAAGGCGGCGAAGGCCAAACTCGCTCTGGAGTCGAAGCGGGCGCGCGCCGAACTCAAACAGGAGATCGCGGAGGCACGGGCGAAGCTCGAAGCCGAGGTTGCGGCCGCCCGCGCCGAGCTCGACAGCGACATCGAAGAGCAGCACACGAATGTGGCCCGCGAGGTCGAGCAACTACGGGCAGATGTCACGCGAGATGTCGAGCAGACCCGCTCCCTGCTTAGCCATGACACTGCCGAGGCCCGCACCCGCCTCGCTCTCGATTCCGAGCAGGCCCGCACCGACCTCGATGTCGAGTTGACGGCGCGGCGCGATGAGGCGGAGAAGGATTTCCTGGCCAAGCACCAGGACGCCGTGGCCCAGACGCAGAAGTACCTCGATGAGGCGCAGGCCCAGCTTGCGGACTCCGTGCGCATCGCCGAAGAGAAACGGGTCGAAGCGAACACGATCGACGTGGATGCCAAGGCCGAGGCCCGCGAACTGCGCGACCGGTCCGGCGCGGAAGCGGCAGAGATCATGTCAAACGCCGAGGTTCGGGCGCGCGCCATGGTGAAGGATGCCGAGAAGCGCACCGCAGACCTCGTGGCGGATGCCGAAGAGCGGCTGTCTCAGATCCGGATCGAACGCGAGGCCGTGGCGGGTTACTTCCAGAGCCTGCGAACGGTACTGTCTCAGGCAGAGAAGGTGGCAACCGACCAGTAGTTCCCGGTGGCCATCGCCCCCACAGCCTCGAGAACTCAACAGGAGTCGCAGTGAAGATCCACAACGCCTTCCGCCTCGGCCTGCTCGGGGGACTCGGTGTGCTCGTCGCCGTCGCGATCGGCGGAGCCGTCACCACGCTGTCGACCATCCTGACCTACATCGGAGCGGCACTCTTCCTCGCCCTCGGCATCGATCCGGCGGTGTCCTGGCTCGAACGGCACAAATTCCCCCGAGCGCTGGCCATCCTCACGGTTCTG
>JANMBI010000125.1:0-11245 GCA_031360325.1 Frigoribacterium sp. | reverse complement strand
AGGAGCTTGTCGACGGCCTGGTCGCGCGCCTGAGTGCCCTGTCCGAACAGTTTGGACCGTCCCACCTGCGCCTTGATGTCGTCCTTCAGCTCTGAAATCGTGTCGAATTGGCTGGCGATCTGGGCGAAGTCGTCGTCGGCTGTTGGCAGTTCGCGCTCCTTGACCGCGAGGAGCTTGACCGTGATCTCGGCGGACTCACCCTCATTGTCGCCGCCGAGCAGCTTGGACTCGAAGACCGTCGTCTCCCCGGCGCTGAGGCCGTCGAGGGCCTCGTCGATGCCCTCGATCAGATCACCGGAACCGACCTCGTAGGAGATGGCGTTGGCCGTGTCCACCTCGTTACCGGCGATCATCGCGACGAGATCGATCTGGGCGAAGTCGCCGGTGGCGGCCGGACGATCGACGGTGATGAGAGTGCCGAAGCGGGTCAACAGGTTCTGCAGCTCGGTCTCCACCTCGTCATCCGTCACCTCGATGGCATCGACGGTGAGGACCAGGTCGTCAAGGCTCGGAACGGTGAACTCGGGGCGCACGTCGACCTCGACGGTCACCTCCAGATCGCCCGAGAAGTCCTTCGTGCTCGGCAGGCCCGTGACATCCGCCTCGGGGCGCCCAAGCGGACGGAGCTTCTGCTCGTCGACGGCCAGGCGGTAGAACTTGTCGAGACCGTCGCTCACCGCGTGGTTGAGCACCTCATCGCGACCAACGCGCTGGTCGATGATGGGCGGCGGAACCTTGCCCTTGCGGAAGCCCGGTACGGTGATCGACTCGGCGAGGTGGGTGTACGCGTGATCAATGCTTGGCTTGAGTTCGTCCGGTGTGACGGCGATACTCAGCTTCACTCGTGTCGGGCTCAGTTTCTCGACAGTGGTCTTCACGTTGGTTCTCCTGCTTGCTCTCGAAGGGGTATGCGATTGATGTCGGGATGACAGGAGTCGAACCTGCGACATCTCGGCCCCAAACCGAGCACTCTACCAAGCTGAGCTACATCCCGATGGGCCGTGTCAGGCCCGCCGACATACCGCCGGTGCGCCTCATGGTCACCGAAAATAGGCCTCGGCAAGCCTATCGCACGCTTCGGGCGCCCTGGTGTGGAGCGCTCGCACGGGTGTAATAGCATGGTAACCGCGCAAACGGCCTCGGCCGACTGTTCACGGGGATGTAGCTCAATGGTAGAGCCTCAGTTTTCCAAACTGATGGCGCGGGTTCGATTCCCGTCATCCCCTCTCCTTCCGGCCCTCGGCATGACCGCCGGCGGTACCTAAAGATCCTCACAGCCAATCCCGCCTTCTTCGCAGACTGCTCATATACGACGCATAGGTCGGTGCATCACCTTTCGGATATGAAACTTCCGAGGCCCCTGGTGGTCAACAGCGTGCTGGGCATCGTGATCGCGGGCGCGATGGTCGGTGCCTACCTCTTGATATTCCCCCCGGCCGCAGCAAGCAGCACGGGCACGCTGCTCACCTCGACGGTGCAGCAGGGGGTGGTGAGCGCCACGATCACGGCGAGTGGCCCCATCGCGCCCGTCAATCAAGCGACGGCGGCCTTCCCCGTTTCGGGCACGATCGCCTCGGTGAACGTGACGCTTGGGCAGTCGGTGACGGCTGGCCAGGTGCTCGCAACCCTGCAGACCGCGCCGCTGCAGCAGACCGTCAACAACGACACGACGCTGTACGCCCAAGCGCGCACCCAGTATTGGAACGCGAACGCGGCTCTGATCGCGACCGAATCCGCACCGGTCTCACCGACCGCATCGGCCGCCCAGACCATCTCGAGCCTCAACAGCGCAAAGCAGCAGGTCGCCACCGGCCTCGACCAGATGAACACCGCGTCGCAGAATCTCGCCAAGGATCAGGCGAATCTGGCGAGTGCGACGCTGACGGCGCCGATCGCTGGGCTGGTGATCGCGCTCAACGGGTCGGTGGGAGGCTTCGTCGGAGCCTCCACGAGCGGCGGAGCATCCGCGGCCGGAAGTTCCGGTTCCGCTCTGGCAACGATCGCGGACATCTCGGCCATGACCGTCAGCGCGAGCATCGCCGAGGCCGACATCGCCGCGGTGACTGTTGGCCAGAAGGCGGTCGTGACGTTCCCCGCAGTGCCGGGCGAAAAGGTCGGCGCCACGGTGTCCGCCATCGCCCCCACGGCTTCGACGAGCAATTCCGTCGTGACGTACGCCACCACGATCAAGCTCGACAGCATCCCGACGGGATTGCGCCTCGGCCAGACCGCATCGGTCGCGATCACGACCAAGAGTTCCACCGCGGATGCCCTGTATGTGCCGGCCGCCGCGATCACTACCGCCAACGGGCTGCCAACGGTGAAGGTCGTCGGGGCGAACGGCAAGGTCACCCAGGTCACCGTCACGCTCGGTATCGTCGGGAACGCGGGAAGCCAGATCCTCACCGGTCTGAAGGTCGGCGAGACGGTGTCCCTCGGAGTGTCGCAGCCGACGACGAGCGGGACAGCCGGTGCGGGCCGAACCGGCCTGGGCGGCGGGTTCGGCGGTCGGAAGGCCGGCGGCGGGTTCCCCGGCGTCACCGCACCGCGCAAGGCACCCTGATGTTCGCCCTCGACGAACCGCAGTCCACACCGGTCGTGCAACTCACCGACATCCACCACGTCTACGGAAGCGGCGACGCCGAAGTGCATGCTCTCCGCGGCATCAGTCTCGATGTGGGGCAGGGCGACTATGTCGCCATCATGGGGCCGTCCGGGTCGGGCAAGTCGACGCTGATGAACGTGTTGGGATGCCTCGACGTGGCGTCGTCGGGCACCTATCGGCTCGCCGGCAACGACGTGAAGACTCTCGACGAAGACCATCTGGCCAGAATTCGTAACCGGCAGGTCGGATTCGTCTTCCAATCGTTCAACCTGGTGCCTCGAATGACCGCGCTCGCAAATGTCGAACTGCCGCTGGTCTACGGGCGGGTCGGGAGAGCAGAGCGACGGGAGCGGAGTCTGGAGGCGCTTGACCGAGTCGGGCTCGCGGCCCGGGTGCACCACCAACCCCAGGAACTCTCGGGGGGCCAGCAACAACGAGTGGCGATCGCGAGAGCCCTGGTCGCGGAGCCGACCTTGGTCCTGGCCGACGAGCCCACCGGCAACCTCGACAGCGCCTCGACCGACGAGATTCTGGAGATGTTCCATCTGCTCGCCGAGGAGGGGCGCACCATCATCGTGATCACCCACGAACCCCATGTGGCCGCCCAGGCCCATCGGGTCATCACCCTCAGCGACGGACTCGTCGTCGCGGATCGGGTGACCTCTCGAACCGACCTGGTCGGAGGACGATCATGAGCTTCTTCGAAATGATCTACTCCGCGCTCCGCGGCATCACCGCAAATAAGTTGAGGTCGATTCTCACCCTCCTCGGGGTGATGATCGGGGTCGCCTCCGTCATCCTTCTGCTCGCGGTGGGAAACGGTTCGGCCCAGACGGTGAACTCGGCCATTTCGCAGCTGGGAACCAACACGCTCACCGTTCGTCCGGCGGGCGGAGGGCAGGCATCTGCCGGATCCAACTCCACCAAACAGATCACCATCGCCGTCGGGCAGCAGATCCAGGCCGCGAAACTCGGACACGTGCGGGAGGTGATTCCCCAGGTCGCCGGCAGTCTCACCGTCGCATCCACGTCGGTGTCTCAGACGGGTGTCTCCGTCATCGGCACGACGCCGGCGTACTTCACCGTCGGCACCAACACGGTCGCCACCGGGTCGGCCTTCACCCAGGCCGATGTGGTCGACATGGCGAAGGTCGCCGTTATCGGGCAGACTCTGGCGAGCGCCCTGTTCCCCTCAAGCACCCCCCTCGGCCAACAGGTCACCGTCGGCGGCACGCCACTGACCATCGTGGGAGTTCTTTCCCCCCAGGGAAGCGTGGGATTCACCGACCCGAACTCGGTGATCATTGCCCCGATCAGCCGAATTCAGGCCTCGTTCACCGGCTACGGCGCAGTCAGTTCGCTCACCATCGAGGCGACGAACGCCGCTTCGGTGACACCGGCCCAGGGCGAAGTCGAGGTGATGCTGAATCAGCTTCTCGGGATCACCGACATCACCAACCTGCCGTACACGATCATCAACCAGGGTTCGCTCCTGCAGACCGCGGCGACCAGCGCCGCGAGCTTCACCGTGCTGCTCGGCGCGGTTGCGGCGATCAGTCTCCTGGTCGGCGGGATCGGGGTGACCAACGTGATGCTGGTGACCGTCACCGAACGCACTCGCGAGATCGGCATCCGCAAGGCGCTCGGCGCCACCCGGGGTGCCATTCTCGGGCAGTTTCTCGCCGAAGCCGCAACTCTCACCCTCCTCGGCGGCATCCTTGGCGTGATCGCGGCTCTCGTCGGAGCGCAGTTTTCCTTCAACGGAACGCAACCGGTGGTGCTCTCGTACTCCATTCCCCTCGCCCTCGGGGTTTCCGTCGCCATCGGCGTGTTCTTCGGCGTCTATCCTGCGGCCCGAGCGGCACGAATGCGGCCGATACAGGCGCTCCGGGCGATCTGAGCAATCGCGCCACGCCACGCCTCGCCATCAACGATTCTGCCGATTCTGCATACCAAGCGAAAGAAGGACACCATGTCGAATGACAACGGCTCTCTGGAACCCCCCGCACCGGTCACCCCGGTCACCCCGGAACCGGAGCCTCGTGCTCAGTCGACTCCGAGCGGGACGCGATCGAGAAAGTGGCTGACCCCGGCCCTCGCTCTGGTCGCAGTTCTCGCGGTCGGCCTCGTCGGGGGTGTGCTCATCGGGCATGCCACCGCCCCGGCGGCCCGAGCGAGCGGATTCTCCCGGGGAGCCAATGGTGCACCGGGCGGAGCGCGTGCGGGTGCTGCCAGATTCGCGGCCGGTGGATTCACTTCCGGCACGATCGTTTCGATCAGCGGCACGACATTAGTGATCAAAGCTCCGGATGGCACGCACAAGACCGTGACCGCGTCGAGCACCACCAAAGTGAGCAAGACAACGTCGACGACCGTCTCCGCATTGACTGCGGGGCAAAAGGTCACGGTGATCGGTCCGTCCGGCGCCAACGGCGACATCACCGCCACCGCCATCTCCGAAGGGACACCGCTTCGGGGAATCGGTAGCCGCCCCGGCGCGGCGAACGGGTAGCGGGGATCGGGTAGCGGAACCCGTCGGGACTCCCGCTGGTCACGGGTCTACCGGTGCGTAAGCGGCAGGCTCTCGGGTTCCACAACGGGGCCTGCGGCGCGAGCTCTCGCGCGAGCGCGACGACCGGCCATCGCCCGGCTAGGCAGCTCGATCGCCGCCCCGAGGAGGATCACGGTCACAATCGCCGCCCCGGTCGCGAGAAGGGGATTTGCCGACAGAAGGGACCCGGCGAACACGGCAACCGTCACGTGATACGCCGTGTAGACCCCCGATGCGACGAACGCTAACGGCAGGTAGCGGCGCGTGGGCAGCGGGGAGGCCCCGGCGGTCATCGTCACCGCCACCCGAGCCACCGGCACGAACTTCGCGGAGACGAGAAACAGGGCTGGCCTGCGCGACAGGCCGTGTTCGGCCCACCGGAACATCCTCGCGACCCGCGGCCGCCTCATCCAGGCCCAGCGTGAGGTGCCGAGACGACGCCCGTTGAAGAAGGCGATCGAGTCGCCGACGGTGCTGGCGATCACCGCCACGACGAGCACAATCCAGACCGGTGCTCCGTTGCCTGAGGCCGACAGCGTTGCGAGGGCCACTACGGCCGTCTCCCCGGGAACGAAGGGAAAGAACCCGTCAACGATGAGCAGGACGGCGAGCAGAAGGTAGGCCACAGGCGATGCGGCGACCGTGAGCAGAAACTCGATCGGGTTCATCGCAGCGCCGTTCCGACCGAATGCCTACGAGGTCTTGCCCGGGCGTTCCACCGGATACAAGATGTCTTCGATCGATTCCGCCGCCCGGTCGAAGGTGTTCCGGGGTTTGTACACCACCCGCGAGTGGTAGACGAAGCGAACCAGGAAGCCGATGGCGATGAGTGAGGCCTGAACGACGAGACTCGGGAGGGGGGTGGCCTCGACGATGGCCCAGAGCAATGCCGTGCGCATCACGGTTTCAGACGCATTGAATCCGAAGGAGAGGGCGAAGCGCCTCGCCACGCTGTGTCCTTCGTTTCGCAGGTCCGCGAAGATGAATCGTTCCTGGAGGAGGAAGTTCGAGAGGATGGTGACGACCGCCGCGACGACGGCCGCGGTCAGGTACCACACCCCCAGCGCCTGAAGACCCGCCATGATTGCCAGGTTCGCGACGGCGCCGATGGCTCCGATCACCGCGAACCCGGAGAGCCGACCAAACCGGAGAGCCGCGAGCTGGGACAGGAAGTGGAGCCCCTGGCCGAAGGTGGCCTTGGACTGCCCGGCTCGTCGCTCCGCGAAGATAAAGGGCTCTTCCACGACGGTGAGCGAGGTGCGGGCGAGAATCTCCAGCAGGATCTTGAATCCCTGCGGCCGAAGGGATGTCACGTCGATGGATGCCCGCCGCACCGCGAAGAAGCCCGTCATCGGATCGGAACAGTGGCGAAGTTTGACCGGGAACATCGCGCGGGTGAGGATCTTGGCACCGGCGGATGCCACGGATCGACTCCAGCCGTCCAAGCCCGCTGCCGAGCCGCCGTTGAGGTGCCTCGAGGCGACAACCGCATCGGCATCCTGGCTCGCCCCTGCCGTGATCAGCACCGGGATCATCTCCGGCGGATGCTGCAGGTCGCCGTCCATTACAACCACCCAGTCGCCAGCGCTCTCGACGATGCCGGCCACGACCGCGCCGGACAGGCCGCCGACGGGTTTGTCGCGGTGGATGAGACGAACTGCGGCGCGCGAATCAACGGCGGCGATGATCTGCGGTGTGGCGTCGGTCGAGTCGTCGACGAAGACGATTTCGGCTTCGAGGCCGGCGACCGCGGCGTTTATCCGCTGGACGAGTTCGGCGACATTCGCCGCTTCGTTGAAGGTCGGCACGACCACTGATACGTCGATATCCAACCCGCTTCCGCTCGCGCTTGTGACAAGGCGAGGTCGCCTCACTCTGGATGTGCTTCTTCCATCATCGGAAATGCCCTATAAGAAGCAACTAAGAAAACAGGGGAGAGTCTGCGTGTCGGCTGTGTGTTCTGGGCCTGCGCCGTCAGATGCTCGCCTCGGCCAATGGTACATCGGCATCCTGGGCGACCGGTGTTGCCACGGTGCACCTGCCGGTTGATCGCTCCGTCGTCCGGGTTCGATGCCAGCCTCGACGACCGTTGGCCGAAAGCGGTTGGCCGAAAGCGGTGAACTGACGCGCGGCGATTGCGACGCGCACGAGGATTCCGAGACCGTCCAATGCGTTACGGCGCCGGCCACGACCATCATCCGGTGGCAA
Source organism: Frigoribacterium sp. (assembly GCA_031360325.1). Classification (GTDB taxonomy): domain Bacteria; phylum Actinomycetota; class Actinomycetes; order Actinomycetales; family Microbacteriaceae; genus Lacisediminihabitans. The sequence goes on along the minus strand of JANMBI010000125.1, from coordinate 3,881 downwards.
CGATCGGGGGCCACTGTGCGGGTCCGCGGGCGGGCCGGCGACCGGGCCAGTAGCCAGGCAACGACAGGGTTGATCTAAGATCTTAGAGTCTTCTGTGCGACAGATTGTCACACCGGGGCCGCCGTCTCCGCCGATCGAATGCGCGAAGGAGCCCATCATGAGTGACCCGCGGCCTCGTCTCCTGCTCATCGAGGATGACCCGCAACTCGGTCCCCTCATGAGTCAGGTTCTTGACGAGGTCTACCTCGTGACGCTCGTCACCGACGGAGTCGCCGGAGTCACTACGGCGCTCGAGGGTGAATTCGACGTGATGATCGTGGATCGACGCCTCCCCGGTTTGGACGGTCTCGGAGTCATCGAAACCCTTCGCCGTAAGGCGTTGATCACCCCCATGCTCATCCTCACCGCACTCGGCACGATCCATGACAAAGTGCGCGGCCTGGATGCGGGAGCGAACGACTATCTCGTCAAGCCGTTCGAGTTCGATGAACTCTTCGCCCGCCTTCGGGCCATCCGCCGGGTGTACACCGGGGAGGGACCGTTCGTCCGGATCGGTTTGTGGGAGTTCTACCCCGAGAGCCGCACGGTCTACTCACCCTATGACGGTCGTACCCTGCTCACCGATCGAGAAAATGAACTGCTCCGGCTCTTCGCCGAAAACCCGCAGCGCACCTACACACGCGAACAGATCCTCAAGGAAGTCTTCGGCGCGAGCGACCAGCCCGGCACCGTCGACACCTACGTGCACTACGTGCGCCGCAAGACCGACCCCGATGTGATCACCACGGTCCGCGGCCAGGGATACCGTCTGGGCTCGCTGTGAGGCGGGCATCCGGCGCTCCCCGCGGCGAGGATTCCGACGCGCGCGCGATTCGTCGTGCCTCCCGCGCTGTCGGCCTGCAGCTGACGATCGCCTCGAGCGCTCTGGTGATCACGGTGCTGATTGCGACCTTCGCCTTCGTCTTCGCACACGTCAGAGCGGGTCGCCTGTTCAGTTCGACCGGATCGTTGGAGACGACCATCGATGTCGGCGGTCTGCAGGTCTTGATCGCCGGAATCGTCATCGGGGCCATCGCCATCATCCTGGCCGGCACGATGAGTTGGTTCGCCACCCGGAGGGCGGTTCGTCCGCTTGTGGATGCGCTCCGGATTCAACGCAACTTCGTCGCCGACGCCAGTCATGAACTCCGGACGCCGCTTGCCGTGCTCGACGCCCGGCTACAGCTCCTTCAGCGCGGCTTGGGCGACACGGACCCGTCCTCCTCTGCCGTCGCACAGCTCCGGACCGACACGAAGACCCTCATCGGAATCGTCAACGATCTCCTCGCGTTGGCGGAGGTGGACGGCTCACCGGTGGGAGGCGAGCCGACCCCCGTGGTACCGATCGTGCAGCGTGCGGTCGATTCGATGACGGTCCTGTCGGCGGGGCACTCGGTGACCATCCGCCTCTCCCCCGCCGAATCCACGTCGAGCAAGATCCCCGAGGCGAGCATCTATCGCAGCCTGGTAGCCCTGCTTGACAACGCCCTCGATTTCTCTCCGCCCGGTTCGACCATCGAGGTGTCGGTTGTCGAGGTGAAGTCCACCGTTGTCATCCGGGTGAAGGATCACGGACACGGGATCAGGGGAATCGAGCCGCGGCGAATCTTCGATCGCTTCGCCCATTCCGGGGAAGCGGTCGGTGGCGGTGGTACCACCCGTACCGGATTCGGCATCGGACTCTCGCTCGTTCGCGACACCGTCGAACGCTTCGGAGGCACCGTGCGGGTGGTCGAAACCTCGAGCGCCGGAACGACCATCGAGCTGCGGATCCCCTCTGCTCATCCGGATTAGCCCGATCGGGAATCGGGTGTCTCGGCGCGGCCTGCCTACGGTGCGGCGCGCTGAAGGAGAGTGATGCCCTGGTCCTCGAAGCGAAAACGGTAGCCGGATTTTTCGGCCGTCAGGAGTTTCTGGTGCTCCTGGGCGCTGGTTACCACAAAGCGCCGGCTCGACGAGGGATCGACGATGATCCACTCCGGGTTCGTCGCCGCGAGGGGGCGGAGCCCGAAGAGCGTCACCGTTGCGCGGGCCGTGAGCTGCGGAATGAGATTGTCGGTGGCTGACACCGTCGCGCCGTCCGGGATCATCTTCAGTGCGGCGGTGATGGAAGCCGCTCGCGGGTTCCCCGTCCACAGTTCTGGAGAGAACATCTGCCCGAGCCGGTGGCTGGGGATCGCCAGCACCGTCACGGCGAGGGCGACGGCCAGCGTCGCGGGAACGGCGCGCCCCCACAGTAGGCGGCGCTCCCGGATCCTGATCAGCCCGTCGATCAGCGCGGCCACCATAATCGGCATCAGGATGGCGCCGTAGTGATAGTCCGTGCCCCAGTAGTTCGCGCTGCCCCCGGCGAATCTCCAGGCAAAGGTCGGGATCACGGCGAGGGCAATCGGTGAGAAGAGCGCCGCGAATCCGGTAATCGCCAGAGTGAGGACGAGCGTGACGAGCTTCTCCCCCCACGCGGTGACGAGTTCCACCAGGATGGGATGCGACGAGACCTTGGTCCAATACTGGTAGTTGCCGCCCGAGCTCAGGAGGGGAAGAAGGATTCCGACCTCAACGGCGGTCGCCGCCACGCCGATGGCCGCCACGAGCGCGCCAAGGCGCCGGGAGCCCCGAAGAAACAACAACCCGCCGATCATGGCGACCACGGTGATTCCCAGGTCTTCCTTGACGAGCACCAGCGGGAGCGCCCAGAGGGCCGCGGCGCGCATCCGTCCCTGTCCGAGCGCGCTCAGCGAGAAGGCGATGAGAGGAACGGCGAAGGCGATCTCATGGAAGTCGAATCCCACGGCCGAGGCGATACCGAACGACAACCCGTATACGACTCCGACGGCCACCGCTGCCGTTCGCCCGAGGGATCTCTCTGCCCACCGGACCAGGGGCCAGGCCGCAAGGGCGAACAAGAGCGCCTGGGCCACGAGCAGGGTGATCGGTCCGGGGAACAGGCGATAGAACGGAGCCAGGGTGATCAGGATCGGGTGGAAATGGTCACCGAGGAGGTTGAAGCCGTCTCCCTTCAACACCACGATGGGGGCGCGGAAGGCCGCGTAGTTCCGGATGGCCTGTTCGAAGATGCCCAGGTCCCACCCCGCTGTCTGGAACGTCAGGTGGCGTCTGATGGCGAAAACCGAATAGAGGACACCGAGGCCCACGACGAAACTGAGAGGGATGATCGATCGACGGACCCGGAGGCGAAATGCATCGGTCATCCGCGGTTTGCGGCCGCTCGGTGTCACGGGACCCCCGACCGGACCGTGGGGTGAGGTGATCATTAAACGACGTTTCCCATCCCGTGCGAGGCAGAAATCCCCGCCGTTTCAGTCTACCGATCGGTACCTGGCAACCGACCTCGGGAATCTGCGAGCATTGCGGATCCGCGGCGTTCCCTCGCGGAGAGGGCTCCGACACCCACAGCGATCGCGATCGCCAGCGCGATGCTCACCGCACCCGTGCCCCATTGCAGACCCCCACGGGCGTGGGAGACGCCCATCCAATCGCCGAAGGATGCGCCGACCGGCCGTGTGGCGACGTATGCGAACCAGAATGCCACCACCTCGGTGAACAACCGGGTGCGGTACCCGATCGCGGGAACGCAGATCACCAGCGCGAACAGGATTCCGGATGCCAGGAAGCCGAGGCCAAGAGTCACCGCGGTCAGGTCGCCCACCGCCGTCCCCAGGGCGAAGGTGACGAGGACAGTGGCCCAATAGTAGGTTTCGCGTCGCCGATTCGTGATGCTGTGGATCGACAGTGTCCGTTCCGACCGGAACCACAGCACGAAGACGAGCGCGAGCGCGGTCGCGAACGCAACCGTCGACAGGAGATAGGGCACGCCGAGC
>JANMBI010000119.1:0-40264 GCA_031360325.1 Frigoribacterium sp. | reverse complement strand
GCGCTCGACGAGTTCGGCGTGACCGTGGCCGGACGGGAAGCCCTCGACGTCGGGGCTTCGACCGGCGGATTCACCCAGGTGCTCCTCGAACGGGGAGCGAGCTCTGTGGTCTCCCTCGATGTGGGCCACGGTCAGCTGGATCCCTTCATCGGAAACAATCCCGCGGTGACCGTGATCGAGGGTTTCAACGCTCGCGACCTCACGGTGCCGACCCTCGATGCCGCCGCCGGCCATGCGGTGCGGGTGAGTCTGGTGGTGGCGGATCTCTCGTTCATCTCGCTGACCACGGTCTTGCCGGCTCTGGTCGCCACGGTCGGAACGGGTGCAGACTTCATCCTGCTCGTCAAGCCACAGTTCGAGGTGGGGCGCACGGGCGTGAAGGAGGGTATCGTGACCGATCCTGGCCTCCGAGCCGATGCGATGATCGATGTGCTCTGGGCCGCCTGGGATCTCGGGCTGCCCACGGCCGGCCTCATCTCCTCACCAATTCTCGGAGCGGCCGGAAATCACGAGTATCTCATCTGGTTCAGCGCCGTCGCGGGCGTCAATCCGACAGAATGGAGGGAGCGGGTCTTTGCCCTCGCCCGATCAGTGACGGATTAGTGGCCCGGTCGCCCGAATGTGGGTGCACCGCCCCATCCGAATTCGATCCCCGGCTAGCCGTCAGACGAGAAGCGCAAGGAGAACGAATGGCCGAACGTCTCATACTCGTGGTCTCCCACACCGGGCGCCAGGATTCCCTCGACGCGGCGGTCACCGTCTCGCGCCAGTTGCTGGCGGCCGGGGTCACCCCCGTGATGAAGCCCGACGAGCGTGCTGATGTGTTGGCGAATGCCCCCGAGCTCGACGCGGTCGCGGTGCTCGGTGGCAGCGTGACCGTCGCGGACGTCGAACTGGCGATCGTTCTCGGTGGAGACGGCACCATCCTCCGTGCCGCGGAACTCACCCGCGGTTGCGCCGCGCCGCTCCTCGGAGTGAATTTGGGCCATGTGGGATTCCTCGCGGAGAGCGAGCGCGACAATCTCGCCGACACCGTGCGGCGCGTTCTTGACCGGGACTATGAGGTCGAAGAGCGGATGGCCCTCTCGGTGCGCGTCAAGGTGGACGCCGAAGTGATCTATGAGACCTGGGCGCTCAACGAGGCGACCGTCGAGAAGGCCAGCCGGGAGCGGATGCTCGAGGTGGTCATCGAGGTGGACGGGAGACCCCTCTCCTCGTTCGGCTGCGACGGCGTGGTCATGTCCACTCCCACCGGGTCGACCGCCTATTCGTTCTCGGCCGGTGGCCCGATCGTCTGGCCGGAGCTCGAGGCGATGCTGCTGGTGCCCCTGAGTCCCCACGCACTGTTCGCTCGGCCGCTCGTGGTCGGCCGCGACTCGGTGTTCGCCGTGGAGGTGCTCGAACGAACCCAGGGCACCGGGGTGTTGTGGTGCGACGGTCGACGCACCCACGCCCTGCCACCGGGAGCCCGCGTGATCGTGCGTCGATCGCCCGTGCCGGTGAGACTCGCGCGGCTGCATCGTGGCCCGTTCACGGACCGTCTGGTGAATAAATTCGCCCTGCCCACGAGCGGATGGCGCGGACCCGTCGACGGTGACGGTTCAATCGCGTGATCGAAGAGATCTTCATTCGCGATCTTGGCGTGATCGGCGAGGCGAGGCTTCCGCTCGGTGCGGGATTCACCGCGATCACCGGCGAGACCGGTGCGGGCAAGACGATGGTGGTCACCGCCCTCGGTCTCTTGCTCGGAAACCGCTCCGACAGTTCCGTGCTGAGGCAGGGGAGTGGCTCGGCCGTGGTGGAAGGGCGCTGGCTCGTGGACTCGAACAGCGCGGTTGCCGACCGGGTGCGCGATGCGGGAGGAGACCTCGATGACGGCGAATTGATCCTCGCGCGCTCGGTGTCGCCGGACGGCAGGAGCCGAGCGACTGTCGGCGGGCGAGCGACGCCCGTGAGCGTGCTCGGCGAGCTCGGCGAGCAACTCGTCGTCGTACACGGACAGTCCGATCAAGTGCGGTTGCGGTCGGCGTCGGCGCAGCGAGATGCCCTGGACAGGTTTGCCGGGATTTTGCTGACGACCGTGCTCGACGACTACCAGGCGACCTATCGACGATGGCAGGCGAACCAGGGCGAGCTCGATGTGATCGTCGCCGAGCAGGATGCCCGGGAGCGCGAAGCAGCCGAGTTGCGCCGGGCGATGGCCGAGATCGAATCCGTCGAACCGAGGTCCGGCGAAGATGTGGAGCTCTCCGAGCGGGCCGATCGCCTGACCAACCTCGAGGATCTGCGGCTCGCCGCCGCCGAAGCACATGAGCTCGTGTCATCCGAGGATCTGGTGGACCCGCGTGACGCGCTCGGCCTTCTAGATGCGGCCCGCCGACAGCTCGAACGGGTCGCCGGACACGACGTTGCCCTCGCCCCGATCGTGGAGTCGCTCGCGAACGCGCGCTACCTGGTGGCCGACATCTCCGGTGCCCTCTCGACCTACCTCGGGGACCTCGACGCCGACAGCGCCCGCGAACTCGAGGCCGTGCAGGATCGGCGATCCGAACTCGGTGACATCGCGCGCAAATACGGTCCGACTCTTGAGCAGGCGATCGCCTTCCTGGACAGCGGCAGCGCACGGCTTCTCGAACTCGACCAGGATTCCGACCGGATCGAGAATCTGCGCACCGAGGTCGAGTTCGACCGAACGCGCGTCGTCGAACTCGCTACCGAGCTCACTCGGGTGCGCCGCACCTTCGCCGACCAGCTCGCGGAGCGGGTGAGCGGGGAACTCGCGGCGCTCGCGATGCCGAACGCGCGGATGACCGTTGAGATCGGGGACCGCCCGGACTTCGGGCTCCATGGTCGCGACACGGTCGCCTTCCTGCTCGCACCCCACCCCGGGGCGGAGCCGCGCGCGCTCGGCCGCGGGGCATCCGGAGGAGAACTCTCCCGCGTCATGCTCGCCATCGAGGTGGTGATCGCCGGGAACGACCCGGTGCCGACGTTCGTCTTCGACGAGGTGGATGCCGGCGTCGGCGGTGCGTCGGCGATCGAGATCGGCCGCCGACTCGCGCGGCTCTCCCGCACCGCTCAGGTGATCGCGGTGACCCACCTCGCCCAGGTCGCGGCTTTCTCCAGCAACCATCTCCGAGTCGTCAAGGACAGCGACGGCACGGTCACCGCCTCGAGCGTTCAGCAGCTGCAGGGAGACCAGCGGATCGAGGAGATGGCCCGGCTGCTTTCGGGCCTCAGCGGGTCCGAGAGCGGGCTTCAGCACGCGCGGGAGCTCATCGAAACCGCGCGCAGCCTCGACGAGGAGCGCGGTTAGAGGTTCTTCCCACCGAGGTTGTTTCGCACTGGCGGTACCTGGAGCTCCGCGGGTGCCGCGTGGATGTTGCGCAGAGCGGAGTTTTGGGCGACACGCCGCGCCTCGGGCGGCTCAGGCGGCGGGTCACTCGCCTGGTCCGCTGGTGGGCGCGATGTCTGGCCCCGGCGCGTGCGCGGGCGCTGGAACAGTGGGCGCGGGCGCGTGTGCCGGCGTGGGCGTGGGCGCGTGCGCCAGCGCTGGCGGGCGTGGGAACAGCGGCCGTGATCCTTGGTGCGGGCGGAGGTGTTGAGCGTGGAGGACTTACCGCAGGCCGCTGCGTGGATGTTGCGCAGAGCGGAGTTTTGGGCGACACGCCGCGCCTCGGGCGGCTCAGGCGGCGGGTCACTCGCCTGGTCCGCTGGCGGGCGCGATGCCTGGTCCGGTGTCGGGCGCGCTGGCAGGCGCGATCGCGGGCCCGGGCGCAGGCGCAGGCGCGCTGGCAGGGGCGATCGCGGGCGCAGGCGCGGGCCGAGGTGTGGAGCGTGGAGGAATCATCCGCAGACCGCCCCGTGGGGCTAGGACCCGAGCTCGACCCGAACTCCACGCGGGGTGGCAACCAGGATTCCGGTGCCGGCGAAGGCCGCCTCGAGTTCTGCACGTGATTGGCTGAAGTGGGTCCAGTCTTCGGTGTGGAGGCCCACCACGAGCCGCGCGCCGAGGATTGCCGCCGCCCGCGCCGCATCCGTGGAGGAGAGTGTGAGATCACCGGAGATGCGGTCCACCCGAGCCGCGCCGGCGAAGATCAGCGCGATGTCTACGGGCGCGAAGCGGTCGGCGATTTGCTGAACCAGCGGGAGAGATGCGTTGTCTCCGCTCACGTAGACAGTCGGTTCGCCGGGGCATTCGAGGAGAAAGCCGATGACCGGCCCCACCAGGCGCTCGGAGCCGGGAGGGCCGTGGAGTGCGGGCATGGCGGTGATGGTCACCGGGCCGAGTTCGAAGCTCTCCCAATCGTCGATCCCGATCACACTGCCGCCGAACAGGTGGTCAGCCGCCTGACGGGTGCTGAGCGTGGGAATGCCCTGAGCGATGAGTTCGAGGCCCTCCCAGTCGAGATTGTCCTTGTGCCCATGGTGCGAGAGGAGCACGAGGTCTACCGGGCCGAGATCGGTGCGGGCGACGCCGGGACCGGCCGTCTTCTGGAGGCTGGTCTCGGGCGGATTCAGATAGACCTGAGGGGCATCGAAGGTGGGATCGGTGACGACGCGCAGTCCGGCGTACTCGAGCAGGGCTGTGGGGCCGCCGATGAAGGTGAGGGCTGTCGTAGACACGCTGCGAGCATACGCTGGGGATATGGCCGACCGACTTGCGGATGCTGTGAGCCCCTACCTGCGCTCGCATTCGACCAATCCGGTTGACTGGTTCGCGTGGGGTGATGAGCCGTTCGCGGAGGCGCGGCGGCGGGATGTTCCGGTGCTGGTGTCGATCGGCTACTCGACCTGCCACTGGTGTCACGTGATGGCTCGAGAGACCTTCAGCGACCCGGTGATCGGGGCGCGGCTGCTCTCGGGATTCGTGGCGGTAAAGGTGGACCGGGAGGAGCATCCGGAGGTCGACGCGAGCTACCTCGCTGCCGCCGGTGCATTCACGGCAAACCTGGGATGGCCACTCAATGTCTTCGTGACTCCGCAGGGTCGCGCCTTCTACGCCGGCACCTACTGGCCGCCCGCTCCGACCGGGGGACTGCCGTCGTTCGGCCAGGTTTTGGACGCGGTGTCCGAGGCCTGGACGGAGAGGCGCGCCGAGGTCGAGGAGGGAGCCGCCGCGATTGCCGATGCCGTGCGGAAGTCGGCGCGGCCTCCTGCCGCCACCGAACTCGAGCACGGGAGAGCGGAAGAACTTCTCCTCGCGGCGGTGGACGAGCTCGCCGGAGCCGAGGATCGGGGGTTCGGCGGTTTCGGCGGGGCGTCGAAATTCCCGGTGGCGCCGGCGCTGCTCTTCCTGCTCGAACGCGCCGCGGGAGGAGATGGCGGCGCGTTAGCGCTGGCTCGACGCAGCCTCGACGCGATCTCCGGGCGGAACCTCCCCTCGGGTCGGCCCGTCGCGGCGCTCCGCGACCGTGTGGACGGTGGTTTCTTCCGCTATGCGACGAGACGCGATTGGAGCGACCCGCACTACGAGCGGATGCTCTACGACAATGCGCAATTGTTGGTCGCATTCACGAGGCTGGCCCAGTTGGACTCCGAGGCGCGAACCGCTGCGATCGAGGTGGCCGAGGGAATCGCCCGGTTTCTGATCGAGGTGCTTGAGCGACCTCGGGGCGGTTTCGCCGCCGGTCAGGATAGCGAAAGCACGGTCGACGGCGTGCGGGTCGAGGGCGGCTATTTCGCGCTGGATGCCGTGGCTCGCGCCGCGCAGGAGGCTCCGACCCTCGATGCCAAGGTGCTCACCGGATGGAATGGGCTGGCGATCGGTGCGCTGGCGAACGCCGGTTTTGTGCTTGCCCGCGATCCGTGGATCGCCGCCGCCCGCCGTGCCGCCGACCTGATGCTCACCGGGCACCGCGGCCCGGACGGTGCGTTCGCGCGTGCGTCGATCCAGACCGCCTCCGGCGAGATGCGACTGTCGGGCGCGGTAGCGACCCTCGAGGACTACGGCATGCTCGCCTCCGGACTGATCGACCTCGCGGGAGCGACGGGCGAAGTCCGTTATGCCGTGGTCGCCCGGGAACTCGTGGACCGGTGTGGTGCTGCCGCCGCAGCGGTGACAGGCACGTTCGCCGTTCCCGGGGGTGGTGATCCGGTTCTCGCAGCGCAGGGCACCGCGCTCGAGTTCGATCCCTCTGAGGGCGCCTACCCGTCGGGGCTCACCGCGATGGCGCGAGCAAGCTACTCGCTGTACCTCGTCACGGGTTTCGCCGGCTACCGCGATGCGGCAACCCGGGTGATCCACCGGTTGTTGCCCCTCGCCGCAGCGGCCCCGGTGTCGTACGGGGCGGTTCTCGCCTTGGCATCCGCGCTCACCAAGCCGATTCGTCAGCTCGTGGTGGTGGGCACCAACTCTCGGTCCGCACTCGCGGCCATCGCGCGGTGGGTCCACGGCACCGGCGCGATCTCGACCGCGGTGACTCCCCTCCAGGCGAACGCCTTGGCTGAGGCGGGGTTCGGGCTGTTCGCCGGTCGGCAACGGGAGGCCGCCTACCTGTGCCGGGATTTCGTCTGCCGACTTCCCCTCTACGATGACGACGCCCTCCTCGGCGCGCTGCGGGACGGACGTTAGTCCGGCCGCTCGAGCCGTCGAGCGGGGACGACCGGTGCGCCGACACGTGATGGCCCGGGTCGCGCCCGGCCTCGGCGGTCCCCCGGTCTAAATGCAAACGCTTTCATGTGGGGGTAGACGGCCGAGGAGCTTGCCCTTCCCCGTGATGTTCGTCGGAATTCTCGTGGAGCGACGAGCGGGGGTCGATCGACCTTGTGTTTCCTCGGCGGTATTGCTATAACTGGAAGCGCTTGCAACATCCCGGGAGATCGTCCTCTCGCCTCTGTGTGGGGTGGGCTCGACTCCCTTCACACAGAACAGAAAGGTCCACCAATGAAGGTGACCCCCACGGCAAGAGTGGCGGCAGCGGCGCTCCTCATCACCGCGCTCACATCCGCGGCACTCACGGGCTGCTCGGCCTCTCCCGGAACGACCGCCGGTACCCCCACCGGTTCCTCCAAACTCACTCTCTGGACGGACGCGCTCCGTGCGCCCGCACTGAAGGCGGTTGCCGCCCAGTTCAAGAAGGACACCGGCGTGACGGTGACGCTCGTCATCAAGGATTTCGCCACCGTTGACAAGGATTTCATCAGTCAGGTGCCGACCGGCAAGGGCCCCGATATCATCGTCAGCCCCCACGACAAACTCGGCGCGTACGTGCAGAATGGTGTGGTTGCACCGATCCAGCTCGGCGACTCAGTGAGCAAGTACGCGAAGGTCGCGATTCAGGCCGTGACCTACAACGGCAGCATTTACGGCCTCCCGTATTCGATCGAGAATGTCGCGATGGTGCGTAACACCGCCCTCGCGCCGACTGCGGCGAAGACCTTCGACGACCTCATCGCATCGGGCAAGGCCGTCGTCGCCTCCGGCAAGGCGAAATACCCGTTCCTGCTCGGACTCGACCCGAAACAGGGCGACCCGTACCACCTGTACCCGCTGCAAACCTCGTTCGGATCCTCGGTCTTCGCCCAGAAGCCCGACGGGTCCTACGACGCGTCGAAGCTCACTCTCGGCGACGCCGCCGGGGTGAAGTTCGCCACCGCCCTGAAGGCCTGGGGGGCCGAAGGCATACTGAACGCCAACATCACGGGTGACATCGCGGCCACTTCCTTCGAGAAGGGGGAGTCCCCGTACTTCCTCACCGGGCCGTGGAACATCGGCGCCATCAAGAAAGCCGGAATCAAGTACGCGATCGACCCGCTGCCCTCGGCCGGCGGAGCGCCCGCGCAGCCGTTCCTTGGCGTGAATGCCTTCTTCATCAGTTCCAAGAGCAAGAACAAGGTGGCCGCCACCAAGTTCCTCGTGAACTACCTCGGCACCGACGCGGTACAGGAGAAGCTCTTCGCGGTCGGTGACCGTGCTCCGGCCCTGACCAGCGCATTCGACAAGATCGCGGCAACCAATGCGGATGTCCAGGCCTTCGGCAAGGTCGGCCTCAACGGTGTTCCCATGCCGTCCATCCCGCAGATGGGCTCGGTCTGGGCCGATTGGGGCTCCGCCGAACTCGCTCTCATCAAGGGTCAGGGTGATCCCGCGACGGTCTGGAACGCCGCCGTAGCCAACATCCAGGCGAAGATCGCCGGCTAACACGGTTCGTCGGAAGGGTCGGGGCGTTCCTGCGAGCGCCTCGACCCCCGGCCGCGTCCGTCCTCCCCACCGCGCCGTCCCCAACCACGAGGTATGCGAGTCCCATGGCGAAATCTGCTTCCCTGCCGAAGCCTCCGGCCCCCCGTGAACCCCGCTCGAAGCCGCGCGCAACTCGGGCCACCGCCTCCGCGCGACGCACCGCGGCAGGATTCACGCGCGGCAACCGAGGACTACTCGGGCTGATCATCAAGATCGTGCTGCTCGGGCTCTTCGACGCCTTCGCGGTGTGGCTGGTGTTCGCCATGTCTGCGCTGCAGATGTGGATCCCTCTGGTCGTCACGGTGGTCATCGGTCTCCTGATCAACTGGATCTACCTCGGCGCCGGCAAGCGACTGCCGGCCAAGTACCTCGCTCCCGGTGTGATCTTTCTCCTGATCTTCCAGATATTCGTGGTCTTCTTCAGCGGCTACATCGCCTTCACCAACTACAGCGACGGCCACAACAGCACGAAGTCGGATGCCATCGCCGCCATTCAGGGCGCCGCCCAGAAGCGCGTACCAGACTCCCCGACCTACGCGGTCAACATCCTTCGAAAGGATGGCCAACTCTACTTGCTCGTCACCGATCCGAAGGGCGTCGTCTCGGTCGGTTCGAGCACTCGGCCGCTGGCGGTTGCGAACAACCCCATCCTCGACGGAACGGGAGCGGGGAAAGGCCTCCCGGGCTACGAAACGCTCAGCCTCGCCCAGGTCCTTGCTGACCAGGTGGCCATCACCGCGATGTCCGTCCCGGTCTCCTCCGATCCGGCCGCGGGAACGCTGCGAACAGAAGACGCGAGTAGCGCGTACCTCTACCGGTCGAACCTCGCCTACGACTCGGCGACGGACACCTTCACTGCCACCTCGGGAACCGTCTACCGCGACGACGGAAAGGGCGAATTCGCGGCATCGGGGGGGCAGAAACTCTCCCCGGGTTGGAAGATCGAGGTCGGATTCGCAAACTTCACCGAGGCGTTCACCAACAAGCAGCTCAGCGGCCCGCTGCTGCGGGTGACCATCTGGACGTTCGTGTTCGCCATCCTGTCGGTGCTGCTCACCTTCGCGCTCGGACTGTTTCTCGCCATGGTGCTCAACCACCCGACCCTGCGTGGCAAGAAGTTCTACCGCGTGCTGGTGATCCTGCCCTACGCCTTCCCGGTCTATCTGTCCGGGCTGGTCTGGGCCGGCCTCCTGAACCCGGAGTTCGGATTCGTGAACCAGGTGCTGTTCGGCGGCGCCCAGATCCCCTGGCTGACGGCCCCGTTGTTCGCCCAGTTCAGCGTGATTCTGGTCAACGTCTGGCTCGGCTATCCCTACATGTTCCTCGTCTGTACCGGCGCTCTGCAGTCGCTACCGGAGGAACTGAACGAGGCCGCACGTGTCGACGGTGCGAACCCCTGGAGAGCGTTCCGGTCGATCAAGCTCCCGCTGCTGCTCGTGTCGATCGCGCCGTTGCTGATCGCCTCGTTCGCATTCAATTTCAACAACTTCAATGTGATCTACATGCTCACTCGGGGGTGGCCACGCTTCTCTGACACCACCTTCGACATCGGTTCGACCGACTTGCTCATCACCATGGTCTACAAGGTCGCATTCGGACAGGGCGGTGCACGCGACTACGGTCTCGCGAGCGCGCTCTCCATCCTGATCTTCGTGCTCGTCGGCACCATCTCCGTCATCGCATTCCGCCGCACCAAGGCACTGGAGGACATCAACTGACATGACGATCGAAGCAGAGCTCCCCAGCGCTGCCGTGCCCGAACACGCCCACATCCGTGCCAAGAGACCGTTCCGGTTCTCGCGGTGGGCTCGCGACACCGGCTGGCGGCACGTCATCGCCATCGTCGCCGTCGTCTTCGCGGTGTTCCCACTGCTCTACGTGGTGTCGGCATCCCTCAACCCGGCCGGATCCCTCGTCGGATCAAACCAGCTGTTCGGCACGATCGATTTCTCCAACTACGGCGCTCTGTTCACCAATCCCGACCAGCCGTACGCTCGGTGGTTCATCAACAGCCTCGTCATCTCCCTTGTCACCTCGCTCATGACGGTGTTTCTCGGGGCGATGGCCGCCTACGCCTTCTCCCGAATGCGCTTTCGCGGGCGTCGGGTCGGGCTTCTCTCGCTGATTCTCATCCAGATGTTCCCGCAATTCCTGGCGGTGGTGGCGCTGTTCCTGCTGCTGTCGACGATCGGCTCGGTGGTTCCCGCGCTCGGTCTCGGTACTCAGCTCGGACTGATCTTCGTCTACCTCGGCGGTGCCCTCGGCGTGAACACCTACCTCATGTACGGATTCTTCAGCACGGTTCCGGTGTCTATCGACGAGGCGGCCAAGATCGACGGCGCCAGTCATGCGCAGATCTTCTTCACGATCATCCTGCGGCTGGTGGCTCCGATCCTCGCCGTCGTCGGCCTGCTGTCGTTCATCGCGACGACCGGCGAGTACGTGCTCGCGAGCATCATGCTGACCGACCCGACCACCCAGACGCTCGCTGTCGGACTCTACAGTTTTGTCTCCCAGGCGTTCTCGAACAACTGGAGCATCTTCGCGGCGGGTGCCGTGTTGGCCGCGGTACCGGTGATGATCGTCTTCCTCGTACTTCAGAAGTACATCGTCGGCGGGCTGATCTCCGGCTCCGTCAAGTAGTCGCACGTCCAGCGGCCGAACCCGTCTCGCTCACCGCTCCGGCGGTCGGGCGGTGCTCGAGCGCACGATAAGTTCGAACGGTAGAGAGACGGTGAGAGCCGACCGTTTCGAGCGAGACGGTTCGAGTTGGGCCATCAGGCTGTCGGCAGCAAGCTCTCCCTGGCCCAGCGGATACTGTGCGACCGTGGTGAGCTGAAAGAATTCGGCGAGTTCGTGGTCGTCGATGCCGATGTGCAGACTCGTCGTGTGGCCGAGTCGGATCAGGTGATCGGTCGCCAGACGAGCGACCGCCACTTCGTCGATCGCGAGTGACGTCACTCCACGGAGGGGGCCGCCGACCCCGACGATTGGCTTGTCGAGCACCAACACCCCCGATATCTCGGCGGCGGTGAGTTCGAGTGCGACCGCGATGACGGCATCCACCCGTCGCCGGCGCAGGAAGTGCTCGAAAACGCTGCGTCGTTCGTCGTCGCCGCCACCAAGATTGTAGAGGGTGAGATCGTAGCCGGCGCGAAGCAGCGCCCGTTCCGCGCGCTCGAGGACCGAAGAGAAAAACCACCGGTTGAGCCGTGGCATGACGACGCCAATGCTCCTGGTTCGGCCGGAAGCGAGACTCGAGGCGGTGGAGGAGACCACGTATCGGAGGTCGTGGGCCGTGGATTCGACCTTCGCGCGGGCTTCGGCCGAGACCGGCCCGTTTCCGCTCAATGCTCGGGAAACGGTGGCTGCCGAGACTCCGGCCAGCCGCGCCACCTCGTCGATGCCGACCACGGGGCTCAGGGGATGCTCGCGGAACGGGGTTTTGGCGAGCGTGGGTGCCGCCTGCGGCAGGTCGAGTCGCGACTACCACGGCCCCGGCCCACCACGGAACAACGCTACCGGAGCCGAACGCCTCTCCGCGAGACGGCAGCCACGCCGCAGAACGGGCGATGCTCTATCGCCAGCCGGGCAGCCAGTAGTGGAGGCGTGCGAAGGATTCCGGCACCTGCATTCCCGTCCAGACCGGATAGAAGAAGGCGCTCACCAGCACCACGGCGACGAGAAACACCGCCACGACCCCGATCCCGCGGGTTCGCCGCCAGGTCGAGTCGCCACGGCGACCGAGGATCAGCCCGATCACGAGCACGAGCGCGAGGATCATGTAGGGCTCGAACACGATCGCGTAGAACTGGAAGATGGTGCGGCTGGCGTACAGCAACCAGGGGAGATAGCCGGCGACCATTCCCATCAGGATCAGACCGACCCGCCATTCCCGATAGCGCAGGAGACGGTATACCAGGTAGAAAAGCGCGGCGGTCGCCGCCCACCAGATGAGCGGATTCGCGATGGAGGTGATGTACTCCGCACAGCTCGAGTAGGCGCATCCGCTCTGTCCTCTGGCCTGGCCGACGTAGTAGAAGGCCGTCGGGCGCAGCAGGAAGAGCCAGCCGAATGGATTGGCGGAGTACGGGTGGGCGGAGTGTTCGTTGATGTTGAAGTTGTAGACGCTCGCCTGGTAGTGAAGGAAACTCTGCAGGGAATGCGGCACCAAGGAGAAGAGGCCCGTCGCGGCGTTGCCCGGTGCATCGGCCCACTCTCGGTAGTACCCGCCGCGGGTCACGAACCAGCCGGTCCAGCTGGCCAGATAGGTGGCGAGGGCGATCGGGATGGTGAGGAGAAAGGTGGCCGGTCCCTGGATGAACACCGTGCCGCTGAACCAGAAGTGGATGGCCGCCCGACGACGGGCGACAGCGTCGACGACGAGCGAATACACCGCGAAGGCGGCGAGGAAGTAGAGCCCACTCCACTTGACGGCGCTGGCGGCCCCGAAGAGGAGGCCAGCGGAGGCGAGCCAGGGCCGCCACCACAGTGCCGGACCCCACTCGATGCCCTGTCCGGCATCCTCCCGTCGACGAAGCCATAGCGCCAGCCGACCGGCGGACTGCTCGCGGTCGAGCAATACGGCGCCGAAACCGAGCAGGGTGAAGATCATCACGAAGTTGTCGAGGAGTGCTGTGCGAGACATCACGATCGCGTGTCCGTCGACCGCGAGCAGGCCCCCGGCGATCGTTGCCAGGAGGGTGGAGGAGAAGAGCTTTCGCGCGATGATCACGAGCAGGAACACGGCGAGGATTCCGACGACGGCGGTGCTGATGCGCCAGCCGACGGTGTCCTGGGCGCCGAATGCGCGAAGGCCGAGCGCGATCATCCACTTGCCGAGGGGAGGGTGGGCGACGTAGGAGCCGGCCGGGGAGTAGATGTTGACGTCGCCGGCGATGAAACGAGGGTCCGCGTTGTTCGGCCAGGTCGCCTCATAGCCGAGATGAAGCAGGGTCCAGGAGTCCTTGACGTAAAAGGTCTCGTCGAAGACGAGTGCGCGCGGGTCGCCGAGGCGCACGAGACGGAGCACGGCGGCCAGGATCGTCACGGCGACGGGTCCGGCCCAATACCAGACGCGCTGACGCCGGGGCGAGCCGAGAACGCGACCCCACCAGGCATCGAGGCGGGTGCCGGTCGGCTCGGCCGGTGCGGAGGCGGTCGGCCGCGGCTCCCGCGCGGCGGCCACGGCGTCGAAGTCGGCCTCGGGTCTCGTCACAGGTGCAATGGTAACGAGGGTTCACTGCAAGGATGGGCTCGTGATCATCCTGGCCGCGACCCCGATCGGAAACCTCGGCGACGCCTCTCGGCGGCTGGTCGAGGCGCTCGGGTCCGTCGCGGTGATCGCCTCGGAGGACACGAGGGTCACCATCCATCTCATGCGTGCGCTCGGCATCGACAATCGTCCGCGCCTCATCGCCCTTCACGAGCACAACGAGGCAGAGAGGGCCGCCGAGATCGCCGAGCTCGCTCGGGAGACGGATGTGCTCGTGCTCACCGACGCCGGGATGCCGGCAATCAGCGACCCCGGTTTCTCTCTCGTGACCGCTGCGGCCGCCCTGGGGGTCACCGTGACGGCGCTTCCCGGCCCGTCGGCGGTGATCACGGCTCTCGCCCTGTCCGGCCTGCCGACCGATCGCTTCACGTTCGAGGGCTTCCTTCCGCGGAAGGGACGGCTCGCGGCCCTTGCACAGCTGGCTCGCGAGCCGCGAACCATGGTCTTCTTCGAGTCGCCGAACCGGCTCGAGGCTGCCCTGCGCGACATCGTGACGGCCTTCGGACCCGACCGACGCGTCGCCGTCTGTCGGGAACTGACGAAGCTGTACGAAGAGGTGCGCCGGGGAACCGCGTCCGAACTGGTCGAATGGGCCGCCGCGGGAATGCGGGGGGAGATCTGCATCGTGGTGGACGGGGCGACTCTCGAGCTGATCGATCTCGCCTCCGGAATCGCCCACGTGCGAGCGCTCGTCGCGGCCGGCTCGAAACTGAAGGAGGCGGCTTCGGAAGTGGCGGATGCCACGGGCCTCGGCAAGCGGGACCTCTACGAGGGCGCGCTCAGGGAGCGCTGAGTCTCGCGGGCCGGGTCCCGCGTCGGGCCCCGATCTCTCCCGGCCAGATCTCTACCGGCCAGAGCGATGCGTTCACCGACTCGGGGTTTCGGTCAGCAGTCGTCGATCGCACGCTCTCCGGTCAGAGCGGACACCGGTACGCCGCAGGACTCTCCCTTCCAGGCCTCTCGACCCTCCCTGATGGCGAAGCCGGCAATGGCCAGCGCGGCGATCGAATCGGCAGAGGCCCAGCCGAAGAGGGTGTTGAAGAGAAGACCGATGAGAAGCGCCGCGGACAGGTAGCTGCAGATGAGGGTCTGACGGGAGTCCGCGACCGCGGATGCCGATCCGAGCTCACGGCCGGTGCGCCGCTCGAACCAGCTGAGGAGGGGCATCACCGCGAGGCTCACCGCGGCAAGGACTATGCCGATCGGGCTCGGTTCTGCCGCGCGAACGCCGAAAAGCGACAGCCCGGCATCGATGATCACATAGCCGGCCAGCCCGAAGAAGGAGAAGGAGATGATGCGCAGCGCGATCTTCTCGCGCAGCTCGGGGTCCGGTGCTGCGAACTGCCAGGCGACGGCGGCAGCGGAGAGGACTTCCACGACCGAGTCGAGCCCGAATCCGATGAGGGCGGCCGATGAGGCGGCCGTTCCGGCGACGAGAGCGAGGATCCCCTCGATGAGGTTGTAGGCGATCGTGATCGCCACGACGATTCGGATACGGCGCCGAAGCACGTCTCTGCGCCGCGGGTCGAGGGTGCGTGCGGCGCCGTCGGTCACGGCGCTCACGCGCGGGATCCGCAGCACGCGGGGATCGCGCAGGCTTCGTCCGTGCAGTCCTCACCCTCGTCGATGGCAAGAACCACGCCGACGAGCGCGGCCAGGGAACGGGTGAGATGCGGATCGGCGATTTCGTAGCGCGTCTGTCGCCCTTCCGGAACGGCGACGACGAGGCCGCAACCGCGCAAACAACTCAGGTGGTTGGAGACATTGGTGCGGGTGAGCCCGAGGCTCTGCGCGAGTTGGGCCGGATATCCGGGTTGGTCGAGCAGGCTCACGAGGATGCGGGAACGGTTGGGATCGGCCAGTGCGCGGCCGAGGCGGTTCATGACGTCGAGTCGGGAAGCAATGGTCAGCACGTGCTGACTATACAGCGTCGGATGTCCCGGGTCGATTCATCCGGCTTATCTGCATCCATGCGCAGATTATTGCATAATGGAGAGTGCGGCACCGGAAGACGCACCCGCGGCAACGAGAGGACAACGCACATGGCTGAGCACGACCACGGGCCGGTCTCGTCCAATCGGAAGCGCCTCCTCGTCGCGTTCTTCATCACCACGACGATTCTCGTCGCCGAGGTCGCCGGCGCGCTGATCACGGGGAGCCTTGCCCTCCTGGTGGACGCCGCCCACATGCTCACCGACGCGGGCGGACTGTTCATCGCTCTCGTCGCCGCCAACCTGATGGTCCGGCCCGCGAGCTCCAAACGGACGTGGGGTTTCCGGCGGGCCGAGGTACTTGCCGCCACCGCGCAGGCCGCCATTCTTCTCGCCGTGGGGATCTTCGTGTTCGTCGAGGGAATTCGGCGCCTGATCAATCCGCCGGAGATCGCCTCGAAGGAGCTTCTGATCTTCGGTGTCATCGGCTTGCTCGGGAACCTCGCCTCGATCTTCGTTCTCGCCGGCGGCCGCAAATCGAACTTCAACCTCCGCGCCGCCTTCTTGGAGGTGATCAACGATGCTCTCGGGTCGGTCGCCGTCATCGTGGCCGCCGTCATCATCGCGACCACGGGCTGGACACGGGCGGATGCCGTCGTGGCCATGCTGATCGGAGTCCTCATCCTGCCGAGAACCTTCGTGCTGTTGAGGGAGACCGTTGACGTTCTGCTCGAATCCACGCCGAAGGGGCTGGATCTGGACTCCGTGCGCAGCCACATTCTCGAGCTCCCCCATGTGCGTGCGGTGCACGATCTCCACGCGACGCAGATCTCGACCGGACTTCCCGTCCTCACGGCCCACGTCGTCGTCGACGACGCCTGCTTTTACGATGGACACGCGCCAGGGATCATCGATGAACTCCAAAAGTGCGTGGCCGATCACTTCGCCGTCTCCATCGAGCATTCGACCTTCCAGCTCGAGCGCGAAGCCCACGCGGAGCACGAGCATCCCGCCCACGATTGACTCCGGTCGACGCGCAATCCGGTCACGATTCCCCGGAGCGACGCCACACCGGATGGTGGGATGCTTGACTTCTCCCATGACCTTCCGCCCGGGACCTCCCACTCGAATCGTCGCCGCCTTCGCCCTCGCCGTGGCCGCAACAGCTCTCTCGGGATGTACGTCGACGCAGGGCAGTGCGGCCCCGGTGCCGGCCTCGCCGGCCTCGTTGGCACCCGCATTCGCTCACATCCATGCCCTGGCCGTCGATGCGTCCGGCGGACTTCTTGTCGCGACCCATCAGGGTCTGTTCGCCGTCGCCCTCGCCCCTGACGGCACTGCGACGACGCGGGGCCCCATCGGCGGTCTCGATTTCGACCCGATGGGATTCACGCTGACCGGCGGCATCGCCTACGCGTCCGGGCATCCCGGACCAACCACGCCGCCGACCTTCGGAAGCCCGAATCTCGGCCTGATCACCAGCGCCGACGGCGGCACCACCTGGTCCAACGTCTCGTTGACCGGCCGGACCGATTTTCACGCCATTGCGGTGGCGCCGCCGGAGGCGGGAGCGGCCACCGCGAGAATCTTCGGGGTCGACTCAAGCAAGCCGGCTATCCAACGCAGCCTCGACGGCGGCGCGACGTGGACCGACGGGGCCGCGCTGGTGGCCCGGGACATCCTCGTGAACCCGGTCGCGCCTTCCACGCTCTACGCCACGACCGAAAAGGGCCTGGCAGTGAGCACGGACGACGCCTCGACCTTTGTCATCGACACACGGGCACCCGCCCTCTACCTCGTTGCCGGTGATCGCGCGACCGGTTCCCTCGCCGGCATCGACACGAGCGGCGCCGTCTGGCAACAGGATGTCGCGGGCGTGTGGACCAGGGGCGGGTCGGTGAGCGGCACACCCCGGGCCGTCGCCCGTGCCGGAAACCGCCTCTACGTCGCCGATGATCGCGGGATCGTCGTCACGGAGGACACCGGTGGCTCCTGGAGGGTCATCGCGCCGCACCGCTGACCGCCGGGGTAGCGGCAACCTCCGCATCGGAAGAGGGGGAGAGGACCCCGAGCGCCGTGCGGGCACCATCGAACGGAGCAACTCTCAGTCGGACAGGGTCGCCACGTCGTAGGCGCGGATCCGCCCATCGACGGTCGCGAGTGTCAGGCCCTCCACCCGCGCCTGAGCAACCAGCAGACGGTCCCACGGGTCGCGGTGCAGCCACGGCAGGCGCCCCAACTCCACCGCATGTGCGCCGGTGAGGGGCAGGGCCTCCAAGCCGTTCTCGCTGAGCAGGGTGCTGAGTTCGAACGGGGCGTCGAGTTTGCCGAGCGACCGCTTGATTGCGATCTCCGCGATGACGACCGCGGAGACGAAGACGTCGTTCGAGCCGTCGAGAACGGCGGCGCGGATGCCCGGAGCAAGCCGCGGGTCATCGGCGAGCCACCACAGCACGATGCGCGTGTCGAGCAGAATCTTCACGCGCCGTACCAGTCGGCTTCGTCCGCAGGCAGCACGGTGTCAAAATCCGGCGCAATGGTGATGCGACCTCTGAGCGAACCGGGAACGCGATCCGCGCGCCGGGTAGCGAGCGGAACGAGCCGGGCGACGGGCTGGCCGTGGCGGGAGATCACGATCTCCTCACCATTCTCGGCGCGATTCACGAGCTGCGAAAACCGGGTCTTCGCATCGTAGATGCTCACTGGTTCCGGCATGGAGCCAGCCTAGCGAATTCTGGTCAACGTTGGTCAGAAATCGGGGCGTGCCGAGCGAGTGGATGGGCGCGTAACGCGGCTCCCGCGGCATCCGCCGCCGTTTAGGATGATCGAATGCCCGCCGCCGACTCTTTTTACATCGCGACCCCCATCTTCTACGTGAACGATGTGCCGCACATCGGGCACGCCTACACCGAGGTCGCCGCCGATGTTCTGGCCCGGTGGCACCGCCAGGCGGGCGACGACACCTGGTTGCTCACCGGCACCGACGAGCACGGCCAGAAGATTCTTCGCACCGCGGTGGCGAACGACACCACCCCGCAGGCGTGGGCGGACAGGCTCGTGGCGGAAGCCTGGCTGCCGCTTCTCGCCACGATCAACATCGCCAACGACGACTTCATCCGCACCACCGACGAGCGCCACGAGAAGGCCGTCACGATCTTCCTGCAGAAGCTCTACGACGACGGCTTCATCTACTCCGGCGAATATGAGGGGTACTACTGCGTCGGCTGCGAGGAGTACAAGCAGCTCGACGACCTGATGGAGACCGCAGAGGGCGACTTCACCGGTCAGCTGGTGTGCAAGATCCACGGCCGACCCGTGGAGATCCTCAAGGAGAAGAACTACTTCTTTCGCATGAGCGACTTCCAACAGAAACTTCTCGACCTGTACGAGTCGCAGCCCGATTTCATCCAGCCGGAAAGCGTGCGCAACGAGATCATCTCGTTCGTGAAGCAGGGCCTCGACGATCTCAGCATCTCCCGGTCGAGCTTTGACTGGGGCATCCAAATCCCCTGGGATCACAGCCACGTCGTCTACGTCTGGTTCGACGCGCTGCTCAACTACATCTCCGCCATCGGCTACGGAACCGACCCCGAGAACTTCGAACGACACTGGCCGGCCGTGCAGCTGGTCGGCAAGGACATCGCCCGCTTCCACGCCGTGATCTGGCCGGCGATGCTCATGGCGGCCGGCCTCCCGGTGCCGCGTCGCGTCTTCGGTCACGGCTGGTTGCTCGTCGGCGGCGAGAAGATGTCGAAGTCGAAGCTCACCGGCATCGCGCCATCCGAGATCACCGAGACCTTCGGCGTCGACGCCTTCCGCTACTACTTCATGAGCGCCATCAGCTTCGGACAGGACGGCTCGTTCAGCTGGGAGGATCTCTCCGCGCGCTACCAGGCGGAGCTCGCCAACGGCTTCGGCAACCTGGCCTCGCGCGTGATCGCGATGGTCACGCGCTATCGCGGGGGCGTCATCCCGAGCGGTGTCGAGCTCTCCGAGGCGGATCGGGCCATTTTCGCGACGGGCGCGCGCGTGACCGCGGAGGCGGATGCCGCGATCGAGCGGCTCGCCATCCACGAGTCGCTCGCCGCGATCTGGGTGCTCGTCGACGGGCTCAACGGCTACATCACGATCCAGGAGCCGTGGGCTCTCTCAAAGGATCCGGCCAACGCGGAGCGCCTCGACGCCGTGCTGTTCACGATCGTGCGCGGTCTCGGAACCCTCGCGGTGCTGCTCGCCCCGGTGATCCCGGATGCCGCGGCCCGGCTGTGGACCGCTCTCGGCGGCACGGGAGATGTCGCCGACCAGGATGTGCGGGCGGCCTCGGATTGGACCGGCGGGCCGTCGGTGTCGCCCCTCGGCAGCTCGCTCTTCCCCCGAATCGAACAGCCGGACACCGCGGTCACGGCCTGATAAGCACGGACCACACCATGCCAAAGGCGGTTAGATTCAGCAGGTACGGCGGAAGCGACGTGCTCGACGTGGTTGAGGTGGATGCCCGGGTGCCGGGTCGCCGTGAGGTACAGGTCTCCGTGGTAGCCGCCGCGATCAACCCGGGGGAGATCCAGATCCGCGAGGGTCGGATCGATGCCGCCTTCCCCGCCCACTTCCCGGAGGGCCAGGGCAGCGACTTCGCCGGCGTGGTCACCGCGGTGGGCGACGGGGTCGACTTCCCGAAGGTCGGCGATCAGGTGATCGGCTTCTCGGACGAGCGCAGCGCGCAGGCGGAGTTCGTGACGATAGACGCCGGTCGGGTCATCCCGAAGCCGCACGGGGTCGGCTGGAATGAGGCCGCGAGCCTGTACGTCGCCGGGACCACCGCCCGCGCGTGCATCGTCGCGGTCGACGTGCGCCCGGGCGACACCGTCGTTGTCGCCGGAGCGGCGGGAGGGGTCGGCGTCATCGCCACGCAACTCGCCGTGCTTGCCGGAGCCGCGGTGGTGGCGACCGCGAGCGAGGAGAATCACGCCTTCCTTCGTCGTCTCGGCGCGATTCCGGTGGCGTACGGCTCGGATCTGGCAGCCCGCATCCGCAAGATCGTCCCCGATGGCGTCGACGCCTTCATCGATGCGCACGGGGACGGCAACGTGCGAGTCGCGATCGACCTCGGGGTGCCGAAGGACCGGATCAACACCGTCATCGACTTCGCGGCCAAGGGCAAGTTCCGGGTGAAGTCCGAGGGCATGACGGCGGTGGCGCCGCGCGAGACTCTCACCGAGTTGGCGCGGCTGATCGCGAACGGCGAGCTGACGATCCCGGTGTACGCCACCTTCCCGCTCGATCGGGTGCGAGCCGCCTACGAGCGCCTCGGGGCGAGGCACGGGCTCGGCAAGATCGTGCTCGAAGTGCGACCGGCCGGCTCGGTCTGATCGGTCCGTCCCCGGTGGCCGGGTAGGATTCGGGGATGCCCGCCGTTGAGGAATCCGATGGCCCGATCCGGCGGCGTGCTGCCTCCTCGGAGCAGGGTAAGACCCGCGACCTGAGCTATCCGCCGCTTCCGCCGGCGCTTACGGTGGGCGTCTACGACAATCACACGCACCTGGAGATCGCGGACGGAGACGAGCTCCTCGACTACCGCGCGCAGCTCGATCGTGCCTCGAGCGTCGGTGTGCGCGGGGTTGTGCAGGTGGGCGGCGACCTCGAGACCTCGCGTTGGTCGGCCGAGATGGCGTCACGGGAGCCGCGGATGCTCGCCGCCGTCGCCATCCATCCGAACGAGGCGCCCCGGTATGAGGCCGCCGGCGAGCTGGATACGGCGCTCGCCGAGATCGATGAACTCGCCGCCCGGCCTCGGGTGCGCGCAGTCGGCGAGACCGGGCTCGACTTCTACCGCACGGACGAGAGCGGGCGCGGCGCCCAGTACCGCTCCTTCGAGGCGCACATCGCCATCGCCAAGAAACACGACCTGGCGATGCAGATCCACGACCGGGACGCCCACGCCGAGGTGATCTCGACCCTCCGGCGCAACGGAGCGCCGGAGAGGACCGTGTTCCACTGCTTCTCCGGCGACGCGGACATGGCACGCCTCTGCGCCGACAACGGTTGGTACCTCTCCTTCGCCGGCACCATCACGTTCAAGAACGCCGATGGCCTGCGGGATGCGCTCGCCGCCATACCGCGCAGCCAGATTCTGATCGAAACAGATGCCCCGTTCCTCACCCCGGTGCCGCACCGGGGGCGGCCGAACGCGCCGTACCTCATCCCCACAACACTGCGGTTCATGGCGGATCACCTGGGCACGGACGTCGCGTTGCTCGCCGCCCAGATCTCCTCGAACACCGAGCTCGTCTACGGAACCTGGGATGCGGAGCCGGTCACCCAGGACCTCGGATCGCCCTACGACGAGGCCATCGACTCGTCCGAGCTCGCGTGAGCCTGCTCGGGCCGGCGGAGATCCGCGACCTCGCCGTCCTGCTCGGCATCCAGCCGACCAAGAGGCTCGGCCAGAACTTCGTGATCGACGCCAACACCGTGCGTCGCATCGTGAAGGCGGCGGGAATCGTCTCCGGTCAGAGCGTGGTGGAAGTGGGACCCGGGCTTGGGTCGCTCACTCTTGGTTTGCTCGAGGCCGGGGCATCCGTCGTCGCCGTCGAGATCGACAAGCGCCTCGCGACGCAACTGCCGATCACCGTCGAGCTCCTTCAGCCGGGAGCGGTGCTCACCGTGATCACGCAGGATGCGATGACGATCACCGCGCTTCCGGGCGAGCCGACGAGCCTCGTCGCGAACCTGCCGTACAACATTTCGGTGCCCGTCCTGTTGCACTTTCTCGAGCACTTCCCTGGCCTCGCGACCGGCCTCGTGATGGTGCAGGCCGAAGTGGGGCAGCGCATCGCGGCCGACCCCGGTTCCAAGATCTACGGGAGCCCGAGCATCAAGGCGGCCTGGTACGGAAAATGGCGCACGGCAGGTCAGGTGAGCCGCCAGGTCTTCTGGCCGGTGCCGAATGTCGACTCGATTCTCGTGCGGTTCGACCGCGGAGAACTGCCGGGCACCGAGGCGGAGCGGCTGGCGACGTTCGCCCTCGTTGACGCCGCGTTCCAGCAGCGACGCAAGATGCTGCGGCAGTCGCTCTCCGTCGTGCTCGGGGACAGCACCGCGGCATCCGCTCGCCTCGAAGCGGCGGGGGTGTCGCCGACGGCTCGGGGGGAGGAGCTCACGGTGACCGATTTCCTCGCCGTCGCTCGTGCCGGAGCGGCTGCGTAAAGCGGGCTCCGGCGGTTCGGCTAGGTTGGTGTCATGACCTCCGCGGCCGCTCCGAAGCTGGTGCACGCTCGGGCACCGGGCAAGATCAACGTCTTCCTCAAGGTCGGCGCGCTGCTCGAGGACGGCTATCACGACGTCGCAACGGCCTATCAGGCGGTCTCGCTCTACGAGGATGTGCGTGCCTTCGAGGCCGACGACTTTTCGGTGACGTTTTCGGGTTCGATCGATACCTCGTCTCTCGCCACCGACGGCTCGAACCTCGCGATCAAGGCCGCAACCCTGCTCGCGCACCGGGCCGGCTACCGTCGGGGTGTTCGCCTCGAGATCGAGAAACACGTGCCGCTCGCCGGCGGAATGGGGGGCGGATCGGCGGATGCCGCGGCGACCCTCCTCGCCTGTGACGCCCTGTGGGACACCGATCTCAGCCGGGAGGAACTGCTCGAACTCGCTGCCGAACTCGGCTCCGATGTGCCGTTCGCGTTCAGCGGCGGAACCGCGATCGGCACCGGCCGGGGAGACCAGCTGAGCCCGGCGCTCGCCACCGGCAACTTCCAGTGGGTGCTGGCTCTTGCCGACTTCGGCATGAGCACCCCCCTCGTCTACAGCGAACTCGACCGTCACCGGGACCGTCATTCGCAGGACATCTTTCCGGCATCGAACCAGCCGCAGATCGATGCCAACGTGCTGCAGGCGTTGCGGGCGGGAGATCCGCACATGCTCGCCGAGGTGCTGCACAACGACCTGCAGGCGCCGGCGCTTCACCTCGAACCCCGACTCGGCGCGGTCATCGAACTCGGCGAGGAGAACGGCGCACTCGCCGGCATGATTTCGGGATCCGGGCCGACCGTGGCCTTCCTCACCGCCGATCTCGATGCGTCACTCGAGCTGCAGATCGCCCTGAGTGCCGCTCGTCTCACCGTCGTGCGGGCGACCGGCCCGGTGCACGGCGCCCGAATCGTCAGCCAGTGACCGGAGCGAGGCGCCCGCTGCACGACAGAAGGCCCGCCGCGCGGTAGCGCGACGAGCCTTCGAGGTGAGAGTCGGACTACTTGGCGATCACCGTGATCTTGGCGATGCCGACGAGCAGTCCGGGCTTGACGGCGGTCGTGTTGAAGGTCTTGTTCAGCAGGTCGGCCGCGACGGAGGAGACGTGAACGGTGGTGCCCTCGAGGATCGCGTCGTTACCGGACATCTGAAGCGGCTTGAGCGTCGTGCCGTCGAGGTTGAAAAGCACGGCCTGCGTGGCGGCGACGGTTCCGTTGACCGAGACGTCACCGTAGAGGAGCGACTTGCCCGGGTCGATGGTGAAGTTGGTCAGCTCGACCTTGGTGGCTCCGGCCGTCAACGAGAGGCCGGATCCCTCGTGCTTGATCGTGCCCTGCACGTAGGGGCGCAGCTTCTTGGCCGGGTCGTAGTAGTCGACGTTTCCTCCGGTGATCGGAAAGTGCAGGCTCCCGTTGACCAGGGTGGCGGTGCCGACGGTTCCGGGGGTGAGTCCGAGCGAGGTGAGCGCGGCCGCGAAGTTGGAGTCGAGCAGCACGGCGGTGTCGACACCGGTGAGGGCGGGGATGGAGGCGAGGGGCTTCTGAGCAGCCGGGGCCGAGCTGGCGGCGGAGCTGGGGGTGGTACCGCTTCCGGTGGTGCTCGAGCAGGCGGCCAGGCCGCCAACGAGAAGCCCTGCGGTGATGATTCCGACCGATACCTTCTGGAACTTGCGCATGATGTGATCCTTAGTCTTCAGCCTGCCCGTGGTGACAAGCGGTTCTGGAAAGTGATTCGGCTCCCCTCGCCAAAGGGTTTGGAATTGCCCGATGCCGTTACCGTTCTGTTACATTTTTCGGCGAACGTCCGGCAGAAAAGCCCGGAAACCCGGGGGCGACCTGGCAGACGGGCCCTCGGCCAGGGGATGGCGGCGCGCGATCAGACCGGATCGCGCCGCAGCAGGGCGAGCGGATGCCGCAATCTCGCGCGTCCGTCGCGCCCGGTGCGATACAGAGCCATTCCGACGATCACCACGATCGCGATCGCGATCGCCGCCTGCGAGACGTCCTGTTTGGGAATCAACAGCCGCACGGTGAGCGCGAGCGGAACGCCGAACCACTCCCAGCGTCCGCTCAGCGCGATGAACGGCACGAGCATCAGGGCGTACCAGGGATACCGGGGCGAGACGACGAGGAGGGTCGTTCCGATCATCACGAGCTGGCCGAGCCACGGCGAATCCGGATTGGTCTTCCACCAGACCAACCCCGCCGTGATGGCGAGCAGGGCCGCGGCCACCAGGAGCGAGGCGGCTTTCGGAACAAACAGGGTGAGCAGGGTGAACCGGGTCCCGTTGTCGTACCCCTCCTCGGAGAGATAGCCGGGCAGGTATCCGAGCACCGCGATGCCGGTCGTGACGGCGTACGGCAGATAGAGCACCGCGAATGTGCCGATCGCGGCCACGATGACCTTCCACGGCTGGCGTCTGAGCAGCGCCGGGGCGGCGATCACCGGCACCAGTTTGACGGCGATCGCGGCGCCGAGCGCGATCCCCCCGCGAAAACGGATGCCCCGCGAGACCAGCAGCGTGGCCACGACCACCAGCAGCGTGCCAAGCATGTCGATGTGCGAGTTCGTGATGCCCTCGGTCGCAACGATCGGGCTCCACCCCCAGAGCGCGGCCAAGCGCGGGTCCAGGTTGCGTCGACGCAGGACGACGATCAGCATGGCGGTGATGGCGAGGCTCATCAGGAGCCCGGTGAGCTGCAGCGGCCAATACTGGGCGGAGGGGCCGGTCATCCATCGCACAGCGGCGAAGAAGATCTCGGCGGCGGCGGGATAGATGGTGGGAACCATCGGTCGGTTGAGTGCCGTGCAGAGCGGTTCCCGGCTCGGAACCGACGCCGTGGGATGGGTGCGGGCCTCCGCGCAGGCGACGGTGCCGTCGGCACCCACGACCGGAGCGGGGAACAGCCAGGCGGGGCGGAGGGCGGCGAGCGCATCATCCACCGGCACGTAGGCGTACGGGGAAATCCCCGCGTTCTGGACGATGCCATCCCAGGCGTAGCGCGCCGAGTCGGTGCTGGTGTTCGGCGGCCCGGCCATCGCCGCCCCGCCGATCAGTGCGGATCCGACCAGCACGATGGCGATCGCGGGTCTCACCGCGACCTGGCGAAGCGCGAGGATGCCGAGCGCGAACAGGACCCACACCGCGATGGTGCCCGAGATGAATGCTGTCGCATGTCGGCTGTCGAAGAATCCGAGGGCGGCGACCGAATACGCGGTGACCGCCGCCATCGCGGCCGCGGCAAGGGAGGCGACGACAACGGGGATGACGTGACGCGGTTGGATCTTCATCGCCCCCATCCTGTCCGATCGGGCCGCCGAGAAGTCGCCGGACACCGCCCGCCGTTCGGGAACCGTAAGGATTGGTCGGCATGGCCGGGGACAGACGGTGCTGAGATGGGTTCATGCGCCGCGTCCTTCTCGACCTTCGGCGGGTTCTCTCGACACCCTCGAGGAACCCGCGAATGGCCGTGGTGCTCGGGCGTCTGCTCGGGATCGCGTTCCTGCTCTGCTTCGGAACCGGTCTGTACAGTCACTTTCTGCAGCAACCGCTGTCCTGGATGGTGTTCCCCACCCGACCGGCATCCCTCTACCAGTTGAGCCAGGGAATCCACGTCACGGCGGGGATCGCCTGCTTCCCACTCCTCCTCGGCAAGCTCTACGCGGTCTTCCCCCAGCTCTTCCAGACGCCGCCGATAAAGAGTTTCGTCGGGTTCCTCGAACGGGCGTCGATCGCGATCTTCGTGGCATCCTCGATCGTGCAGATCGTGACCGGGCTGCTCAACACCTACCAGTGGTACGTCTTCCCCTTCCCGTTCAGGCAGACGCATTTCGCGCTCTCCTTCGTCATCATCGGCTCGCTGGCGATCCACATCGCCGTGAAGCTCCCGGTCATCACCCGTTACTGGACGCGCGGTCGGAGCTTCGACGGCGCCGGTGACCTGGTGCTCGATGACGCGCATCGCCCCCTCACCCCCGCGGATGTCGCGGCCGAGCTCGCCGCGACTCGCGAGCCGGTCGGCCGGATCTCCCGCCGGGCGCGGGGGCTCACCGGCCGGGTCTTCGACTGGATCGACAGCGCACCGCCCCGGGTCGACACCCCCGAGCACGCCCGCATCTCCCGGCGCGGTTTCGTCGCGACCATCGGGCTGGCGACGGCCGCGGTCGTCGCTCTCACCGCCGGCCAGTCTTTTCGGGCCCTCGATGCCATCAACGTCTTCGGTCCGCGCAAGAACTTTGTGGGTCCGAACGGACTTCCGATCAATCGCACCGCGAAAGCGGCCCAGGTCACCGATGCCGAAACCAGTGCCGGCTGGACGCTCTCGGTCAGTCGAGGCGCGGTGGTGCGAACCTACTCGCGAGCCGAGCTCGAAGCGATGACCCAGCACAGCGTCGAGCTTCCCATCTCCTGTGTCGAGGGGTGGAGCCAGCTGGCATCCTGGCGCGGCGTGCGGCTGCGCGACCTTGCGGAGGCCGTTGGCGCTCATCCGGACGAGGACCTGCGCCTCACCAGCCTCGAGAAACAGGGGAGTTACCGGGTGACCGAGATGGGCCACGAATTCGTGCAGGACGACCTCACGCTCGTGGCGCTCGAGCTGAACGGAGCACCGCTCGACATCGATCATGGTTTCCCGGCCCGCATGATCGCGCCGGGCCGCCCCGGAGTGCTGCAGACCAAGTGGCTCGCGAAGCTCGAGGTGATCTGATGATGCGCGCCTGGCGGGTGGGTCTGGTGGTGCTCGGGGTGCTGCTCCTGGCGTGGGGCGGATATGTGCTGGTCGACACCGTCCGCCCGGTGAAGATCGCGGGGATCGCGCTGTGGTTCGCACTCGCCCTCATCGTGCACGACGGGGTGATCGCCTTCGTGACCTTCGGGGTGGCGTTCCTGCTCCGAAAGGCGGGCCGTCGCCTGCCCTTGGCCGCGCTCGCGATCGTGCAGGCGGGCCTCGTGGTGTGCTCGGTATTCGCGATCATCGTGCTTCCGGCCGCCTACAAGATGTCGATCGGAACCCTGAATCCCACGGTGCTTCCCCTCAACTACGGCGGGTCGCTGGTGACCCTGTGGGCCGTGGTCGTGTCACTCACGGCGCTCGTCGTTGTCGGCTATACGGCCTTGGCGAGGCGGCAGAAGAACCGACCGTCGGCCTCCCAGGACTGATCGAGCCGCAACCCGATTTCCCGGGCTCGAGAAACGAGAGCGACCGTACCGATCTCGGCCCACGGAAACGCATCGCTCCGATGGCCGCGGATGTCCACCACCGTGCCGTCGTACATGTGATCGCGAAGCGGCTCGGCGTGCACTTCGACCAGGATCACGCCATCGGTGGCGATCACCTCGGCGCACCGTTCGAGCAGTGCGGAGGGATCCCCGCCGATGCCGATGTTGCCGTCGACGAGCAGGGCCGCGCCCCACGATCCCTCGCGCGGGAGCCGTTCAAAGACCGACCGGTTGAGCACCATCAGACCGCACTCGCGCGCGATCTCGATCGCCGTCTCGGAGACGTCGATCCCGAGGGCGGTGAGACCCCGGTGCATGGCGGCTCGCACCATACGTCCGGGGCCGCAGCCGATGTCGAGCACGGCGCCGTGGATCCCCTCGAGGAGGCCGAGGTCCGCCGCATCCGCCGAATCGCTCCAGCGGGAGACATCCATCTCGCGAGACGGCGTGAGCGAATCGGAATCCGCGTCGTGGAGGTAGAGCACCTGGTCGTCGCGGCGGAGCGCGCGGGCGTACGGCTCGGCGCCCCCGGATCCGAATGTCGCGAACGCGGTGTCGCTCACCGGACTTCCCCGTTCTCGGCGCGAGCGCTGTCGAAGCGAGCGCTGTCGAAACGGGCCAGCGTGCGGGCGAAGTCGGTGTGCGGGGCGAGCCGGGCGACGAGGCGCGCATCGTCGATGGTGTCGACATCGACCAGCTCCGGCAGCATCCGGACCCGGAGTCCGGCGCCGACGAGCCGCTCATGCTGGAGTCGCCCGCTGTCGTCGCGGGACATCGGAACGCCCCGGATGAGCGAGCCGTCGGGTTCTGCCATCGCGATGGTCCAGAACCCGCCGTCGTTTGCGAAACCGAGGTAGGCATCCACGTCGGCCGGCCAGTGTCCGAACAGCGGTGCGAGCATCCCCGGGTCGAGCTGCGGGGTGTCCATTCCGATGAGAACCGTCGGCCCGCCGCACTCATCGAAGATCGCGCCAAGACGCAGGTCGAGGTCTCCACTCACTTGGCGTATCACGTCGTATGGTTCGGAGCCGACGGGCAACCGGTTGCCGTCGAAGAGAAGAATTCGTCGGGATGCCTCGAGCGCACCTACCGCGCGAAACGTGTCTGCGAGACTCGCGGATGCCAGGGTCGCGGCCTGCTCGAGCGAGAGCGGGGGATGCAGTCGGGTTTTCACCCGCCCCGGAACGCACTCCTTCGCGATGATGATGAGCGTTGTCACCGGGTGTTCGTCCTCAGCAGTCGCGACATGTCGGAGATGGCCACGACGGTGCCGCGGATCGTACCGGTGACTTTAGACCGGCCGATTCGCGGGGCGTAGGGGGTTGCGATTTCGACGATCTCCCAGCCCGCTCGTGCCGCCGCGAGCACCATCTCGAGAGGGTAGCCGCTTCGGCGGTCAGCGAGATCGAGCGCGAGGAGCTTCTCCCGCCGCGCCGCGCGCATCGGGCCGAGGTCGTTGAGGTGCACCCCGGTGGCGCCGCTCATGAGACGAGCGAGGGCGAAATTGGCGATGCGGGCGTGCAGCGGCCAGGCGCCGCGCGTCGTCGGGCGACGGCGACCGAGCGAGAGGTCGGCCGAGCCCGAGGTCACCAGTGCGACGAGCGGAACCAGGTCGTGCGGGTCCATCGAAGCGTCGGCATCGCAGAACGTGACGATCGGGGCGGTCGCCGCGAGCAGCCCGGCGTGCGCGGCGGACCCGAAACCCCGACGTGATTCTCGCACCACCAGCGCGCCCGCCGCCGCCGCGACCTCGGCGGAGCGGTCGGTCGACCCGTTGTCGACCACGATGGCTCGGTAACCCTCCGGCAGGCGCGAGAGCACCCAGGGGAGGGCCTGTTCTTCGTTCAGACAGGGCAGAACGACGTCGACGAGAGCAGTGGTCACCGTCTGAGCGTACGATCAGACGGTCCTCGCGGCCCGGCCGAAAGCGTTACGAAATGCGGACCGATCGGAGGAGCCGCCGTATCGACGACCGAATGCCCGGCGCACCGACCTATCCTGGGTTCGTGAGTACGTCATCCGTGGCCAAGGGCCGGGCAGTCGAGCAACCCGAGACGCTCGCCTCGAGCGAGCTGCTTCGTGATCGGCGGATTCTCGTGGTGGATGACGACTCGACAGTCTCCGAGGTCGTCTGCAGTTATCTCCGGGCCGCCGGCTTCATCGTCGAGAGCGTCGCCGACGGGTTCAGCGCGGTCGAGGCCTCGGCGCGCATCCGCCCCGACCTGGTGGTGCTCGACCGGATGCTTCCCGGAATCGACGGTGTCGAGGTGTGCCGCCGCATCCGCGCCGAACGAGCGGTCCCGGTGATCATGCTCACGGCGCTGCGCGAGGAAGCGGACCGGATCGACGGACTCGAGGCCGGCGCCGACGACTACCTCGCCAAACCGTTCTCGCCCCGGGAACTGGTGCTTCGGGTGCAGTCCGTCCTGAGGCGGAGCCTCGTCGAGTTCGCTCCGGAGTCGGCACTCGACCTCGGCGAGTTCCACCTGGATGTCTCGTCGCGACAGCTGACCCTGCGCGGCGAAGCCGTTGCCTTGACCGTGCGGGAGTTCGATCTCATCGCGTTCCTGCTCAAGCATCCGCGCCAGGTCTTCAGCCGGGAGGATCTGCTGCGCGCCGTCTGGGGATGGGAGTTCGGCGACCTCTCCACCGTGACCGTTCATGTGCGCCGCCTGCGGGAGAAGATCGAGAGGGATGCGGCGCATCCGGTGCTGCTGAGCACCGTGTGGGGCGTCGGCTATCGCTTCGACGGCGGTTCCGGGGTCGCCCCATGAGCCTGGCCGATCTCCTCGTCGTCTCACTGATGGCCCTCGGCTGCGCCGTCATCGTCGGCATCCTCTCACTCGTCGTGCTCCGCTTCATGACCCGCACCTCGCTCGTGCTGCAACTCTGCGTGGTCGTGCTCGCCGCCGTGCTCTCGATCGCGGGAGGAATGTGGCTGGCGGCCTCGGTGATGCTCGTGACCCCCCACGACCTCACCGTGCTCCTCTCCGTGGCGGCGATCGCCGGGGTGGTCTCCCTCTCCCTTGCCGCCCTGCTCGGTCGGTCTCTCGTGCGCAACAGCCGCGAACTGATTGTCGAGACGAGGCGAATCGGTACCGAGGAGGCGAGCTCCGAGCCGGTCCGACATTCGAGCAACGAATTCGCCGCCCTCGCCCTCGAACTCACGGCCACCAATCGTCGCCTGGTCGAGTCCCGGGCGCGCGAGGCCCTCGCCGAAAACTCGCGTCGCGAACTTGTGGCCTGGATCTCGCACGATCTGCGCACGCCGCTCGCCGGCATCCGGGCGATGGCCGAAGCGCTCGAGGACGGCATGGTCGATGAACCGGAGCGCTACTACGTGAAGGTCCGCAGCCAGGTCGATCGCATGAGCGGCATGGTCGACGACCTCAACGAGCTCTCCCGGATTCACTCCGGGTCGCTTCGGTTGTCGATGGAAAAGGTATCCCTCTACGACCTGATCAGCGACGTCGTCGCCGAGCTCGGACCGTTCGCGGCCTCCCGATCGATCTCGCTCGCCGGCGACGGTGCCCGGGAGCTCACGATCCTCGCCGACCCGAGGGAACTGTCCCGCGTGGTCGGCAACCTGGTGATGAATTCGATCCAGCATTCGCCGGACGGCAGCCCGATCACGGTGAGCGCCCGCGAGAGCGACGACGGGATGGCCGTGATCTCCGTGATCGACGCGGCGGGCGGCATCCCGGAGAAGGATCTCGGACGGGTGTTCGAGGCGGGATGGCGGGCGAGCAATTCCCGCACTCCGGAGACGGCGGCGACGCGCTCCGGCGGAGCGGGTCTCGGCCTCGCCATCGTTCAGGGGATCGTGCATGCGCACCGCGGGCGGGTGGTCGTGCAGAACGTGCCGGGAGGATGCCGTTTCGACGTGTTCCTTCCGCCCCTCCCGGGCACCTCGACGGCCCCCGACCTCCGAGCGGCGACCGGATGAGCGGCGACCGGATGCCCCCCGGCCCCAGCTCGCGCGCGGTCGCGGGCGCGGCGGCCCTTGCCGGAATCGTGTCGGCGGCCGTCGTGCTCGGGGTGGCCGAGGTGATCGCGCTCGTCGGCGGCGGAGCGGGAAGCCCGCTCTTCGCGGTCGGATCGCTCGTGATCGACCTGGCGCCGGCAGGGGTCAAGGAGTTTGTGATCGCGGTCTTCGGCACCGGGGACAAGGCGGCACTGCTCTGCCTGATGGGCGTGCTCATCGTCGGGATCTCCGCTGCGGCGGGGCTCGTCGAATTGCGCCGACCGCCGTTCGGCATCATCGTCATCGGGGCCGGCGGGCTCGTCGCGCTGATCGCGGTCGTCACCCGAGCGGGGGCGACCGGGTTCGCCGGGATTGGCACAGTGGTCGGTGCTGTCGCCGGAGTGGTGGTCTTGCGCATCGCCGTCGAACGACTGGGGCGATGGCGTGATTCCGCGGTGCCCCCTGGCGACTCCTCGGCGGCCGGAGGTTCGCCGTCGCGACCACTCCGCGCGCCCGAGGTCGAGCGGCGCGGGTTCTTGACCCTCGTGATCGTGGCGGGCGTGGCATCCGTCGTGGCGGGCAGCGGTGCCCGACTGGTCAACGCGACCTCGAATGCGGTCGCGGCCATCCGGACAAAGCTCACGCTACCGAAAGCTGCCGTCGCCTCTCGCCCGATTCCGGCTGGGGCCACGATCGATGTTGCCGGCATCTCCCCTTTCGTCACCGCGAACGCGGACTTCTACCGCATCGACACGGCCCTTCAGGTGCCGTCGATCGACCCAACCAAGTGGTCGCTGAAGGTCACCGGCATGGTGAAGAACGAGGTTTCCCTGAGCTTCGCGGAACTCCTGGCGGAGCCGCTCGAGGAGCACCTCGCGACCCTCACCTGCGTGTCGAATGACGTGGGCGGCGACCTCATCGGCAACGCGCTCTGGCTCGGCTATCCGATTCGCGAAGTGCTCGCCCGGGCCGTGCCGGCGGCCGGAGCGGACATGGTGCTCTCCACGAGCGTCGACGGTTTCACGGCCGGAACGCCGCTGTCCGTGCTGCAGGATGCGGGCACGAACGCCCTGCTCGCGGTCGGGATGAACGGGGAGGCGCTGCCGCTGCAACACGGCTTTCCGGTGCGGATGGTCGTTCCGGGCCTTTACGGCTACGTCTCGGCGACCAAGTGGGTCGTGGAGCTCAAGGTCACGACCTTCGCCGCGGACCAGGGATACTGGACCCCTCGCGGATGGGATGCGAACGGCCCGATCAAGCTCGCGTCACGAATCGATACGCCGCGCGCCGGTGCCTCCGTTGCCGCGGGCACGGTCGTCGTGGCCGGTGTCGCCTGGGAGCAGCACGTGGGGGTGAGGTCGGTGGAGGTCCAGGTGGACGAGGGGCCGTGGGTCGCGGCGACGCTCGCCGATTCGGTCTCGCCCGACACCTGGCGGCAGTGGGTGTACCGCTGGTCGGCCACGGCAGGCTCCCACCGACTCCGGGTGAGGGCGACAGACGCGAACGGCACGACGCAGAGCCAGACCTATCGACCTCCGGCTCCGAACGGTGCCGAGGGGTGGCACGCGATCACGGTGACGGTCAGCTGAGAGCGGAGACCGCGGCCCTCAGCGGCGCGCTCGCGAATTCGGCCATTCCCTCGTCGAAGCTCACCGTCGATTCCCAACCGAGTTCCGATCGGATGCGCTCCGATGATGCGGTGATATGCCGCACGTCGCCCAGGCGATACTCCCCGGTCGTCACCGGCTCCGGGCCGCCGGAATAGCGGCTGAGTGCCGAAGCGAGATCCCCGATGGTGTGAACGACGCCGCTGCCGACATTGAACGCACGGAAGTCTCCCTCCGCAGTGACCTGTGCATCGTCGACGGCAGCATCGATCGCCGTGAGATTCGCGGATGCCACATCGCGCACCTGCACGAAGTCCCGCCGCTGCGCGCCGTCCTCGAAGACGCGCGGCGGTTCGCCGCGCTCGAGGGCCGAGCGGAAGAGCGAGGCGACGCCCGCATAGGGGGTGTTCTGGGGCATCCCCGGCCCGTACACGTTGTGGTATCGCAGAGCGATCGCCCGACTCCCGGTGGAGCGGGCCCAGGCGGAGGCGAGGTGCTCCTGCGCGAGCTTGGACGCGGCATACACGTTTCGGGGGTCGAGGAGCGCATCCTCCGAAACGAGTTCCGGGGTCAGCGGGGCGCCGTCCTCATCCACCGGATCGAACCTCCCGGCATCGAGGTCCTCTACGCGTCGGGCCGCCGGGCGAGTGGAACGCCCCGCACCATCCCGGTAGATCCCCTCACCGTAGACGACCATCGACGAGGCGAGAACCAGCCGTTTCACACCGATCTCAGACATCGACGCGAGCAGCATGGCGGTGCCAAGATCGTTGCTCCCGATGAAGTCGGGGGCATCGTCGAACGAAACACCGAGGCCGACCTTAGCGGCCTGGTGGCAGACGACATCCACGCCGAAGAGAGCGACGGCGAGGGCATCCGGGTCGCGCACATCCGCCGTGACGAACTCCACTCGGCCGTCCGGCCGATAGTCGCCGCCGTGCACGTCGGCTCGAAGCGAGTCGATCACTCGCACCCGCCACCCCCGTTCCAGAGCAGCCTCGACAATGGCGGAACCGATGAATCCGGCACCGCCCGTAACGAGCACTGTGGTCATTTCGTCTCCCTTGCCAACACTTTCGCGACCTCTGCGGGGTCGATGCCCTGCCGAGGACTGTACCCCTCCGGCAGGGCGCGGAGGATGGTCTCGAGCACCGCTACGATGCGGGGCTGGGCGTCGGCGAGGCGACGCAGCACCAGAGCGTGGCTCACCGCATCCGGGTCGAGCGCTCCGCCAGCCACGTCGCCGGGCAGGGGCGCGAGGCCGGCGTCCGCGTCCGTGACGAAGGAGAGGTTCACCGTATCGATGTTGAGCTCGGAAGCGAGCGACACCTCTGGGTACATGGTCATGTTGACGGTATGCGCCCCCGCGGCGGCGAACCACAGCGACTCCGCACGGGTCGAGAATCGCGGACCCTGAATCACGACGACGGTGCCACCCGACTTGACGGCTTCACCGGCCAGCGCGCGAACCGCGATGTCGTGAAGTTCGGGAGCGAAGGGATCGGCGGCTGGGAGGTGCTGCACCGAGTCGCGGTCGAAGAAGGTGTCGGGGCGACCGTTCGTGCGGTCGATGTATTGGTCAGTGAGCAGGAGGGTGCCGGGGGGAAAGTCCGCGCTCACCCCGCCGACGGCGGAGGAAGAGAGGATGACGCGCACCCCGAGGCTCGCGAGTGCCCAGATGTTCGCCCGGTAGTTGATGAGATGCGGGGGCACCGAATGGTCGATGCCGTGCCTCGTGATGAAGGCCGTCCGGCGCCCACCGAGTTCACCGATGGTCACCTCGACGGACCCGTAGGGGGTGGCGATTCGCTGTGCGGTGGAGTGCTCGGGGTCGAACAGTGAATACAGGCCGGAGCCTCCGACGACGGCGACACTCGCTTCAGGGCTCATCCCGCCATTCTTTCAGCTTGCCGGGCCGCACACACGGCCGGGCTCGGGTTCGTGTCGGGGGAAGGTACGGTCTCCCGACGCGGCGACCAGCACCTACCCCGGCCCGATTGGCCGGTGGATGGCGCGAGCACCGGCATCGCGAATTCGAGCGGTCTCTCTTCATGACCCGGCCGATGCCACTGCCGCCAGATCTGCCGAAGCCCCGTTCGAGGCCTCGGTCGCCCGCGAGTGCGGCCCGAATCCACGTCAGCGCAGGCCACGGCGCATCCACGTCGGATTCGCGGGGTTCTCGCCGCCCGCGTGTACCCCGTCCGGCCGATCGGTGCCCCCGCATGCCCCCACCGGCTACAGTCATTCAGTGGCACATCTCCTGGGCGCCGAGTCCCTTCACCTCGAATATCCCACCCGCGTCATCTTCGACAAGCTCACGATCGGCCTCGACGAGGGCAATCGAATCGGCGTCGTCGGACGCAACGGTGACGGCAAGTCGACCCTGCTTCGGCTGCTGAGCGGTCGCATCGAACCCGACTCCGGTCGCGTCACGCGCCGCAACGGCGTCACCCTCGGGATGCTCGACCAGGCCGATCTGCTGCCCGAAGTCCTCGTGGTGAAGGATGCCATCGTCGGGGAGCGGGACGAGTACGAATGGGCCGGGGACGCCCGCATCCGCGATGTGATCGACGGACTGCTGCTCGATGTGCCGTGGGAGGCGACCATCGGCGAGCTGTCTGGCGGCCAGCGTCGTCGCGTCGCTCTGGCCAAACTGCTCGTCGGCGACTGGGACGTCATCTTTCTCGACGAGCCCACCAACCATCTCGACGTCGAGGGCATCGCGTGGCTCGCCGGGCACCTCAACAAGCGTTGGTCGCCGAACCAGGGCGGACTCATCGTCGTGACCCACGATCGGTGGTTCCTCGACGAGGTCTCCACCGACACCTGGGAGGTGCACGACCGGGGTCTCGAGCCGTTCGAGGGCGGGTACGCCGCCTACATCCTGCAGCGCGTCGAGCGTGACGAGATGGCGGCGACCATGGAGTCGAAGCGCCAGAACCTCGCCCGCAAAGAGCTCGCCTGGTTGCGCCGCGGAGCTCCGGCCCGAAGCACCAAGCCCAAGTTCCGCATGGATGCCGCGTATGAGCTCATCTCGAACGAGCCGCCGCCGCGCGATACCGTCGCGCTCAGCCAGCTCGCCACCGCCCGCCTCGGCAAGGACGTCGTTGACCTGCTCGACGTGGGTGTCACCTACGGCGGCACGACGGATGCGGGCGGCCACACCACCGGCGGGTTCGAGATTCTGAAGGACATCGAGTGGCGGGTGGCCCCCGGTGAGCGCACCGGAATCCTCGGCGTGAACGGCGCGGGCAAGTCCACCCTGCTCAACCTCATCGCCGGCACGCTGCAACCGACCATCGGGCGGGTCAAGCGCGGAAAGACGATTCGCGTCGCCATCCTGAGCCAGCAGCTCGGCGAACTCGCCGACATCCTCGACGACCGGGTGATGGATGTCATCGCCCGCCAGAAGAGCTCCTACGTCACCGGCGGCAAGGAACTCACCCCCGGGCAACTTCTGGAGCGCATGGGCTTCATGTCGGCCCAGCTGAGTACCAAGGTAAAGGACCTCTCGGGCGGCCAGCGTCGTCGACTGCAGCTGCTCCTCATCCTGCTGGGAGAGCCGAACGTGCTCATCCTCGACGAGCCCACCAACGATCTCGACACCGACATCCTCGCCGCCATCGAGGACCTGCTCGACTCGTGGCCCGGAACCCTGCTCGTGGTGAGCCACGACCGCTACCTGCTCGAGCGCGTCACCGACAATCAGTACGCCATCCTCGACCGGCGGATGCGGCACCTGCCCGGCGGCGTCGACCAGTATCTGCAGCTGCGGTCGCAACAGACGACCACAGGCCAGACCGTCACCGAGTCGCACCGGTCGTCGGCCGCCTCGACCCCGGCGGGCGTCAACTCTAAGGGCCGCACCAAGCTCACCGGGGCCGAACTGCGCAACGCGCAGAAGGAGCTCGGATCGGTGAGCCGCAAGCTCGAGAAGGTCACCACCGCTATTTCTGTGATCCACGATCGCTTCGCCACCCACGACCAGTCCGACTTCAGCGGCCTCGGCGCGATGCAAGCCGAGCTGAAGACACTCGAGGATTCGATGGCGGAGCTCGAGTTGCGCTGGCTCGAGCTCAGCGAGGTGCTCGAGGCGTAGTCGGCTCGAGCCCTCGGACGCCGGTCAGTCGAAGTCGAGGCTGAGCTTGCGCAGGAGGGCGGCAAGGCGCTCCTGGTCGCTTACGGATAGGCCGTCGAGCAGTTCATACTCCGACACCAGCAGCGTACTGATGGCGGTGTCAACGCGTTGACGTCCATCGTCGGTCATCGTCACCAGGATGCCCCTCCCGTCATGCGGGTCCGTGCGCCGCTCCACGAGCATCCGGCCCACCAGTCGGTCGATGCGGTTCGTCATGGCGCCACTCGAGACCAGGGTCTGTTGAAGCAGCGCCTTCGGGCTCAGCTGGTACGGGGCTCCGGCTCGGCGCAGGGCCGAGAGCACGTCGAACTCCCACGACTCGAGACCGGATGCCGTGAAGGCGGTGCGCCTGGCTCGGTCGAGGTGCTTGGCGAGTCTGCCGACCCGCGAGAGCACCTGAAGTGGCGCGAAGTCGAGGTCGGGGCGCTCCCGCATCCAGGCGTCGACGATGCGGTCGACTTCGTCGTGTGCGGGCATCCGACCATTATCCCGCTCGTCGCCCGAACCTCAGGACCCGAGGTCGCGGGTGGGCGGATGCCCCGCCCCGTGCCCACCGAAAACGCAGGACATACGCCACGACACACCGCACTTCGGCGCGAAACAGCGCGAACGGTGGCGAATGTCCTGCGTTTTCGTGGAGGCGGCGGGCTGGGGAATGCGGTGTGCGGGGATGCGGACTACGGGGAGCGAGCGCATCTGGCAGAATTGGGGCGGTCGGCCGCACCGCGGTCGAATCGGAAATCCGCCTTAGTGTAACGGCAGCACGACAGCCTTTGGAGCTGTTCGGTCCAGGTTCGAATCCTGGAGGCGGAGCAGCGAAAGAGGGTCAAGTGGACCGTTTTTCGTTGCTCCGTGCGCGGAGCGCGACCGGTCGGAGGCCGGTCACTGTACAGCCGGGGACAGCACGATTCGATGCCCGGTAGAGCCGGGGACAGCACGATTCGATGCCC
Source organism: Frigoribacterium sp. (assembly GCA_031360325.1). GTDB lineage: Bacteria > Actinomycetota > Actinomycetes > Actinomycetales > Microbacteriaceae > Lacisediminihabitans. The sequence goes on along the minus strand of JANMBI010000119.1, from coordinate 1,751 downwards.
GGAAGAGCAAGGGAGCACCACCGTGTCCGAGATCGCGATCATCATCCTTGCCGCGGGGCAGGGCACCCGCATGAAGTCCGCCGTGCCGAAGGTGCTCCACCCGATCGGGGGCATCCCGATGATCGCGCACGTGCTCGCAACGGCGGAGGAGTTGACCCCCGACCACATCGTGGTCGTCGTGCGACACGAACGAGACGCCGTTGCCGACGTCATAGCCGAGCACCTGCCGCGGGCGATCATCGTCGACCAGGACGATGCCCCGGGAACCGGCCGCGCCGTCGAACTCGGCCTCGCCGGGTTGCCAGCCGATTTCGGCGGCAGGGTCATCGTGCTGAGCGCCGACGTGCCGCTTCTCGATGCCGCCACCGTGCACTCTCTCGTTCGGTCCCACACGCTCGCCGGCAACTCCCTCACCCTGTTGAGTGCGTTCTACGCCGATCCCTCCGGGGCCGGTCGCATCGTGCGAAACGCGGACGGAGGCTTCGATGCGATCGTCGAGCAGAAGGATGCCACCGCCGACCAGCGCGAGATCAACGAGGTGAACGCCGGCGTGTACGTCTTCGATGCCGTCGCGCTGAGGGCCGCCCTTGGCAAGATCGGAACCGACAACGCGCAGAACGAGAAGTACCTGACGGATGCCGCCGCAGGCATCCGCGCGTCTGGCGGCCTGATCGAAGCGGTGCCGGTAACCGACCACTGGCTCGTGGCCGGCATCAACGATCGCGCGCAGCTCGCCGCCGCCGCGGGCGAGCTGAACGCCCGCATCGTGCGCGGCTGGCAGCTGAGCGGCGTGACGGTTCAGGATCCGGCGACCACCTGGATCGACCTCGCGGTGAGCATCGGCGAAGACGTGGAGATTCTCCCCGGCACCCAACTGAAGGGCGCGACGGTGATCGAGCGCGGGGCGATCATCGGTCCCGATACGACGCTCGTCGACTGCGAGGTCGGTGACAACGCGATCGTAAAGAGGACGGATGCCACCCTCGCCGTTGTCGGAGCGAACGCAACCGTCGGCCCTTTCGCCTACCTGCGCCCGGGCACCTACCTCGGCGATAACGGCAAGATCGGCACCTTCGTGGAGACCAAGAACTCCACGATCGGCCGCGGCTCGAAGGTGCCGCACCTCAGCTACATCGGTGATGCCACGATCGGTGACGGCACCAATCTCGGGGCGGGCGCCATCACGGCCAACTACGACGACCTCGTCAAGCACCACACCGAGATCGGGTCTCACGTGCACTCGGGCTCGCACAACGTGTTCGTCGCCCCGGTTAGAATCGGAGACGGAGCCAAGACCGGAGCGGGCACCGTCGTGCGCAAAGACGTGCCGGCGGGAGCCCTTGCCATGACAGTGGCCCCCCAGCGCAATGTGGTCGGCTGGGTTGAGAAGAACCGGGCGGGTACCGAGGCGGCACAAGCGGCCTCGGCGGCCGGAGAAACAGCCGAATAGGTCTCGACAAGCTCGACCGCCGACGCACAAGAGAGCAGGACACGTGGCCGAGATCACCGTCAGCGGCAAGAAGCGACTGGTTCTCGTGACGGGGCGGGCCCATCCTCAGCTCGCGTTAGACGTCGCCGAGGAACTCGAGACGGAACTCGTACACACCGACGCCCGCACCTTCGCGAACGGCGAGATCTACGCCCGTTACGACGAGAGCGTGCGGGGATGCGACGCATTCGTCATCCAGTCGCACACCTATCCGATAAACGAGTGGCTCATGGAGCAGCTCATCATGGTGGATGCGCTCAAG
>JANMBI010000024.1:0-14202 GCA_031360325.1 Frigoribacterium sp. | reverse complement strand
GTTCGCGGTAGATGTTCTGCAGGCTGCGCGGCACCGGCCGAACCGCTCGATCCACCGCGAAGGAGAGGCCGATCGGGTGCCCCGGTGTCGGGTACGGATCCTGACCAACGATGAGCACTCGCACCTCTGCGAAGGGACGGGTGAATGCTCTGAGCACGTTCTCGCCGGCCGGAAGATAGCCTCGCCCCGCGAGCGTTTCGGCGCGCAGAAAATCGCCGAGTTGGGCGATCCTGCCGGAGACCGGAGCGAGGGCTGCGGCCCAGCCCGGGTCGATGAGTTCCGAGAGCGGACGCACGCTCATCTCACGCCGTGACCGGCGGCAGCGACGACCACGGAAGGGCGATCCGTTTGGGGCTCTTGCGCCAGACGACGTCACGCTCGAGCACGGTCTTCGGCCGGGAGTAGAGGCAGAAGGTGCCCACCTCCGCTCCCGCCGTCAGGAGCACAGCGCGCACCCTCGCGAGCGTGCGGCCCGAATCCGAGACGACATCGACCGGCAGAACTCTCTGGTCGGAGACGGGGGGCAGGTCAAGCACGGGAGAAAGCCGAACCGGCTCATCGAGGCGGAGGTCAACCCCGGTGGAGAACTCACCGTCGATGGCACCACGGCCCCTTGGGTCGAGCGCGTAGGCGACCGCTCCGGCACGGAGAAGCCAGCCGCGGGCGACGGCCGCGACCATGTCGGGCTCGAAGCCGCTCTCACGCACCGGTGTCGCGACCTCACGCGTCGCGTCGCCGGACCCATTCCGGCCCAGGACCTCGCGCTCCGGGGTGTGCCCCGCGTCGAATGTCATGAGATCACGCTAGCCGCTGGATGGTGTCGGCAGATTCCGTCGGACGCTTCGTCTGCGCACCATTCAACCGGCGGTAGCATCCGATCATGACAACCGTACGCGTCCGGGCGGGCGCGATCACCTTCGGCCTGATCGGCTATCTGTTCCTGGTCGAAATGGTAAGCGGAATCCTGCAGGGCTACTACGTGCCGCTCATCAGCGACCTGGTCACCTACCTTCACGTGCGCGACGCGGACTTCAACTGGTTCGAGGCCGCCCAGCTGCTGTTGTCCGCTCTCGTTGTGCCGATTCTCGCGAAGCTCGGCGACATGTTCGGACACAAGCGCATCCTGCTCGTCTCCACGGTCCTCACGGCCCTCGCCAGTTGGGCGCTCGTCTTCGCCGACAGCTTCACGACCTTCCTCATCGCCTGGGCGCTCCAGGGCTTCTACGTCGTCTGGTTGCCTCTCGAGGTCGCGCTCATCTTCGACCGCGGACGCCGCAGCGGACACGGGGCCTCGACGACCCGTCGTGCCGCGGGCTTCCTCGTGGTGGCGCTCGAGGCAGGGGCGATCATCGGCGCGCTCCTCGGTGGCCGGATATTCGGATGGCTCGGGCACAGTGTGCCGCTCACCCTCGCCATCCCGGCGCTGGCGGTGACCCTCGTGTTCTTCGTCATCTTGTTCGGTGTGCCCGAGTCGACTCCGCTTCCGGGCCGCCGGCTCGACATCGTGGGATTCAGCATCCTCACGGTCGGCCTGCTCCTCATCACCTCCGGGCTCACCTTCCTCCGGCTGAACGGCTTCGGAGCGTGGTGGGTCTACGTCATCATCGGGTTGGGGGTGCTCGTCTTTGTTCCGTTCGGCGTCTACGAGCTGAGGCATCCGGATCCCGCCATCGACCTACGGGTGCTTCGGCAGCCGAACATGTGGCCGGTGCAACTCACCGCTGGGCTCATCGGCATCAGCCTGCTCGGGGCGCAGGCCCCGCTGAGCGCTTACGCCGGCACCGACCGCGCCAACGGCTATGGGTTGGGGCTCGACTCGAGCGACCGTTCCACCCTGATCGGCGTCTATCTCATCTCCCTGATCGTCGGCGCACTGCTCTTCCCCCTCGTCTCACGGAGACTGTCACCTCGAGTCGCCCTCATCCTCGCGGCCTTCCTCGTGGCCACCGGATATCTCCTGTTTGTCCCCTTCCACCGGGAGGTGTGGCAGGTGGTTGTGAACATGATGATCGCCGGCATCGGCGCAGGAGCCCTCGTCGGCGCCATGCCCGCCGCCGCCGCGGCAGCCGCCCCCCGAGGTCAGACCGGCATCGCGACGGCTCTCACCAACACCACCAAGACGATCGGGGGTTCGTTCGCCTCCGCGATCTTCGGCATCCTGCTCGCCATGGGCGTGCTCACCACGGCGACAGCAACCGCATCGAGCCTAAGCGGCTATGTCACGGTGTGGATCATCTGCGGATTCGGTGCGCTCATCGCCGCTGTGCTGCTCTTCTTCGTGCCCAAGCTCGCATTCGCGGATGTCGCGGACGGCGCGGACGGCGCGGATGTCGAGGATGTCGCGGACGGCGCGGACGAACAACGTCTGCGCCGCGAGACGGCCTCCTGAACGCAGACGGTCGCCACCGGAAATCGGTCGGCGGAGCGCCCGTCGGTCGGCACGGAAACCGGACGACGGCGCCGGGTGCAAGCTACGATTTGGGCGTCAGCGGCCTGCGGATCACCTTGTGCGGCGCGGCCTGGGCGACCGGCTTTATCGTGACGAGGTCGAGGTTCACGTGCCCCGGCAGCTCGATCGAGTGAACGATGGCCTCGGCCACATCGTCGGCGCTCAGTGGCTCGGTCACGTTGTCGTAGACCGCATCGGCCCGTGCCCGGTCGCCGGCGAACCGCACCAGCGAGAATTCGTCGGTCTTCACCATTCCGGGGGCCACTTCGAGCACCCGGATCGGCTCTCCGGCCAGTTCGAGCCTCAGGACGCCGACGAGTGCGTGCGCGGCGAACTTCGCCGCGTTGTATCCCCCGCCTCCTTCATAGGCGATATGCCCGGCGATCGACGTGACCGTGAGGATGTCCGCGTGGCCGCCCGCCGCTCCCTCTCGAAGCAGGGGCAACAGGGCGCTCGTCACCCGCTTCACCGCGACGACGTTCACGTCGAACATGCGGGACCAGTCCTCGGCGAGGCTCTCTTCGACCGAAGCCATCCCGAAGGCGCCGCCGGCGTTGTTCACCAGGGCGTGAAGCGGTCCGAGCGTCCGGAGATACTCGCTGAGGGCATCCACCTGGGTCTGATCGGTGAGATCGGCCGTGAAGACAGCGGCGCCGGTCTCCGCCGCGAGTGCCTCGAGCCGATCCGTTCGGCGGGCGACACCCACGACATCCCATCCTCTTGCGCGAAACAATCGAACGGTTGCCGCACCGATTCCCGAACTCGCCCCGGTTACCACCACACGTCGTGACGTCACTGCACTCCCCGTCGATACTGTCGGCCGATTCATCGCCGACTCTTCGCCGGCACTGTCCGTTCCCGGCACTGTCCAGGGTAGCGCCCCCGCAACGAGGACTCCCCGAGATGTGCCACCCGGGCGGAACGGACGGCACGGCTGGGCCTCACGTCGCGGCGGATCCTGGATCCTGTGGGGGGAGGGCCGGGTCGTCGTCTCCGGCCCGGTGCGCGTGGGGAAGCGCGTGTGCGCCATGTGCGCGTGGTGCCGGTTTTGACTTCGCCGCCCCGCCATGTAGCGCCGCCCCGACCGGGCTCAGTCGCTTCGGCAGGGCGAAGACCAGGAAGAAGGCCGCGAGGGCGAAGGCGGCGCTCACGGCAATCGCCGCCGCGGCGCTGTGGGCGAAACCGACCGCGGCATTCTGCTTGGCAATCTCCGCCAGGGCAGCCCGGACGGCGGACGCACCCGCCGCGCCGTGTTCCCGGGTCGCTGCTGCGATCTGGGCGCTGGTCGGCGCGATTCCGGTGAGACTTCCGAAGAACACGCTGCCGATCACGGCGATGCCGATGGCGCTGCCGAGCCGCTGCATCGTGCCGATGACTCCGCTCGCGGCACCCGCTTCCTGTGGATCGACCGTCGCCACGATGAACTGCGCATTCGGCGCGATGAACAGTCCGCTTCCGATTCCGGCCACCAACAGCGGGCCGAGAAGCGCCCAGCTGGTGAGATCCGCGGCGGGGACCGTGAGGAGCACGATCCAGACGGCAGCGAGGCCGACGGTGAGCATCCCGACTCCGATCACCAGCACTCGTCGACCGAGCAACGGGGCGAGACGGCTGCTCTGCGACGACCCAAGGATGCTTCCGACGGCGAACGGGATCGACACGAAACCCGACTCGAGGGCGGTGTGGCCGAGACCGGACTGCCAGAGGATCGAGATCGAGAAGAAGATGCTCGTGAAAGCGGCGAAGTAGACGAGCGCCAGGATCGTCCCACCCGTGAAGGCGGCATGTGAGTACAGGTGCGGAGGCACCAATGGGCTCTTGCCACGCCGGGTGAACCGCAGCTCCCACAGGGCGAACAGCACCACCAGCATCACCCCGCCGGCAAGGAGAAGGTAGGTCCAGAGCGGCCAACCGAGGGTCTGTCCCTCGATGAGCGGCACCAGGATCGCGACCAGACCGCCGGCAAGCAATCCGAGACCGATCCAGTCGACACCGCCGGAGGGCCGCGTGCTCGTCACCCCCTTCGGGAGAAGGAACACGGCCGCGACGAGAGCGATGGCTCCGATCGGTACGTTCACGTCGAACACGTAGCGCCAGCCCTCCTTCTCGCCGAAGGCTTGGATGAGCAGGCCGCCGACGATGGGACCGAGCGCCGAGGAGACTCCGATGACCGCCCCCATGATGGCGAATGCGGTTCCGCGAATTCGGCCGCTGAAGAGCAATTGGATGAAGGCGGTGACCGCCGGGAGGTAGATGCCGCCGGCAAGCCCCTGGATAACCCGGGCCACAACCAACTGCGTGCTGTCTTGAGCCAGACCGCAGGCGAGGCTTGCGACGGTGAAGAGCGCGAGGCCGGTGACGAAAATCCACTTGTGGCCGAACCGGTCGCCGAGTCGGCCCGACGGGATCAACACGAGTCCGAACGCGAGGGCGTATCCCGAGATGATCCAGGAGAGGGTCGCCTCATTCGCGCTGAGGCTCGTGCGGATGGTGGGAAGCGCCACGTTGACGATCGTCGCGTCGAGCAACGACATGAACATTCCGATGAGGAGCACACCGAGGGCCTGCCAGGCCCTCCTCGGAGAAACTCCGAGTGAGTTCGGTGGGGTGAGGGACACGGTGGCGTCGGGCATTAGGCGGTTTCCCTTCTGGACTTCTCGTCGAAAATGAGGTCGGGCAGTGCCGTGAGCAGATCTTCGTGCCATCGAATTTCTGCCCTCCAGCGTGCCGCGCGGTGACGCATGGCCCACACCTCGGCGACGGTGAGAACGTGCGTGATCGATTCGAGGTGCGCCTCGGAGTCGCCGAGCGCGCGCCGCAGAGTGGACAATCGCTCTTCGAGGATGCCGGGCAGGTCGTCGAGCGTTTCGGGGTCCAGTCGGGTGAGGGCGAGATCGACGGGATCGGACTTGATGACGATCTCGGTCAGGCCCTGCTTGCGAAGTTCGTCCAGAGCACGGTGCCCCGCCTCGCTGATGCGAACGACCCGCCGTTGCGGGTAGTTGCCTCGCCGCTCCACCCGTTCGCCGACAATGAGCCCTTCCGCGATGAGCCTCTTGATCGCGCCGTAGACGCCGCTCGGAGCGAAGTCGGTCCAGAGGTCGATGTGCTCTTCTTCGGCGAGCAACAGCAGTCCGTGCCCGTGCATCGGTCCGCGTCGGTCGAGCGAGCCGAGAATGAACAGGCGGATGGATGACACGGGACTACTCTCGCATGACTGGTCGCGATTGCCGAACCGCCGTGTTCCGCGTGTTACGCCGCATGTCATGGTCCATTGCCGTCTTTATGCCGCCTGCTTAGGCTCTCCGAAGCGAGTTACTTCCCCGCTCGCACCACTTTTGAGGAGACAGCCATGAGCGACAATACGGCCGACTGGAAGTTCGAGACCAAGCAGATCCACTCCGGCGCGGCGCCCGATCCTGTGACCAACGCACGCGCCACTCCGATCTACCAGACCACCTCCTACGTCTTCAATAGCGCGGAGCACGCCAAGAACCTCTTCGCGCTCGCCGAGTTCGGCAACATCTACACCCGCATCCAGAATCCCACGCAAAACGTGGTGGAGGAGCGGGTCGCCGCCCTCGAGGGAGGAACGGCGGCGCTGCTTCTCTCCTCCGGCCAGGCCGCCGCAACGATCGCCGTGCTCAATGTCGCCGAGGCCGGTGACCACATCGTGTCGTCGTCGTCCATCTACGGCGGCACCTACAACCTCTTCAAGTACACGCTCAAGAAGCTCGGAATCGACACGACCTTCGTCGAGGATCAGGATGACGCGGCCGAGTGGGCTCGCGCCGTGCAGCCGAACACCAAGCTGTTCTTCGCCGAAACCATCGGAAACCCGAAGATCAACATCCTGGACATCCGCAAGGTCGCCGATGTCGCCCACGAGAACGGCGTGCCGCTCATCGTCGACAACACCATCGCCACGCCCTACCTCATCCGGCCGTTCGAGCACGGGGCCGACATCATCGTGCACTCCGCCACCAAGTTCCTCGGCGGTCACGGCACCGTGATCGGCGGGGTCGTGGTCGACGGCGGTAAGTTCGCCTGGTCGAGGAACGTGGAGAAGTTCCCGGGCCTCACCGAGCCGGACCCGTCCTACCACGGCGCGAGCTACACCACCGTGCTCGGTGACGGCATCGCCTACATCATCAAGGCTCGGGTGCAATTGCTGCGCGACCTCGGGTCCGCCATCGCTCCGGCGAGCGCCTGGCAGCTGATTCAGGGCATCGAGACGCTTAGTCTGCGCATCGAGCGTCACGTGCAGAATGCGCAGGCGGTAGCGGAATGGCTCGACAACCACGAGGATGTCGCCTCGGTCAACTACTCCGGACTCCCCTCGAGCCCGTGGTACGCGGCGGCAAACCAGTACGCACCGAAGGGAGTCGGAGCCGTGCTCTCGTTCGAGCTCAAGGGGGGGGTGGATGCCGGCGCCGCTCTTGTCAACAGCGTGACACTCTTCAGCCACCTCGCCAACATCGGCGATGTTCGGAGCCTCATCATCCACCCGGCATCGACCACGCACTCGCAGCTCACCCCGGAGCAGCAGCTCACCTCCGGGGTCACGCCCGGACTCGTGCGCCTCTCGGTGGGCCTCGAGAACATCGACGACATCATCGCCGATCTCGATGCCGGTCTCGCGGCGGCTCGCGCGGTCGCGAAGGCGGCTCAGAGCGCGTAGCGGCCTCGGCCGGTCGAGTGTGTCGCGCCGGGTCGGGGAGCGACCCGTGGTTTCGATGCCGCCTCGGGCCACTCGACCGGCACCGGCAACCCGCGCGAGCCACCGGCACCGTAATAAACGACTCGTCCCGCGGAAGCTTGCGATACTTGCCTAGACATGGATTGGCAGACACCGGAGGACACCGTCCCCTCAAGCTTCGTCACCGAGGCGAACACCCGGGCGATGATCGGCAAGCCCCCGGCGACCGGTGCCTGGCGCGAAGGCGACCATCCGGGCGACCGGCTGTTCGTCTCGATCGGTGATCAGCCGTTCGAGCGAGGGGGCGGCATCCGGTCAGGTCGGATCGCCTACGAGACCTGGGGCGAACTCGACGCAGACCGCAGCAATGCCGTCCTCGTGCTCCACGCACTCACCGGGGACAGCCACCTGATCGGGGCTGCCGGCCCGGGGCATCCCACTGCCGGATGGTGGTCGGGCATCATCGGACCGGGAAAGCACATCGACACCGACCGCTGGTTCGTCGTAACCCCGAACATGCTCGGCGGCTGCCAGGGGAGCACCGGCCCGGCCTCCCTTGCTCCCGATGGGCGCGAATGGGGGACGCGCTTTCCGTATCTCACGATCCGCGACCAGGTGGAGGCGCAGGCCGACTTCTCCCGACGGCTCGGCATCGACCGCTGGGCGGCCGTACTCGGAGGCTCGATGGGGGGGATGCAGGCGTTGGAGTGGGCGATCGGCCACCCCGATCGACTCGAGCGGGTGGGGATCATCGCCGCCCCCACCATCTCGAGTGCCGATCAGATCGCTCTCAACTCCGTTCAGATCGAGGCCATCCAGATGGATCCCCGTTTCGCGGACGGCGACTACTACGAGAGCGCGGATGGCGAGGGGCCGTATCGAGGACTTGCGCTCGCCCGGCGAATGGCTCTGCTCAACTACCGCTCCCCCACCGAACTCAACGACCGGTTCGAGCGAAGCTGGCAGTCGAGCGTCAGCCCACTCGGTGCCGAAGGCAAGTTCGCCGTGGAGAGCTACCTCGACTTCCACGGCAACAAATTCACCCGCCGGTTCGATGCCAACAGCTACGTGCTGCTGCTGCAGGCGATGAATTCTCACGACATCGGTCGCGATCGGGGCGGTGTCGCGGCCGCCCTAGCACGGGTCACGGCCCGGAACGTCGTTCTCGGTATCGACAGCGACCGGCTGTTCCCCCTCCCCGACCAGGTGACCATCGCCGGTGGTGTCGGAGGCAACCTCGATGGGGGGAAAGCGATTGTGATCCATTCGGAATTCGGTCACGACGGTTTTCTCATCGAAAACGACCTCGTCGGACCGGAGCTCGCCCGCCTGCTCGACTCGTAGTGGGGGTACCCGCGGCACGCGAGCGAGTTTCACCTTGACTATGCTGGGTGGACAGAGTGGTCTGTGTCGGCACCCGAGCCGACGCGCACCACGGGGAGAAGTCGGTGCCAGTGGTCCACAGAAGCGGGAAGTCCGCCGCCATCCGGGTCGCGATCGTCGACGATCACCGGCTCGTGGTCGATGGCCTCGTCACCCATCTCGATTCGAGTCGCCACGGCATCCGCGTCGTCATCGGCGAGTCGAGCTGGGCCGGTCTCCTCGGTCACCCCGAGTTTCCGGTCGACGTCGTCGTATTGGATCTCAACCTCGATGACAGTGTCTCGATCGGGGCGAAGGTGCGCGCGCTCAGTGCCGCGGGATCGACGACAATCGTGATGAGTCGACATGCCGAGGCGTCGTCGGTGCATGGCGCGATCCGGGCCGGGGCACTCGCCTTCGTACCGAAGACCGAGTCGGCCGACGAACTCGTCCGCGCCATCCGCGCTGCCGCCCACGGTAAGCGCTACGAGAACGCCTCCCTCGCCGGCGCCCTCAGCGGCGGACTGACCTCCTTCGACCCGGGCCTCGGCCGCCAGGAACTGCGGGCGATCATGCTCTACGCGTCCGGTCTCTCGATCCGCGCTGTCGCGGGCGACATGGGAACCACCGAGGAAACGGTGAAGTCTTACATCAAGCGAGCCCGCCGAAAATACCGGGACATCGGAATCGACCTCGGCACCAAGATCCTGCTCCGGAGCCACGGTATCCGTGAGGGCTGGATCACCCCGGAGTAGGGCTCCGGGAGTCGGGTTCGGGCTCCGCGATGTCGCGCCCCAATGGGTGTGCCGATGTGTGACTATTGCTCTGTGGAACTCATCGCCAAAGAGCGGGATCGTCTGGTGCAGCGCTCCGCCCGCTTCATCGGCCTCGGTTCAACCGTGGTGGCCCTCATCTGTTTCGCCATTCCCGGTGTTGTTCCCCTCACCACCCTGCTCTCCACCATCCCGCTGTTCGCCGTGCTCGCCTTCAGCCAGTATCGTGTGGGGCTCACCACCGGGTTGCTCTGGGTGGTGATCGGCATCGTCTCGGGGTTGGGGATTCTGGCGGTCGTGCAGCTGCCCGGGGAGCCCCAGGCCGGGCCATCGCTCGGCACCGCGATCGTGCCGCTTGCAGCCGGTGCCATCGCCTCGTTCGCCGTCGTGCTCACATCCAGTCTCGGTCGCTTCGTTCTGCTCGTGCTCAGCTATCTCGCGACGGTCACCCTGGCCGAATTGGCCATCCCCGGCTTCATCTCGGTGCAGGATGCCGCCATCACCGCCGGCTGGGCCCTCGCCGCCGTCTTCGGATACTGGCTCTCGGCAAGCATCCCCCGTGCCGCCCGTCGCATCTACAGCATCGGTCGAGCCCACCGTGCGGAGCGACAGGCGAGCGAGACCGAGGCGCAGCGGCGGCAGGGCGCGAGACTCCTCCACGACACCGTGCTCGCCACTCTCACGCTGCTCGCCCACTCCGGGGTGGGAGTCGCTCCCTCCGCCCTGCAGCAGCAGGCCGGCGAAGACGCCCGACTCCTCCGCCAGTTGAGGCTCGGCGCCTCACCGGCGCCGCAATCATCCGGCGACTACAACCTGGAGCCGGTCGAGGAGACGGCGCTCGGAACCACCCTCGAATCGGTGAAACAGCGGTTCGGGCGGATGGGATTGGAAGTGAGCTGGCACGGAACCGGGCAGGTGCTGCTCCCGAGCGAGGTGTTGGACGCATTCCTGCTCGCACTGGCCGAATGCCTCGAAAACGTGCGACGGCACGCGGGGGTGACCGATGCCCACGTCACCATCACCGATGACGAATCGACGGTCAGAGCAATGGTGACCGACGCCGGCGTCGGCTTCGACATCTCGGATATCGACGAGGCCAGGCTCGGCTTCAAAGACTCGGTGGTCGCCCGGCTCAAGGATGTCGGCGGCAACGCGAGACTCTTCTCCTCCCCCGGAGCCGGAACCACCGTCGTGCTCGAGGTGCCCAAGTGAGCGAATTCGCCCGCGCCGAGGAAAACACTCTCGGCGTGATCCTCGGCAAGCGCAACCGAGCCGGCGTCCCTGCCGGCTCCACCGCCGGTCGCGCCATGCGTCAGGCGAGCGCGAGGGGGGCGAGCCTCGGAACCGCACACCTCGGTGTGGGTGCCAGCATGCTCGCGGCACTCCAGGGCGTATACGGCATCGGCATGTTCCTGACCCATGCCGGCGACTATCCGTCTATCGCTCCCGCCATCGCGGCATGGCTGTTGTACGCGCTCACCCTCGTCGGCCTCACGGTGACGATCGCCACCCGAGGCGAGCGGATGCCCGACTGGCTCTTCGGCGTCTTTCTGTTCGCGCTCGCCGGTGTGGTCGTGCTCGACCTGGTGGCCGTCTGGCCTCTTCATAACCTGGGGCGCTACGCCACGGCCTCCGGATCCGTGGGCTTCGGCCTTCTCGCCGCGCTCACCCTGCGCCGCGGTCGCGAGCTGTTGGCCGCCGCATCCGCCCTTGGGCTGATCCTGCTCGTCGCTGTCGTGCTCTCGACGAAGCTGAGCCCGGTGAACCTCCCCGAACAGATCCTGCTCATCGCCACGGCGGTCATGCCCGTGCTGTTCGGGCTCTACATCGTGCGTCGGTTCCGCCGCATAGTGCAGCTCGAGCTCGATCGCGTTCTCGTGCAGAGCACCGTATCGGCGCCGCGCTTTGCGGTCGGGATGCTCGCCTCAGAGGAACTCGCCCGCCTCGACCTCGCCGCCGAGGAGCTGCTCGAATCGGTGGCGACGGGCCGCACGAAGCTCCCGCTGTCACCCAAGACCGCATCTACCGCCGCCTCCCTCGCCACCGAGCTCCGATTGCACCTGATCGAGGGAAGGCGCGAGACCTGGCTGTATCACGCCATCACCGAATCGGAGCAGTTGGGCAAGTCGGTGACGCTCGCCGATCGGGGCAGTCTCGCTGGGCTCCTCGGCCCGAAGCAACGAGACGGGCTCCTCGCCGCCGTCTGGTTGCTGGTCAGCGATCAGAGCAAGGCCACGCCGACCGCGCAGGTGACGATCGGTCCGGTCACCGCGATTCCCGATCCCGGATCGAAGAGAATCACCGTGCCCATCGTCATCGCCACCACGGCAGTACCGCGCAACCGGGTGGACCCCGCGACCTGGGACGCCATCGGCAAAGTCGGTCGGTTCCTCGACTCGACGAAGAACTCGAGCCTGCGTGTCGAAATCGAGTGCGTCGTCACCAACCCCGCCGACCAATAGCATCGGTACAGCAGCGTCGACAGAATGGAAAGCCTCGTGTCAGAAACCGACGACCGTATTCGCCTCGCCCTTGTCGACGACCACAAGATGCTTCTCGGAGCGCTCACCGAGTGGATCAGGAACGCCGCATCCGACATCAACATGGTCGCGGCGGTCTCCACCTGGCCCGATCTTCTCACCCACGGAGAATTCCCGGTCGACGTGGTTCTGCTCGACCTCGACCTCAAAGACAACATTCCGATCTCCCTCAAGATCTCCACACTGAAGACAACCGGCGTGAAGACGGTGCTCATGAGCACCTACTCCGAACCCAACGTGGTGCGGGAAGCGCTCGCTGCCGGCGCGCTGGGCTATCTGGTGAAGAGTGAGGATGCCGAGATGATCGTCGAGGCCATCCGCGCCGCGGCGAACGGCGACTCCTTCGTGTCGGCCGAGCTCGACCTCGCCCTCAACGCCGGAGACGTGGGCGGCGCTCCGAAGCTGAGCGCGCAGGAACGTCGCGTGATGGCCCTCTACGGCGGGGGTGAGCCGGTGAAGGCGGTCGCCTTCCAGCTCGGCATCTCCGAGGAGACGGCGAAGAGCTACCTGAAGCGGATCCGCGAGAAGTATCGCGTCGCCGGGATCGACGTCGGCACCAAGGTAGCGCTGCGCAAGCGCGCGATCCAAGACGGCATTCTCCTCTCCACGGACGCGCCGAACAGCTTCTGACGTCGACCCGTCGGCTTCCGGACCCAATCGGCCGGCTAACGGCCGGCTACACCGGCCGCTAGTGAGTCCGCCGCACCGCCGGTTACTCGGCCGCCAGGGGGATCCTCGGCGTATGGCGCGATCCGCGGAGGGCTCCGCCGCGGTGCCGTTGCAACAACACGCTCCACGTGACCAGTGCCACACCGGGCACGCACAGCATCAGGCCCACCCACACCGGTGAGACATATCCGAGACCGGCCGAGATGGTGAGGCCGCCCAGATAGGCACCAAGACTGTTGCCGATGTTGAGGGCCGAGTGGTTCGCGGCCGCGGCGAGGGTCTGGCTGTCCCCCGCGACATCCATGAGCCTCGTCTGGATGGCCGGGGAGATCCCCGCCGCGGAGAACCCGACCAGGAAGACAAAGGCGAGAAGTCCGGGCAGGGTGTGGGCGGTGAGGGCGAGCCCGGCGAGAGCCACCATGAAGAGCCCGAAGAAGGAGTAGATGGCGAGTACCACATTCGAGTCGGCTGCCCGCCCTCCGATGGCGTTCCCGATGGTCATGCCGAGCCCAACGACAACGAGCACGACCGGCACGAAGATGAGGGGAAGTCTCGCGACGTCGGTCGACAGGGGGGAGATGAAGGTATACACAGCGAAGAAACCACCGAAGCCGATCGCGCCGGTGAGGAGCGTGAGCCAGACCTGGGAGCGCCCGAATGCTCGAAGCTCCCGTGCCATCGTCGCTGTCGCATCCCCCGGTTGGTGGGGAAGCAGCACGGCGAGGGCCACGAAGGTGAGGGCGAAGATCCCCGCGACGGCGAGGTACGCCACTCGCCAACCCGCGTGCTGACCGAGCAAGGTGATGGCCGGGACGCCGATGACGTTCGCGATCGTGAGCCCGGAGAGCACGTAGGCGACCCCTGCGCCACGCTTGCCCGGGCCCATCAGGGATGCCGCCACCAAAGAGGCGATGCCGAAGTAGGCGCCGTGCGGCAGACCCGCGAGAAATCGCGCGGCGAGCACCAGTCCGAAGGTGGGAAGCACCGCGGAGAGCACAGTGCCACCGGTGAATGCCGCGGCCAACACGAGCAGGAGTTTCTTGCGGGGAAACCGCGCCGCGACGGCGGCGATCGTCGGGGCGCCGACCACCACCCCGAGCGCATAGGCGGAGGCGAGCCATCCGGCCTGCGCGTTCGCCGCCTCCGGCGATCGAGCGTAGAGGGTCGGCAGAAGGTCGTGAGCGATGTTCGGAAGCAGCCCAAGCACGACGAACTCCGTCGAGCCGATCCCGAATCCGCCGAGGGCAAGCGCAAGCAGGGCAAGTCGGGTCCGGGCGGGAGAGAGAGCGTTCACGGGATGACGTAACCGTTCGAGAGTCGAAGGGAATGTGACGACTCGCCGTCGAGCATCGTGGGGCGCGTCGACGACGGCCGCGGGTACCACTGTATGCGGATCCCGGAGCTCAGTTTTCCCGCGGTGATTCGCGGAGAACCCTCCCCCGTACCATCCTGATCTCGGGAACGCGAGATAGCTCGCCCTCCAGCGCTCTGCGCGCGCCATCGGCGCCGAAGCCGTGCTTCGCGTAAAACGAACGTGCCCGCCGGTTCCCTTCGAGCACCCAGACGCACGCCCTCTCCGAGCCGAGGACGGCGACGAGGAGCTGCGCGCCCAATCCGGTCCCATAGGTCGATGCGTGTGTGTAGGGGGCGTACAGCTCCATCTGCCGCGGGCGATCCGCATCCCGTGCCGGACCGGCCACGGCCCAGCCC
>JANMBI010000233.1:0-9730 GCA_031360325.1 Frigoribacterium sp. | reverse complement strand
GCCGCCCTCGGTGGTATTCATGATCTTTCGCTGGAAGATGAAGAAGATCACCGCGACGGGGATCGTCATGAGGATGGCGGCGGCGAGCTTCAGCGGAAACTGATTGCCCGACCCGAGCTGGCCAGAGAACAGGCTCGCGATACCGGTGGTGAGCGTGTTCAGGTCGGGGTTCTGCCGGGACACGACGAACGCACCGAATTCATTCCAGGACCCCTGGAAGCTCAGGATGAACAGGGTGATCAGTGCGGGACGGGCCATCGGCAGGACGATGGTCCAGAAGGTGCGGAAGATCCCGGCCCCGTCGATACGGGCCGCCTCCTCCACGCTCACCGGGATTGACTCGAAGAACTGCTTCATGATGAAGATGCCGCCCGCGTCCACGATCAGCGGGATGATCATTCCGGCGTAGCTGTCGTAGAGCCCGAACTGCTTGAGGATGAGGAAGCGCGGAATCAGCAGCACGACGTTCGGCACCGCCATGACCGCGATCAGCGCGCTGAAGACGACGGTGCGCCCGCGGAAGTTGAGCCGCGAGAGGGCATAGCCGGCCAGCGAGTCGAAGAACACCCGGCCAGAAGTGAGCACGATCGCGATGAACGCCGAATTGAGCGCCCAGAGCGGGAGCGGCGAACCCGTGAACAGCTGCTGGTACGCGGCGACAGTCCAGGTCTGCGGGATGAGCGACAGCGGATTGCTTGTCGCGTCGCCATCCGTCTTGAATGAGGACGCGACGGCCACGAGGAAGGGGTAAATGTACACCGCGGCGAACAGAATCAGCATCGCGTAGCTCAAAACCGAGCCGATGCGGAAGCGCTGCCAGGCGCGCCGAGCGCCGTTCGGCTTTTTCGGTGGAGTGCGCACGATCGTCGACTGGACGGCGGCACCGACGTCGGCGGGTAGGGCTGAAGTGCTCATGGGTGCTGTCCTCCGACCGGGGTGGCTTTTTCTGCGGCGAGCAGTCTCGACATGGACCGATCGAGACGCTCCTTGTTTCGATCGCGCAGGATGATCCGCTGCAGGACGGTGAGCGAAACGATGATGGCGAACAGGATGAAGGAGATGGCGGCGCCGTCTCCCCAGTTGAGATCCTTGAACGAGGCCTGATAGGCGAGGAAGGCGGGAGTCAGGGTGGTCTTCGCCGGCTTGCCCTGACCCAGGATGTAGATCTGATCGAAGATCTGCCAGGTGCCGATGACACCGAGGGTGAGGACCGTGAACAGGGTCGGTCGCAGCATGGGAAGCGTCACCGAGAAGAATTTGCGGAACGGGCCGGCTCCATCGATGAGCGATGCCTCCTCCACCTCCACCCCGATGTTCTGGAGGGCGGCGAGAAAGAGCAGCATGAAGGTCCCGGAGGTGGTGAAGATCACCAGGAAGATGATCACGCACATCGCAACGCTCGGCCCCGAAAGCCACTGCCACCAGGTCAGTTCGAGAAACGGCGATGCCGAGAGCGCCGGGGGATTGTCGCCCACCCCGAAGAACCCGGCCACGATGTGGAACAGCCCCCGGGGGTCGGCGAACCAGGTGGGTCCGGCGCCCCCAAGTGCGGCGATCACCGAGTTGACGGTTCCGGTCGATGCGAACAGGAAGGCGAAGATGCCGGTGATGGCGACCGCGCTGGTGACCGAGGGGAAGTAGAAGGCGGTTCGGAAGAAGCTGCGTCCGCGCAACACGCGCCGATTCACCTGCACCGCGAGGAAGAGGGCGAGGGCGGTCTGCAGCGGTACGACGAAAACCACGAACCAGAAGTTGTTGCGGATCGATGTGCCGAAGTCCTTTTCGGCGAGACCTCCGGCGGTCAGCACGTGGGCGAAGTTCTTGCCGCCAACGAACGACACCTGAGAGTTGAGCGGCGATCCGAGGCCGCCCCAGTCGCTCACGCTCACCCACAGGGCGAGGAGGATCGGTAGCACCAGAAAGACGCCGATGATCCCGATCGCCGGGGCGGTGAAGAGCCAGCCGTAGCGCCCTTCACCCCCTCGGATGCCGCGGCCGCGGTCTCCGGTGCGCCCGGGCCGGCGGTTGCCGGGCCCGGGATTGCCGGGTCGGGGCAGGGTATTCGATGTCATCGTCCGCATCCTCTTGTCTGCAGCTGGATCATGGTCGTACCCTGCCCTTCCCGCGTCGTGCTTACTTGCCGTTTGCCGTGTTGAGCGCCGTCTGGAGGTTCGTCTGCAGAGCGGCGAGAATCGCCTTCGGGTCAACGGTCGCGATCGATTCGAGCTTCGAGTTGAAGTCGGCGATCACGGTCGCGGCACCCGCGAACGCGACCGGGCTCACGGCGTAGTCGTTGCCCTTTACGAAGGCCGCGTTGGCCGGATAGGTGGTGGCGTAGGTCTTAGCGGCACTGATCGTGCTCGGGATGACCCCGAACGCCGCCGAGAACTTGAGCTGTTGGGAGTCGGCGGTGAGCGACTTGACCAGGCTTTCGGTTTCGGTTGCCGTCTTCGACTGGGCGGGGATGCCCCAGCAGTTGCTGAAGGTGAAGGTGGACTTTCCTGCCGGACCCGCCGGAAGTTCCGCCACCGTGTACTTGAGGTTCGGGTAGTCGAGCTTGAGGCCGCTGATCCACGGACCCTCGATCACCATCGCGGCCTTGCCCTTACCGAGCGCTTCTCCGCTCCAGCCGGCGCCGAGCGCGGCGGGGAACTTGAGAACACCCTCGGTGGCGAGCTTCTTCACCTCGGTGAGTCCGGCGACGTTCGCGGCCGTGTCGGCGGTGACGGTCTTGCCGTCCTTGGACACAAGGGAGCCTCCGGCCTGGTTCATGAACGTGCCCATGCGAGCATATTCGGCCCCGAAGCTCAGCCCGACGGTGTCCGCGGTGGTCAGCTTCTTGGCGACGGTTTCGAGCTGAGCCCAGTCCTTGGGGATGTCCGCCGTGGTGAGTCCGGCGGCCGCCCACTTGTCCGAGTTGATGATGAGACCGAGGGTGGAGAAGTCCTTCGGCTCGCAGTAGAAGGTGTTGTTGTAGGTGAACGCCTTCTTGAGTGCCGGATAGAAGGCGTTCTTGTTCGGCTGCGCCGCGGCGTAGGGCTCGAGGTACTTCTTGCTCGCGTAGGTCTGGAACTGGTCCCAGCTCATGTAGAAGAGGTCAGGCGGGTTGCCGCCGGAGAAGCCCTGGCCGAGCTGCTGCCCGAGGTCGCTCGCGGCCGTGACGGTCACCGTGGTCTTGTTGGCCTTTGCCCACGAGTCCGCGGCCGCCTGCACGGCGGCGGTCTCCGCCTTTCCGCTCGATCCGATGAGGATGGTGAGCGGTTTGTTCGCCGCGGCGGGGGTGCTGCCGGTTCCGGACGAGCACGCGGCGAGAGTGGCCGCCACTCCGACCGCGAGGAGCGCGGTGCCCCATTTTCTGCTGTTGTTCATTGGTGTTTCCCTTCGTGTGGACACTCGGTGATGTCGTTGGTGCTGGTCGGTTCAGATTGGAAGGTTGTGGGGACGGCGCACGATGAGCTGCGGGGTGACAAGTCGATGGGCTTCGCCCGGACTGGGGGTGCGGCCGATGAGATCGCTCCCGGTCGCGCCCATCAGCAGTTCGAGCACGCCAGCAGCGACCTCGCCGAGGGACTGTTCGATGCTGGAGAACCCCACCGCCTGGGCGATCGGTGTGTTGTCGAAGCCGATTATCGGGAGATCGGGACGACCGGCGGATGCCGCGGCGATCATGGCCCCGAGCGCGAGCGAGTCGCTAACGCAGACCAGACCGTCGATGTCCGGCTCGGCGGTGAGGAGCGCGGTCGCTACCGCGGTGGCCGAGGCGACATCCTCCACCGTGACGTGGTGGAGTGCGGCGAGACCGGCCTCGTCGAGCCCGAGCCGCTCTCGCATCGCGTCGGCCCACCCACGGCGGCGGTCGTCACCGGTGCCCGACGGGCTTGGCCAGCCGAGGTAATGCACCCGGGTAGCGCCCCCGTCCAGAAGGTGTTCGGTGGCGGCGCGGAGGCCGGCCGAGCCATCCACGTCGACCCACAGATGCTGCGGGTCGTTCATGTCGTCTATCCCCCAGGGACGACCGAAGGTGGCGAACGGCACGCGGTTCTCGATGAGCCATTCGGTGCGCGGATCGCCGTGAAAGGTGGCGGTGAGCACGAACGCATCGACGTCCGAGCCATCCCGCAGCCGTCGGATCTGCTCGATCTCCTCGTCGGGGGTCGGCGCGGTGAAGAGCAGCACCCGCATGCCGCGGGCGTCGGCCTGCTCGGTGAGGGCGTGCAGAAAGCGGTCGAGTACGGAGCCGGAAATTCCGTTGACCATGGGGTCTAGGCGGATGCCGATGGTGGAGGATTTTTGAGTGCGTAGACGGCGCGCGGACGCATTCTGTCGGTAGCCGAGTTGGCTGATCGCATCCTCTACGCGCTGGCGAGTGGCGGGCTTCACGATGGCCGGAGTGTTCAGCACGTTGGACACGGTCTGGCGCGAAACGCTCGCGAGGAGCGCCACATCCTCCACTGTCGGGAGCTGTCCCACTGCCGCCTCCTTTGGCTGCCGAGAATCGTGCTGCGGATATCGTGCGGTCGAAATTCGTGGTGCTGATTCGTCGATTGGATCGTTCAAGTCTTGCGGCGAAATTCGCTGCGAATGAATCCGAAGGGACCGGGAATCAAACTTTGATCGTTCCAATTCTTGGTGTTAGGTTACATCAGGTGATCGCATTGTCAATGCCACGCACGACCGGTCTTTTGATCGGGCCCATCCACAGAGGAGTCGAGACGCAACGATGACCCACCCAGTGCAGCCCCTCCTCCACAACGAAACGCTCGTCCTTCGGGCCCCGGCGCAGGCCTGGTCCGGCTCGGACGGGGCGATGGGCTCGGCGCCCATTCATGGCTTCTACCTGTCTGACACCCGACTTCTCGCAACACTCGAGATGACCGTCGGTGGGGAGCGGGGCGAGACCATCGCCAGCATCCCCGAGGGATCGGATGCCGTCGCCTTCGTCGCACTCCTCCGACACCTCGACGACCGCGCTGCCGATCCGCGGGTGCGGGCGACGCACCGTCGCCGCGTGGGGGTGGACGGTCTCTCGGAGGCGATCCGACTTGAATCCACCCTGCACGAGCCCATCGACACGATCGTCAGCGTGCGACTCACCGCCGACCTCGCCTCGGTCGACCAGGTGAAGGGCGGCCTCGCGATCCCTCCCGTGCCGATCGCCGTAGAAGGAACCTCCGCCACCTGGGGCAACGATTCCGTATCGGCGTCGCTCGCCGCCCCGGGCGCGACCCTCCTCATCCGGGGCGATGTCCTCGATTTGAGTTGGCCGGTCACCGTGCCCGCGAATGGGACGGTCACTGTCGGATGGTCGCTCGTCGCGAGCGACGAGAACGCCGTCGTGATCGGTTCCACGACCCCCGCCCGGTGGTCGATACCGACCGTGACCTCCGGCGACGACCGTCTCGCCCGCTGGTTGGGAACCGCGCTGGCCGATCTCGACGCCCTCCGGTTGTCCACCGTCGCGGATCCGGCATTCGAATTCCTCGCCGCCGGCGCCCCGTGGTTCTTCACGCTCTTCGGTCGCGATTCGCTCTGGGCCGCGCGGTTCATGCTCCCCCTCGGAACAACCCTGGCCGGAGACACCCTGCGCGTGCTCGCCGGCCTTCAGGGAACGGAAGAGGTGCCCCAGACGGCGGAACAGCCGGGAAAGATCATGCACGAGCTGCGCCGCGGAGTCCTCGAGGTGCTCGGCTCCGGAATATCGCTGCCTCCGCTTTACTACGGCACGGTCGACGCCACTGCGCTCTGGGCCTGCCTCCTGCACGACGCCTGGAAGTGGGGGCTTCCGGAGCCGGAGGTCGTGGTTCTGCTCCCCCACCTGGTGGCCGCCCTCGAATGGATGCGCGATTTCGGCGACGCCGATGGCGACGGGCTGCTCGAGTACGTCGACGGCACGGGGCGCGGACTCGCCAACCAGGGTTGGAAAGACTCCGGCGACTCCGTGCAGTGGCGGGACGGCCGCCTCGCCGACGGCCCGATCGCCCTCTGCGAGGTGCAGGCCTACGCCTACGAGGCCGCCATCGGCGGAGCCGATCTGCTCGAACACTTCGGAGTCGACGGCGCCGCCGAATGGCGCGCCTGGGCCGCTCGACTGCGAGCGCGGTTCCATGAGACCTTTTGGATCGACGACCCGGCCGGGGCCTATCCGGCTATCGCGCTCGATTCCGAGAAGCGCCGCGTCGACACGGTGACGAGCAACATCGGTCACCTCCTCGGCACCGGACTTCTCGATCCGCGACAGGCGGCTCTCGTGGCGCGGCGCCTGGCCTCCCCGGAGATGAACTCCGGATTCGGACTTCGCACCATGTCAACGGACTCCGACGGCTACTGGCCGCTCAGCTACCACGGCGGAAGCGTCTGGACGCACGACACGGCCATCGCGATCGCCGGGCTCGCCCGGGAGGGATTCACGGCCGAAGCCACCTCCCTCGTCTCGGGGCTGCTCACCGCCGCCTCCGGATTCGACTACCGGATGCCCGAGCTTCACTCCGGCGATGCGGCGACCGAGTTCGCGCGCCCGGTACCGTATCCCGCCGCGTGCCGCCCGCAGGCCTGGTCGGCGGCCGCCGCGGTGTCGGTGCTGGCCTCGACCCTCGGGTTACGCCCGGACGCACCATCCGCGACCCTCGGTGTCTCGCCGGTCGCGACGGTCGGGGCGCTCTCGGTGACCGGGCTGCGCTTCGGCGGGGCGGATGTCGCGGTGTCGGTCAATGCGGCCGGGGAGGTCGTCTCCTCCTCCGGCGCGACCGTGCAGGTGGAGTGACCCCGGCCCGCCGCCCCCGCCGCCCTGCCGAAAACGCAGGAAATCCGCCACCGGTGGGCCTGTTTGGCGGCGAAAACGCCCTACTGGTGGCGGATGTCCTGCGTTTTCGGCGGTCGGACCGGGGGCGGATGCTGCTAGCGGTGCGAGAGCATGGCCACCACTTGGCGGGCTATCTGGCGCCCGGCGCGGTTCGCCCCGATCGTGCTCGCCTGCGGTCCATACCCCGCGAAGAATATGCGACCGTCCTTCCACGAGGATCCGGAGCCGACGGACACGCCACCCTCCTTCTCTCTCAACTTGAGGGGGGCGAGATGACGTAGCTCCGGCCGGAAACCGGTCGACCAGACGATCGTATCCGTGGCCTGGAATGTTCCGTCGGGCCACCGCACCCCGCCCGGTTCGATGGAGCTGAACATCGGCTTCGCCACCAGGGTGCCTCGTTCGATCCCGGCCTGAATGCGCCGGGTACGCGGGACACCGGTGCCGCTGACGATGCTCGGCAGCGCCCGCCCGGCTCGCGCCGCGGCATCCTGGGCGGCGACCGCTGCGGCGCCGTCCTCCATGTTGAGCACTCCCTCGTCGAGGAACTCGATCGGTCGACGCGACACCCAGGTGAGCTCGGATGCCACGTCCTCGAGCTCGAGCAGAAAGCCGATCGCCGAGGTGCCCCCACCGACCACGACGACGCTCTTGCCCGCGAACTCGGTCGCGGCGGAGTAGGCGGCGGTGTGCACATGCCGTCCGGCGAATTCGTTGAGTCCCGGATACCAGGGAACGAAGGGGGAACCCCAGGTTCCGGTGGCATTGACCACCACATCCGTTTGGATCCCACCGATCCCGGTGGCCGTCTCGAAACCGACCATCAGGTCCGTTCCTCGATTGAAGACCCTCTTCACGTCGACCGGCCGCCGCACCCGGAGTTCGTAGTGCTCCTCGTACCGCGCGTAGTACTCGGCCACGACATCCTTCGCCGGCCGGGTGCGATCGGCGGTGTCGAAACCGATGCCGAGCTCATCCATGCCCGGAAGGTCGTTGATGTGGTGGGCGGAACCGATGCGGAGGGCCGGCCAGCGGTGTTGCCAGGCGCCCCCGGTGCCCGGACCGCGGTCGAGAACCACAAAATCGGAGCCCGGCTCAAGGCCGAGCTTGCGGAGGTAGTAGGAGACCGAAAGTCCCGCTTGTCCCGCGCCGATCACCACGACCGAGGGGGAGCCAGGCGAGGATGTCACGCCCCTACGTTAGCCGCCGGGAGGGGTGCGGATCGCGGACGCGGCCGAGCTGCGGGCGCATGCTAAAGTTGGGGTTTAGTTTTTGTAGTTCCCTATTTGGTCAATCCCGGGCAGCTCATCGCCAATTGAGGCTCCGTTCGCCCGGGCAGGAATCGTGAGGGGGTCAAGCCATGGGGCGCGGCCGTCAAAAAGCAAAGCACACCAAGGTGGCTCGTGAGCTGAAGTACTTCAGCCCGGACACCAACTACAACGCGCTCGAACGCGAACTCACGCATCCCGTCACCGGGGCTCCGATCGACCCCAAACTCGAGGAAGACCTCGAGAAGTGGCCGGAGTTCAGCGCGAGCAGCCACGCGCCCGATGTCTCCGAGTTTTCGGCCGCCGAATACAGTGCGGCCGAATACGGTGCCGCGGAATACGATGTCGACGAGTACGATTCCGACCGCTACGAAACGGACCAGAACAAGACCGCCTAGCCGGTACCGCCCCTCAACGCAGACCGATCCCACCGCGACCTAGTCGCGGTAGCGACCCGCCAGCCTCACCGCTCCGCCGTCTACCCCCTTGGCACCCTGCTCGAAACCGGTGATGTCGCGAGGCACAAGCGACACGGCACCGAGTTTCCACGCCGGGATGCCGCCAGCCCCCAGCCGCGCAATGACCGCCTCGGCGGCGGGCGCCGCCACGATCGCGACCATGCCGACGCCGAGATTCCAGGTGCCCTCGGTCTCTTCAAGGGTCATCGACCCCCACTCGGCGAGCACCCGGAACACCGGTTCCGGCGACCAGGTGCTCCGCTCGAGCTCGACCCAACATCCGACGGGAAGCACGCGAGAGAGATTGGCAGCGATGCCACCCCCGGTGATGTGGCTGAGCGCGTGCACCGCGCCCGGGACATCGGCGAGCAGGCCGAGCAACGGTGACGTGTAGAGGCGAGTCGGCTCGAGCAGCACCTCGCCGACAAGGCCGCCCAGCTCATCCGACCGCTCGGCGAAGCCGATGCCGCGACGGGCGAGCACGTGCCGCACGAGGGAATAGCCGTTGGAGTGCAGCCCGGACGACGCCATCGCGATGACGACATCGCCCTCTGTCACCAGGTGCGCCCCGAGCTGCGCTCCCGACTCCACGGCTCCGGTTGCGGCGCCGGCGACGTCGTAGTCATCGGGTCCGAGGAGACCCGGATGCTCCGCGGTCTCGCCGCCGATCAGCGCGGTTCCCGTTTCGCTGCAGCCGCGCGCGATGCCGGCGACGATATCCGCGATCCGGCTCGGTACCACCCTGCCGCATGCGATGTAGTCGGTCATGAAGAGGGGGGTCGCGCCGACCACGACGATGTCATCGACCACCATGCCCACCAGGTCGATGCCGATGGTGTCGTGCTTGTCGATGGCCTGCGCGATCGCCACCTTGGTGCCCACGCCGTCGGTGGATGTCGCGAGAAGCGGCCGCACGAAACCCCTGAGGAACGACACGTCGAAGAGCCCGGCGAAACCGCCGACCCCGCCCGTGACCCGTGGTCCGTGGGTCGCCGACACTGCCGACTTCATCAGCTCGACGGCCAGATCGCCGGCCGCCGTATCGACGCCCGCTTCGGCGTACTTGTCCGCCATTCGTTGTCCGTTCGTAAAGCGTGAAAGACTTGCGGTAAATCACCCCCAACTCTACGGTCTGGAGACTCACCGCGAATGTGCGGCATTGTCGGCATCGTTTCTTCGGAACCCGCCAATCAACAGGTCTACGA
>JANMBI010000160.1:0-22067 GCA_031360325.1 Frigoribacterium sp. | reverse complement strand
GCTGTGGCCGGCGTCGGCGAGCAGCGTGCGGGTTTCCTCCTCGAGCCAGCCGAGCACTCGCTCCGGCCCGTCTTCGATGGGAAGCACCTCGCGATGTCGTCGCAGAATGGCGCCGCTCAGGTCGGCAACGGCGATGGTCGCGTGGGTCGCGCCGAGGTCGGCACCGACGACGACTCGTGCGGTCGGGTTGAGGGCGAATCGGGACGGCGGCCGGCCACCGCTCGACTCGCCGTCCCCGATGGGGCCGATCAGTCCGAGATCGAGCAAGGCGTCGAGGCGAAGGCCGACGGTGGATCGCGCCAGACCGGTCGTGGCGGCGAGCGCCGCCCGCGTTCGCGGCTCCCCATCGCGCAACACCTGGAACAGCTCACTCGCCCCGGCAAGCCCGAGGGGGCTCGGTTTCTTCGGGACTACCATTTCGCTAGTAAATCACACGGCGCCGACGGCCAACCCGCATCTGGCTGACAAACATCAGACTTTTGATTGATATTCGACATAAGTGGGTCTTACACTCGACACGTGCACGTGGGGACTAATACGCCGCGCGGGGCAAGATCAATGAACTCGATGAGGAGACGACGTGCCCACAGGTGAACTTTCCGTGCAGCTCTACACCGTGAGGGAGGCTCTCGCCGCCGATCTGCCCGGCACACTGCGACGCATCGCCGACCTGGGTTTCGCCAACGTCGAGCTCTTCGGATTCGTCGACAAGGCGGATCAATACAGCGAGCTTCTGCCCGCGGTCGGTCTCGCTGCGCCATCTGCCCACGCCCGACTTCTCGGCCAGGACTTGGCCCCCATCTTCGCGGCCGCGCGGAAGATCGGGGTGGCTACCCTCATCGACCCGCACATCGATCGCGCCCTCTGGACCACGCGCGCGAACATCTCCGAATCGGCTGCCCGGCTCAATGAGATCGCGGTCGCCGGCGCCGAACACGAACTCACCATCGGCTATCACAACCACTGGTGGGAGGCGTCGAATCGAATCGACGGCGTTCCGGCGCTCGAGGTGTTCGCCGACCTCCTCGATGAGTCCGTCGTGCTGGAAATCGATACCTACTGGGCGGAGGTCGGGGGCGTTCCGGCGGTGGAACTGCTGGGAAGACTCGGCACGCGAGTGCGCCTCATCCATGTGAAGGACGGTCCGGTGACCGCGGACGACGAGGATCAGTTGGCCGTCGGCGCTGGGCGGATGGACGTGCCGGCCATTCTCGCGGCGGCCCCGCAGGCGATGCGGGTCGTCGAACTCGACGGATTCAGCGGTGATGTGTTTGATGCCCTGCGGGACAGTTTCGCCTACCTCACCGCGAACGGGGTCACGGCGTGATCGGCGCGGGCCGCGTCGGCGTCGGCGTGATCGGCGCGGGTGTGATCAGCAGCGAGTACCTGGACAACCTGACGACATTCGCCGACCTCGAGGTGCTGTTCGTGGCGGACATCGATCTCGATCGCGCGACGGCGCAGGCCGCGAAATACGGCGTACCCGGCAGTGGAACGGTAGCCGAGCTGCTCGCCCGGCCCGACATCGAGATCGTGGTCAACCTCACCCTTCCGGCCAACCATGTGGATGTCGCATTCGCCGCGCTCGCGGCAGGCAAGAACGTGTGGACCGAGAAACCCTTCGCTCTCGACCGGGCGAGCGGGCGTCGACTTCTCGACGAAGCGGAGCGGCGGGGACTGAGAGTTGCGACCGCGCCGGACACCTTCCTCGGTGCCGGTCTGCAGACGGCACTGCGACTCATCGCCGACGGCGCCATCGGCGAGCCCCTCACGGCCCTCGCGCTCATGCAGTCGCCTGGCCCAGACTCGTGGCATCCGAATCCCGAGTTCCTCTTCCAGGAGGGCGGCGGACCGCTCTTCGACATCGGGCCGTACTATCTCACCGCCCTCGTGCAGGTATTCGGGCCCGTGCACCGGGTCACAGCCGCCGCTTCGACCGCCCGCCCGGTGCGCGTGATCGGGTCCGGCCCGCGAGCGGGAACCGAATTCGCGGTGACCGTGCCGTCACACCACGCCGCGCTCATCGAGTTCGAGAGCGGTGCGTCGGCGCAGACGATCTTCAGTTTCGAGTCACACCGCGCCCGCACGGGATTCGTCGAAGTCTCCGGTACCAGGGCCACGATTCAATTCCCCGATCCGAACCGGTTCGACGGAGAATCCGTCGTCTTCGACGGCGTGGACGAGGACGGTCGAGCGGTCGCTGCGGCCGGATCCTTCGCCACGCGAGGGACCGGTGTCGCCGAGCTCGCCCAGGCCATCCGAGCGGGGCGCCCGGAGCGCGCCTCGGGAGCTCAGGCATTCCATGTGCTTGACGTCATGGTCTCGATCGCCGAGGCGGCGAGCCGGGGCGAGACGATCACCGTTCCCAGTAGTTTCGACAAGGTACCCCCGGTGCCGATCGACTGGGATCCCCGCGTGGCGACACTGTGATCACCCGTCGCGTCGGCTTTGTCGGGGGCGGGTTCATGGCAGCGGTGCACAGCATCGCGGCACGAGCGGCCCGCGCGTCGCTCGTCGGCATCGTCTCATCGACACGAGAGTCCTCGGCGCAAGCCGCCAACCTTCTGGGCTTCGAGTCGACCTATCCGACCGCCGAGACACTCATCGCCGATGATTCGATCGACGTGGTCCACATCGTCACCCCCAATTCGTCCCACTTCGCCCTCGCCCTCGCCGCGGTTCGCACGGGAAAGCATGTCGTCTGCGAGAAGCCGCTGACCACCTCGCCCGCCGACGCGAAAGCCCTCGCCGCCGCCGCGAGGGCCGAGGGGGTGACCGCGACGGTGCCATTCGTCTACCGGTTCCACCCGATGGTGCGCGAGGCGAGGGCGCGCGTTCTCGCCGGCGAAACCGGGCGGTTGCTCACAATCCGAGGTTCCTACCTCCAGGACTGGCTACTCGAATCGACCGACGACAACTGGCGGGTCGACGAGACACTCGGAGGTCCGTCCCGTGCGTTCGCGGACATCGGATCACATCTGTGTGACCTCATCGAGTTCATCACCGGCGATCGGATCGCTCGGTTGCAGGCGGTCACCCGCACCGTGTTCGGCGAACGGTCTGGCCGCCCGGTGACGACCGAGGATCTCGCCGCGGTGCTGTTCGAGACTCGCGACGGCGCCGTCGGAACCCTTCTGGTGTCTCAACTCGCGCCGGGTCGCAAGAACCGCCTCTACGTCGAACTCTGCGGGGCCGAGGAGACGATCGAATTCAACCAGGAGAGCCCGGAAACCCTCTGGCTGGGGCGGCGGCGCGGTTCCGAACTGCTCGTTCGCGAGCCGGGGTTGAGCCCGGACGCCCGTCGGCTTTCCGTTCTGCCGCCGGGTCATCCGCTCGGCTACCAGGACGCATTCAATGCGTTCGTCGCCGATACCTATGCCGCAATCGATGGCGAGGCCCGCGACGGACTCCCCACCTTCGACGACGGGCTCCGCGCGGTGACCCTCACCTCAGCGGTGCTCGAATCCGCCCGCACGTCGACCTGGATCGACACCTGAGGAGTGCAACCATGACGAAATCTCCCGCGACCCACACGCATCCGGTGACCCTATTCACGGGACAATGGGCCGACCTATCCTTCGAGGAGGTGGCGCGGCTCGCAGCGGAGTGGGGGTATGACGGGCTCGAGATCGCGGCATCCGGAGATCACCTGGATCTGGAACGGGCCGACACGGACGAGGCGTATCTGAAGTCGCGCCTCGACATCCTCGACGCCCACGGTCTCGGAGTCTTCGCGATCTCGAACCACCTCGCCGGTCAGGCGGTGTGCGACGACCCGATCGACTTCCGCCACCGGGCGATTCTGCGCCCGAGGATCTGGGGAGACGGGGATGCCGAGGGGGTGCGTCAGCGCGCCGCCGAAGACATGAAACGATCCGCGAGAGTCGCCCGCAAGATGGGCGTTGAGACGGTGGTGGGGTTCACCGGGTCGAAGATCTGGCCGTACGTCGCGCAGTTCCCACCGGTGCCGGCATCGGTGATCGAGGCGGGATTCGAAGACTTCGCCGACCGGTGGAACCCGATCCTCGACGTGTTCGACGCGGAAGGGGTGCGCTTCGCGCATGAGGTGCACCCATCGGAGATCGCCTACGACTACTGGTCGACGGTGCGGACGCTCGAGGCGATCGGCAACCGGGAGGCGTTCGGGCTGAACTGGGACCCGTCCCACATGATGTGGCAGAACATCGACCCGGTCGGCTTCATCGTGGACTTCTCGGACCGCATTTACCACGTCGACTGCAAGGACACCCGGTTGCGGCCGAAGAACGGCCGCGCCGGAGTGCTCGGCTCACACCTTCCCTGGGGTGATCCGAGGCGCGGCTGGGACTTCGTCTCGACCGGGCACGGGGATGTGCCGTGGGAGGACGCATTTCGTGCTCTCGAGTCGATCGGGTACACCGGTCCGATCTCGATCGAGTGGGAAGACGCCGGCATGGACAGGCTGCACGGTGCGAAGGAGGCCATCGGCTTCATCCGGTCCCTGCTCTGGGATCGGCCGACGGCATCCTTCGACGCCGCCTTCACCAACCAGGACTGAACACACCCTGATTTCGTGCCGCTTTCTTTCTGGTGAAGGGATTCGCCCAGGCCGGAGAACGGTCCCGCCGAGGTTCTCGAGCCAATCGGCGGGGTCTACTCGTCGGGGTGGACCGAGCCCCGCTCTGCCTTCCCCCGTGCGGCGAGGGACGCGGCGCGCTCGGCGAGGAGGTGCTGCACCTCGGCCTGGGCGGCTTCGATCGCCTCCGGTGCGAGATAGGGATTCTCGTGAACGTTGGTGCCGTGGTGGGTGGCGATGTAGGCATCGAGCTCCGGTCCCGACTCCCAGGACGTGATCAGGCAGTAGCGCGGCTCCGGCCCAGTGTGCCAGACGGCGTGCCAGAAGCGCTGGGTGTCGACGATGACCTGGGCACCCGCCGGAAGAGCGATGCGAATCTCGGTCGAGGGGTTGAAGCGGTCTTCGCGGAGGATCAGGAAGGACTCGGGGTCATCCGTGAGGTTGAAGAAACCACGCACGATCCAGCCGGTACCGTCGGGATTGAGCCGGTTGTTGTCATCCTGGTGCAGGTTGTAGAGAGTGTTTGCATAGTCGTTCGGCTGCAGTTCGATCACTCGGCACCGGCCGACATTGGCGCCCGGTTCCTTTGCGCGGGCAGTGAGGCTCGGGGCCTTCGCGACCTGTGATTCGATCCAGAGGCCATCCTTGTCCGTGCGCGGGGGAGTGTGGTTCCAGAATCCGTTGACCTCGATCTCACCGAGCGCGCTGGCCAGTGGCGCGAACCGGGTCACCCCGGAGGACTTCCAGTCGACGTACTCGAGGTTCGTCCACTCCTGCGGGTCGGCGACCTGGTTGTATCGGTCAAGGATGACGAATCCTCTTTCGTCCAACAGGGCGGATTTGACGTAGCTCATCGGAAAATGAACCCCTTCAGTAAGAGAACCGGCGCGTTTTTAGCGGCCCAACTTAGGCCACCCTAACATTTTGCCCTGAGCCTTCCGGGCCGTGGGTCGGCAAATTTCTCCCGCGCCGAATCCGAGGCGCTTAGGATCGAATACACCATGACGGACCCCCCCACCGAGAGCCGCTTCGACCCGCGGTTCAATCCGGTCTTCCAGCCCGGCTACGACCCGAGTGTGCAGGCGCGTCACCCGGGCTCACCGGACGTCCCCGCGGATGCCGGCGTCACCGAAGCGGCGTCGGAACCGCGCCTGACCGTGGCCGCCTCCGACCTCGAATCGACACCCGCCGCCCCCTCTTCCCCCGCTGGCCCCGCGGCGGCGGTCGACCGGCCCGAATCGACAGACCGGTCGGATCCGGTGACCGGGCGGCGGCGGTTCGATCCGTTTCTCAGTGCGCTCTGGGCGCTCAGCCTGACCTTCGTGGGTGCCGGGCTGGTGATGGTGCGCCTCATCGCCGATCGGATCGACCGTCTGAGCAACACGGCGGGAGCCACCAGCTTCGACTTCAGTCTCGTGATGATCTACACGATCGCGACACCCCTCCTCGTCGTGCTCGGCCTCGCCACGGGCACCGGAACGATCTTTCTCCTCGCGACGCGCCGCCGCTCCCGCTGAGTCGGGCGTGATTCGGATCGGGAGTCACTTCCGCTGCCCGGCCGCGCTTCCGAGACACTCAGCTTAACTCTGGCAGCGTGGGCACCAGTAGATCTCACGTTGGGTGAGTTCGGTGTCACCGAGGGTGCCGTGCTCGATCGTCGTTCCGCAACGCAGACACGCCTTCCGCTCGCGTCGATACACCCAGAGGTTCTCTCCGCGGAGCGCTCCGGTCGTGGTTCGCTCCACCCGATCCTTGTTCGCGCCGATGAGCCGATGGGCAAGGGCGACGAGCTTCTCCGGATTGTCCACCTCGCCGATCGACCGCGTGGGACGCACCCCTCGCAGGAAACACAGCTCATTGCGATACACATTGCCGAGCCCGGCCATCACGCGCTGGTCGAGCAGGGCGAGGCCGACCGCGCGGGCCGGGTCGGCGGTGAGGCGGAGGAGCGCGGCATCCGGGTTCCAGTCGGCGCCGAGAAGATCGGGGCCGAGGTAGCCGACGACACTCTCCTCGTCGTCGCGCGCGACCACGTCGAGGGTGCCGAGCTGGAATCCCACGGCAACCCACTCGGCGGTGGCGAGGATGGCGCGCGCCTGCCACGCCGGTCGGCGCCAGCGGGACCCCGGTCGGTACAGGTGCCAGGAGCCCTCCATCTTGAGGTGACTGTGGATGCTGTGCTCGCCGACCCGGATCAGCAGGTGTTTGCCGCGGCTCACCGCACCGTCCACGGTTTCGCCGGTGAGATCGAGCGCGGCGAAGGCGGGGACTCGGATGTCGCAGCGGACGAGCTCCCTTCCGGCCAGCGCGGCGTCGAGATTCGCGGCGGTGCGGTAGACGGTGTCGCCCTCCGGCATGTCAGGGTCCTGTCACGCTTCGCATTGCGCCCTCATCCGCGCAGCCGAAGGCCCTGTGGGGTGGCGCTGAAGCCGGCCTCCACGAGGGCGGCGCCGAGTCGGGTGCCGATCACGAAGCCGCCGTTCACGCGCTCCACCCTGAGCCGAGCACCGGAGCGCCGGATGACCGCGGCGAGAGAGTGCGCCGCAGCACGCTCCGCGTGCTCTCCCGCGGCGAACGTGAGCATCGTCTTGCCGCCACGCTCGACATACAGGGCGAGTTCACCGTCGACGATGACGACGAGCGCGCCGGCCTTGCGGCCGGGACGGTGACCGCGCTTCGGATCATCGGTTCCCCCTCCCGCGGCCGCAGCCGGCCATGCCAGCGCTGCCCCGTAGGCGTTGGCCGGGTCGCTCGCCGCCAGGGTGATCGCCACCGGCTCACGATCGGAGTCGGGCTCGCGGGCGAAGGAGCGCAGGCGGTCGACGGTGGCACCGGTGGCGAACTGAGCGGCACCGAGCCCCTCAACGAAGTAACCCCGGCGCGCGCGACCGGTCTCCTCAAAACCGCTGAGCACCCGGTAGGCCAGGGAGAATCCGCCGCGGATACCCTCGCTCATGACGGCTCCGCGGGTGACCACGCCGTAGCGCTCGAGGAGCAGTTCGGCGGTGGCGACACCGCGCACCGTGGCATCCGGTTCCGCGAGGGGCAACAGCGACCAGCGCCCGGCCGCACTCGGCGGACCGCCGGCGCTCGGCATCGTGGGGCGGCCCCGACCGCGGTAGGACCGCGACCGCGGGACGGCCCGCGCTCTGGTCGTCGTCGCCCCGAGGTAGGAGCGAAGGGGAGAGAGCGTGTCATTGGTGACGAGTCCCGACCAGACGAGGTCCCACAGCGCCGCGAGGAACTCCCTGTCGTCGGTGCTCCCGACGGCAGTGGACAACTGTCGAAAGAAGTACGCCCCGCCGCCGGTGAGGCTCGTCAGGATCGAGCGCTGGAGCTCCGTGGTCTCCGCTCCGGTCGGTTCGGGCAGGGTGAGGCCGGCGGTTTCGGCGAGGTGCAGACTCACCCAGCCATCGTTTCCGGGAAGCGCGCCGCCGCCGGACCAGATCACCTCTCCCGCCGCGGTGAGCTCGTCGAGCATGACCGGCGAATAGTCCGTCACCCGGGCGGGGAGCACCAACGTTTCCCACGCGGATGCCGGCAACGCGACCCCGGCGAGCTGGTCGATCACCGCGGCGAGGCCGTCGACCCCGGGCAGCGGTTCGACCACGTGCTGCCAGGACGGCAGGAAGCGACCGAGCGTCGCGGCATCCACCGGTTCGACCTCGTGACGAAGGGCCGCGAGAGAACGGCTGCGCAGACGACGCAGCACCTCGACGTCGCACCATTCGCTGCCGGTCGCGCCCGGCCGGAACTCGCCCTCGACCACGCGCCGCTGCGTGGCGAGTCTTCTCAGGGCGCCGAGCACGACCGCGGTTCCCAGCCCGAAGCGATCAGCTGCCGCGGTGACCGTGAAGGGTGCGTGGGTTCGAGCGTATCTGCTCACCAGGTCGCCGAGGGGATCCTCCACCGGTTCGACGAAGGCGGAGGGGATGCCGAACGGAAGCGGCGTGCCGAGCGCGTCCCGCAGGCGCGCGGCGTCCTCGATGATGGCCAAGCGCCCACTTCCGGCGCTCCAGATTCGGTTCGATCGGGTGAGTGCGGCGAGGGCCGAAGCGAGCGCCGCATCCACGAGCCCGCTCGCCGGGTCGAGGCGCTGCAGGATCTCCGCCTCGGTCAGCGGGCCGAGCATGCGCAGCAGGTCGACGATGCCCTCCGCGTCTCGGGCGCGCCGATCCGGAGCGAGCCGCTGCAGCTCGAGCTCGAGTTGCTCGATCACCGCCGGGTCGAGCAACTCGCGCAGTTCTGCTCGGCCGAGCAGCTCGGCGAGGAGAGTGGGATCGAGCGATAGCGCGGCGGCCCGACGTTCGGCGAGCGGCGAGTCGCCCTCGTATATGAACGCGGCGACATATCCGAAGAGCAGGGAGCGCGCGAAGGGCGAGGCCTGTTCCGTCTCGGTCTCGACGATGCGGATGCGCCGGCTCTCGATCCGCTCGGCGAGTTCGCAGAGCGCAGGCAGGTCGTAGACATCCTGCAGAACCTCGCGCACCGCTTCGAGCACGATGGGAAAGGTCGGGTATTTGCGCGCGACATCCAGCAACTGCGCTGCCCGCTGGCGCTGCTGCCAGAGCGGTGAGCGACGCCCCGGGTTGTAGCGTGGAAGCAACAGGGCCCGGGCCGCGCACTCGCGGAATCGCGAGGCGAACAGTGCCGACCCTCCCACTTCCTCGGTCACGATCTCCCGCAACTCGGCGGCCTCGAACACGAACAGGTCCGCGCCGGGGGGCTCGCTCTCGGTGTCGGGGATGCGGAGGATCACTCCGTCATCGCTGGCCATCGCGGCGCCGTCGAGCCCGAACCGCTCGCGGATGCGCGCTCCGATCGCAAGCGCCCACGGCGCGTGCACTTGCATGCCGTACGGGGAATGGAGGATGACGCGCCAGTCTCCGAGCTCGTCGCGAAAGCGCTCGACGACCAGGGTGCGGTCGCTCGGCACGTGTCCGGTCGCCTTCTTCTGGTCGTCGATGAAGGCAACGAGGTTGTTGACGGCGCGGTGGTCGAGCCCACCGAGCACGGCCCGGGTGCGGGCATCCGTCGTCGATCCGCTCGCGATCTCTCGCGTGAATTCGCCGATCGCACGCCCGAGCTCGGCCGGACGGCCGATGCCGTCGCCCTTCCAGAACGGCACCTTGCCCGGTTGTCCGAACGCGGGCGAGACGACCACCCGGTCGTGTGTGATGTCTTCGATGCGCCAGCTCGTGGCACCGAGCGCGAAGACGTCGCCGACACGCGACTCGTAGACCATCTCCTCGTCGAGCTCGCCGACCCGTGCTGGCGCCCGGTCCCCGGTGCTCGTCGACCCGGTGGCGGACCCGACCATGAAGACTCCGAAGAGTCCACGATCCGGAATCGTTCCGCCCGATGTGACGGCGAGGCGCTGGGCTCCCGGGCGACCGGTGATCGTGCCGGCGACGCGATCCCACACGATGCGCGGGCGCAATTCCGCGAATTCGTCGGAGGGATAGCGGCCGCTGAGCAGGTCGAGGGTGGCGTCATAGGCCGAGCGCGGCAAGCTCTCGAAGGGCGCGCTGCGCCGCACGGCATCGAACCAATCGTCCGCGTCGAGGGAGTCGAGTGCCACGGCGGCGACGGTCTGTTGGGCGAGCACGTCCAGCGGGTTCCGGGGGATACGCATCGCCTCGATGAGCCCGGCCGACATCCGCTCGCTTGCCACCGCGGAGTGGATGAGGTCGGCTCGATGCTTGGGAAAGATGATGCCGCGCGACACCTCGCCCACCTGGTGGCCAGCCCGACCGACGCGCTGCAGTCCGCTGGCGACGGAGGGGGGCGACTCGACCTGCACCACGAGGTCGACGGCTCCCATGTCGATGCCGAGTTCGAGCGAGCTGGTGGCGACGACGCAGCGCAGGCGCCCCGACTTCAAATCATCCTCGATGAGGGCACGCTGCTCCTTCGACACCGAGCCGTGATGGGCGCGAGCGAGGGGCGCGACGGGGCGTGGAGTCTCGCGAAGCGACTCCGCGACCCCGGCGCCGGCCGAGCGGACGAGGGAGGATCCACCCGCTGGTCCGACCAGATCTGCCTCGAGGACCTCGGCGGTGGTGCGATCCGCATGGATCTCATTGAGTCGCGCCGTGAGCCGCTCGGCCAGTCGGCGCGAGTTCGCGAACACGATAGTCGAGCGGTGCTCGAGGATGCGATCCACGATCTGCTCCTCCACGTGCGGCCAGATCGAGCCCTGAACGGGCTCGGTGGATGTCGCCGCCGAGCCCTCGCGCACCGTCGGCGCCGTGCCCAGCTCCGTCATGTCCTCCACCGGGACGACCACGCTCAGGTCGAACTTCTTCGTCGACGGGGGAGCGACGATCGTGACCGGAGCGCCGCCGGCGAGGAAACGGGCAACCTCTTCACGCGGGCGCACCGTCGCGGAGAGCCCGATTCTCTGAGCAGGCTTCTCGAGCAACAGGTCGAGGCGCTCGAGCGACAGCGCGAGGTGGGCACCGCGCTTGGTCGAGGCGACGGCGTGAATCTCGTCGATGATCACCGTCTCGACGCCCAGGAGAGTCTCCCGCGCCGAGGCCGTGAGCATCAGGTAGAGCGACTCCGGGGTGGTGATCAGGATGTCCGGTGGAAGGCGTTGAAGCAGTCGCCGGTCGCTCGACGTGGTGTCGCCCGACCGCACCCCGACGGTCACCTCCGGCGGTGACATCCCGAGCCGCTTTGCGGTCTGCGTGACGCCGACGAGCGGGGAGCGCAGGTTGCGTTCCACGTCGACGGCGAGAGCCTTGAGGGGGGAGATGTAGAGCACGCGGGTGCGCCGGCTTCGATCGTCGGGAGGAGTCGTGGTGGCCAGCCTATCGATCGCCCAGAGGAAGGCCGCGAGGGTCTTACCGGATCCGGTCGGAGCGACCACGAGGACATGTGAGCCGCCGGCGATCGCCGCCCAGGCTCCGATCTGGGCCGGGGTCGGCGCGCTGAAGGCGCCGGCGAACCATTCACGGGTCGCGGGGGAGAAACGATCGAGCACGGCGCTCATGGAGCCATCTTCGTCGATGCCGCTGACATCCGCCCGCCGTGCGGAGCGGGCCGAGCGCGAAGAGAGGCCGTCCGGTGGGCGACAATGGATCATGAGCTCCGTAGGCACTCCCGACCCGAACTCCGGCTGGCTGTCCGACGAGGAGCTCGCCGAAGCGCGACGACGACTGCCGCTGCTCTATGTCGAAGCGGTTCCGGTGCGCGTGGACGGCATCGGTCAGGTCACCGAGGTGGGCATCCTGCTGCGCGCCAATGCCGCCGGCGCGATCACACGCACGCTCGTCTCTGGCCGCGTGATGTACGGCGAGAGCCTGAGAGAGGCGCTGTTCCGCCACGTCGAGAAGGACCTCGGACCGATGGCGTTCCCCTTGCTGCCCGTGAGTCCCACCCCGTTCTCCGTGGCCGAGTACTTCCCCTTCCCGGGGTCGCAGTTCACGGATGACCGCCAGCATGCGGTCTCGCTCGCCTACGTCGTTCCGGTCACCGGCACCTGCGATCCGAGGCAGGATGCCCTCGAGCTCACCTGGATGACCCCGCGGGAGGCCGCATCCGAAGCGGTCTCCGCCGAGATGGAGGGGGGCCGCGGCGCTCTCGTGCGGGCCGCCCTCGCATCGGTTGGTCGACTGTACTAGGAGCATCCACTCTTCGGCGCTGTGTCGTCCCGACCTCGCCGAGATCGACCCGGCCGACGGCCCCGACCTTGCGCCCACCGTCGGCGGCGAATCCGAGGCGACGATAGCAGGATCGCGCGCGGTGATCGTCCCCGGCGACCAACGGGTGGGCGGCATCTTGACTGTCCGGAAACACCGGGTCACCGCACCAGCGTTACCGCCGGTGCCAGCAGATTGCGGGGTTTACGCGCGGGAGGCGCGACAGAAGGCCCCCGCACGAACGCGAGGGCCCCTTCGTCAAGCTGTGTCGTCAGCGTCAGCGTCAGCGTCCGCCGCCGCCGCCGCTGCGACGACGTCCGCCGCCCTGCGACATGCCGACGAGCCCGCCGCCGGAGCCCGCTCGACCGGCACCGGTGCCCGCCCCGCCCCGGGGAGCGCCGGAGGTCGTGCTCTCGCCACTCGCCGTGCTGTAGAAGTTGCGCGAACCACCGACGGGGGCTGCGCCATCGCGGTTGGCCCGCTTGCGCTGGGCGTTCGCACCCTGCGAGCGACCCTGCCCGGCGGAGCGTCCGCCCTGGGACTGGCGCTGTCCGCCGGATCGGGCGCGCGGGGTGCCCTGCACCTGCGCGGCGGCACGCGGAGCCGGCTTGACCCAGGCCGCGACGTCGCCGACGAGGGCGGCAACCGCGGCCGAGTCGGCGGTCACCTGCTGCGGGGTGACGGTGATCTCCGCCTTCTTCAACAATGCGGCGGTGTCGCGGCGCTGGGTGGGAAGCACGATCGTCACGACCTCGCCCTCCTTGCCGGCGCGGGCGGTGCGCCCGGAGCGGTGCAGGTAGGCCTTGTGCTCGGCCGGCGGGTCGACGTGGATCACCAGTTCGATGTCGTCCACGTGCACGCCGCGGGCCGCGACATCCGTCGCCACCAACACGCGGGTGTCACCGGCCGCGAAGGATGCGAGGTTGCGGTCACGCTGCACCTGCGAGAGGTTGCCGTGCAGATCGACGGAGGGGATGCCAGCGTCGGTGAGCTGCTTAGCGAGCTTCTTCGCGTGGTGCTTTGTGCGCATGAAGAGGATGCGGCGGCCGCTTCCCGAGGCGAGCTTCTCGATGAGCAGGCGCTTGGCCTCCACCGAATCGACCTCGAAAACGTGGTGGGTCATCGCACTGACATGCGAGGTCGCTTCGTCAACGGAATGCAGCACCTCGTTGTGGAGGTACTTCTTCACGAGGCGGTCGACCCCGTTATCCAACGTGGCGCTGAACAGCATTCGCTGTCCCGACTGCGGCGTCTTGTCCATGATGCGGGTGACGACCGGCAGGAAGCCGAGGTCGGCCATGTGGTCGGCCTCGTCGAGGATCGAGATCTCGATCGCATCCAGGGAGACGAAACCCTGCTTCATGAGGTCTTCGAGGCGGCCGGGGCAGGCGACGACGATGTCGACGCCCGCCTTGAGCGCGGCGACCTGGCGCTGTTGCGAGATGCCACCGAAGATGGTGACGGATTTCAGCCCGTAGACCTCCGCGAGTGGCGTGAGCGCAACGGTGATCTGCGTGGCGAGCTCCCGGGTCGGAGCGAGGATGAGCGCGAGCGGGCGCCCCGGGCGACGCTGGCCGCCGGCCAGTTTGCCGCCGAGCCTCGCGATCATCGGGATGGCGAACGCGAGGGTCTTGCCACTGCCGGTCTTGCCGCGACCAAGCACATCACGCCCGGAGAGGGTGTCGTGAAGGGTGTCGACCTGGATCGGGAACGGAGAGTCGATCCCCTGGGCGGACAACGCCGCGACCAGGGGTGCCGGCACGCCGAGCGCGCCGAAGGAGGAGATGGTTTCAGACATGGTGGAACTTTCGGATAGAACCACACGCCGGTGATCTCGCAGGTCGAGACCCGGGTGTGGATGGGCGAGAGCGGCGATGGCCGCAATCGATCGCCGGAGAAAGTATCTACAACCCGTTCGCAACAGTTCGAGGCGGCGGGGAGAAGAGGGAGCGTTCAACGACGCAGGGAGACCGTCGTGGTCTCACAGGTGATTCAACCCTAGCAGGTGGGGTTGGCGCGGTCCCGAATACCGTTCACCGACCGGGATATCCACGCCCACTCGGTTGCCGGACTGAGCGAGCGGGCATGCCCAGGCCGGATCATAGGCACACGAGGGGTTATAGGCGAAGTTGAAGTCGATCACGAGAGAATCGCGGGATCGGCCCTGGCCGAGATCCGCTCCCTTGATCGTGTCGAGAAGGTAGCGGCCGCCGCCGTAGGTTCCCCCGGGGCGCCCGGCGAGAGCATCCTTGACCGGCAGGAAGATGCCGCCCCCGTAGCCGCCGAGCTCCCAGACGTCGAGCGGGCCAATGCCGGGCACGACAACGACCCCGATCAGGTCGAACGGCACGATCCCGTCGGTGCCGGTTTCGACATCAAGGTGTCGCGGCTCGACCGGGGCAAGTTCGACCTCGAACCGCCAATCCGGGTCGTAGGGTTCCACCGGCAGACCCCGAAACGCCGCGAGGTCTTCGGGCAGCAGGGGCGAGGACGGATGCTCGGCGAACAGCCGGTCGCGCTCGCGCCGCCACCGGTCGTGGGCGGCGGAGGGATCCGTCGCGGCGCGCACCTCGGCGTACATCGAGAACACGCGGCGACGCCAGTCGGCGACCTGAAGCGGGATCATCCGTTGCGTGTCTTCCAGCCGCGGGCGAGAGACCGCATTCGGGCGCCGCGCCACTGCCAGAGGGCCCAGTAGCCGAGCCAGAGCAGCGGCGCGATCGGACCGGCCTCGAAGACGAGCCGGTCGCGGTAGAGGGTGCGCCCGTTCGCTGCCGAGGAGATGGCGATGGAGTGCTCCCACCTCGTCACGAGGGTGAGCGGGCCGCTCAGCCCGCGCCCGTTGTCGACCTGTAGGCGCACGTGGTCGCCGCGATCAGGGTAGGAGATACCGATGATCTGATCGCCGACGGGTACGAGTCCGAAGCTCGAGATCCGCACCGGATGCTCGCCCGCCGACCAGGATTCGGGAAAGCCGGCGGGTTCGAGCGATTCGAAGGTGGCGAACGGTGCCGAGACCTGCTGCATGCCGCGGGGCGTGCGGATGGCGTCCCACGCGGCATCCGGGGTGCAGTCGAGGACGAGCTTGAGAAGGATTCGCATCGCTCAAGTCTGCCATCCATGACCGGGGGAATTCGGGTCGCCAGCTTGGCGTTTGAGGTGAGGAACAACCCACATTTCTCCGGAGGACCAATGACCCGGGTAGTTCTCGACGGCGGCGTCATCGCCGATGCACCCCGGGTCGAGCTCATCACGATCGAGGGCAACCGGTATTTTCCGCCGTCGAGTGTAAGGAATGAGTTCCTCGTCGAGAGCGCCCCCCCGTATGCCTGCCCGTGGAAGGGCGAATGCAGAATTTCGGTGTGAAGGATGGCGACGTGTTGCTTCCGGATCGCGCCTGGAGCTATCCCCACCCGTACGAGACCGCGTTTTCGCGCACCGCTGGCAAGCACTTCAACAACTACGTCGCGTTGTGGAAAGAGGTCTCCGTCGTCGACCGACGTCCGGGATCCCTCCGCGCTCACCGAAAACGCAGGACATTCGCCACGGAATGGGCTATTCCGCGCGATCGTGCCCCGTTTCGTGGCGAATGTCCTGCGTTTTCGGTGGGCGGGAGGAGGCGCGCCCCCGATGTGCGCGCACCTTCGCCCGATTGCCGCAGCGCTGCATGGAGCACCAGCGCCGGTTGTTGGATCGCGATTCGTCGGAGAAGACGAGTGCGCAGTCGTCTGCCGCGCATTCCCGGATGCGGTCCGTTCGGTTCGAAGCAAAGAGCTCCACCGCCTCTCGAGCCAACACCGAGAGCGCCTGGCTTGGCTTGGCCCGGGAGCGGCCAGCCTGCCGCGTGCCCCCTGCCAAGGATGGCGCGATGTCCGGGGTGGCGGCGAAGAGATTGATCACATCCACGTCATCCGACGGGATGTCCTCCCCTCGACTTCGCGCGATGCCGGCGCGGGCGAGCGACGCCCGCAGCGCCCGAGCATCGACCAGGTCGCGATCCGTGGCATCGTCGACGACCTCGGGGAAGCGTTCGGTCAGCCAGGTTGTGAGGTCGGATGCGACGTTCAGTGACTCCCTCCGCGGGTTGCCGTCCATCGCACCGGTGTAGGCGAAGTCGAGGGCGAGCGAGCCGGGGTCGAACCACCAGGTGTGGCCGTCACCGGTGGTTATCTCCTGACCGGTCGCCCGACCTTCCGTAGAGTGCACGTAACCACTGTATCCGGTTACCCGAGCCGGTCTCGGAGTGGGCGCGCGGCTCCCGAAATAGTGCTCGGGACACGACTCATGGCAGAGTCGACGGCATCACCAGCACGGGAGAGCCCGCGGGCGGCGGCTCCTCACCTGCTCGGAGCACGCCACGCCGCGATCATCACCCCGGATCCACGACCACAGCCGAAAGAGAGCCCCATGACCGACAGCACGGGAAAGACCAAGGACGCCGGCTGGGAAGTCGGCGTGCGCCAGACCGTTGCGGCCTCGAGCGACGCCGTCTGGGAGTTCTTGCTCGGCGATGGGCTCCCCGTCTGGCTCGGAGACGGGTCGCTTCCGAGGGTGAAGGGAGAGTCCTACCGCACGGCGGACGGTGTTGCCGGCGAGGTGCGCGCCTACACGGAGAACGCGA
The DNA here is from genome assembly GCA_031360325.1 of Frigoribacterium sp. Taxonomy (GTDB): domain Bacteria; phylum Actinomycetota; class Actinomycetes; order Actinomycetales; family Microbacteriaceae; genus Lacisediminihabitans. The sequence goes on along the minus strand of JANMBI010000160.1, from coordinate 5,245 downwards.
AGGTGCGACTGACCTGGCGCCCGGATGACTGGCCGCACGACACCGTGCTGCAGGTCTCGGTGAAAGAGGCCGCCGACGGCACGACCATCGTCATCCACCACGAGCGTCTCGCCGACCGCGAGGAACGGCGGATGATGCTCGGTCACTGGAAGAACGTCGCCGCGCACCTCGCGGCGGCTTTCGAGCCCGACCGCTGACACCCGAGCGCTGACACCTGACCGCCGACGCCCGGACCGCTGACACCCGAGTGCCGACACCCGAGCCGCCGACACCCCAGCCACTGCCGCGCGGCCCACCGGTCGATGGCCGAAGACGGCTCAGCGCTCCCGCGCCACCACCCGCTGAGTCCAGGCGATGGTGTGCGCCGCGTCGAAGCGCCGTGAGCACTTCCCGCACGCGAGAGTGCGGGTGGGCCGGCGGTACCGGTAGTGCGGGTGGCCGGCCGGACAGGCTCCCACCCAGGGGGCGAGTTCGCCGGCGATGGCCCCGTCGTGCAGGCGCTTTCCCTCGTAGCCGAGGTCAGCGGCGATGGCCTTCCAGCGTGAACCGTGCCCGGCGCGAGTGCCGGCAATCGCGTGGGCGACTTCGTGCAGGAGCACCTGGTGGATCTCATCGTCCTCATAGCGCGACGCGAGATGGCGGGAGACGCTGATCGTCTTCGTGGTGTAGTTACAGAGTCCGGCCCGGGTCTTCGCGGAATCGAACGAGAAGACCCAGCCGCCGTCGAGGTGCAGGGCGATGAGGGCGTCGGCCCAGCGGCGCACCCGCAGCAGATCAGCCATTCGCCGCGGCCTGCCGGGTGGCGATCTCGAGCGCGAATCGTGCCGATTCGACCTCGTCCCGTGGCGCCTCCGAGCCCGAGCGGATGTCGAGGGCGGCGCCGAAGGCCACCCGCGCCTCCGCGAAACGACCGAGTTCGAACATCACCCTCCCGGAGGAGTAGGCGGCCGACCCTTCGAGAGACGCCCAATCCTCGAGCGAGGCAGCCTCTCGCACCGCGGTCATCTCGGCCAGGGCCCGGTCCAACTCACCCTGGTGCTGGAACACCCGCGCTCGCCGCAGTCGCGCGGCCGCGAGCTGTTCGCGATCTCCGCTGAAGTGAGCGAGCCGAAAGGCCTGTTCCGCAGCGACCAATGCCTCGCCGTTTCGCCCGAGCAGGCGAAGCAGCTCGGCTCTCTCCCCGAGAGCGGCGGTGCTTCGGCCGTCGCCGAGTTCGCGCAGGCGCGCCTCCGCGGCCGCACGGTCGACGAGTTCGCGCAGGGTGTCGGGGTCGTAGCCGATAATCATCCCTTCGAGATTAACCCGCGCGGAAGACATCCCTCCACCGGTCAGTCGCGATTGCCCACCTGGAAGATGTTCTTCGCCGGGGGAGGCGACGGCACCGCCGTGTCGTCCGTCACGATCGGGGCTCCCGCAATCCAGTTGCGCAGCTCGTCGCCCTGCACCACCTTGGACGGATGCGGTCCGCCGGCAAGCAGCCGTGGCATCCAGTCGAGCGGCAGGGGCTCGCGAGAGCCGATCATCACCACGTTGCCGAAGCGGCGGCCCTTGAGGATCTGAGTCTCGGCGAGGGCCGCGACGTGTCCGGTGGCGGCGAGAATGGTCGCCGCCTGTCCGCGCGCAAAGGCGAGGCCCGGTCCGTCGGCCACGTTGGCCACGAGAACCCCGCCGGGCTTCAGAAGATCGACCGCCTCCCGGTAGAACTCGAGGCTCGTCACGTGGGCGGGTGTTCGCGCGCCGCTGAAGACGTCCACGATCAGCAGATCCACCTCGCCACGCAGGCCGGGGGGCAGCTTGCCGAGCACCTCGCGGGCGTCCCCGTGGCGCACCCGGATCGAGGCGTTCCTCGGCAGCGGAAGGTACGCACGCACCAGATCGACGAGATCGGACTCCACCTCGACCACCTGCTGCCGCGAGCCGGGCCGAGTCGCCTCGATGTAGCGGGGAAGCGTGAAGGCCCCGGCCCCGAGGTGCACCGCGGTGAGGGGCTCTCCGGGCATCCCGAGCTGGTCGATCACATGCCCGATGCGCTGGATGTATTCGAAGAAGAGCTCGCTCGGGACGTCGAGGTTCACGTGGGATTGCGGCGTGCCGTCGACGATGAGAGTGAAGCTTCCGGGAACCCAGCGGTCCGGTTCGATCACCGCGCGGTAGCCGCTGAGCTTCAGGATCGCGGAGGGATGTTCGGTCACCGTACCGACCCTGCCACACTCCCCGGTCGGCGGCGAGCGCCCTCGTTCGGGGCACACCAGTTGTGGGGAATTGTCGACATTGGGGGCGATGGGTGAGAATGACTCTGGACCCGGCTAGGCGCAAGGAAGAAAATGAGTTTGTACCACGAGATCGGCGGGGACGCCGTGATCTCCGCAGCGGTGATCGACCTCTGGGGCAGGATCAACACCGACACGACACTGTCGCCGTGGTTCGCCCACACCGAAGGCCGAGCGTTCACCGGGAATCTTGGCGACTACCTCACTGTCGCTCTCGGTGGCCCGGAGCGGTACGGGGGGCGCAGCATGAGGAACGCCCACTCCGGGCTCGGGATCACCGGGGAGGCCTTCGAGGTGTTTCTCCAGCGACTGGGGGAGTCCTTCGCGGCCGGGGGCGCCTCAGGCGACGTCGTCCAGCGGGTCGACGCCCGGATCCGACTTCTTCGCGCAATGATCGTCGAACGGCGTTCCCCACCGGAATAATCCGACACCCTGGCACACTGTTGGCATGCCCACCGCACCGAAGCGAATCCTTCCCCCCGGCCTCCGCGCCCAACTCGATGCCTCATCGTTCCAGGGCCCGGCCACCTTCGGCATGCGCCCCCTCCTCACCGAGCCGGAGCAGCTCGACGACTGGCAGCCGGATGTCGCCATCATCGGAGCTCCCTGGGACGACAACACCACCAATCGTCCGGGTGCACGCTTCGGGCCGCGCGCGTTGCGCGCGAACGCCTACGATCCCGGTACCTTCCACCTGGACCTCGGCATCGAGATTTTCGATCATCTCGAGGTCATCGACTACGGCGACGCCATCATGAGCCACGGCCTGTGGGAGCCGTCGAAGGCCGCCGTCCACGCGCGTGTGGCCGAGGTTGCCAGCCGCGGCATCATCCCGATCGTCATCGGCGGTGACCACTCCATCACCTGGCCGGCCGCCACCGCTGTCGCCGAGCACCACGGCTTCGGCAACGTCGGAATGATCCATTTCGACGCTCACGCCGACACCATCGACGGCAATCTCGCGAGCCACGGCACCCCGATGCGTCGGCTCATCGAATCCGGAGCGATTCCGGGCCACAACTTCATCCAGGTCGGGTTGCGGGGCTACTGGCCGGGGGCGGAGGACCAGAAGTGGATGCGGGATCACGGCCTGCGCCATCACCCCATGCAGGAGATCTGGGAGCGTGGCGTCAAGCCGGTGATGGCGGATGTCATCGCGGAGGCTCTCGACGGCACCGACGCCATCTACCTGTCCATCGACATCGATGTGCTCGATCCGGCATTCGCTCCGGCGACCGGCACCCCGGCGCCGGGTGGCTTCGCGCCGATCGACCTGCTGCGGGTCATCCGCCAGATCGTGCTCGACACCAACGTGGTGGCGATGGATGTCACGGAGGTGAGCCCTCCCTACGACCACGCCGACATCACGGTGAACAACGCCCACGGGCTCATCTGGGAGGCGCTCGGAGCGCTCGCATTCAAGAATCGCGCGGCCCGATCCGCGGGAAACGGTGCATGAAGGGTCGAAGGTTATACTCGCTTTTTCGAAATTGGTCAAGATTCGGCTTGCGCTGGTGAACAATTCCGACCTATAGTGGTTCTTTGCGCTCCCAGGATATCTCTGCCCTCATATTGCGGTCGGCTGCGCTCGTTCACTGTCGAGCACACCCCTGGAGCGAAACCATCACCGACTGAACTCCTTTACTTAGGCAATGGGGCGCGTAATACCGCCCACCGGAGGTTATTTCCTTGGCTGCTGCTCGCAACGCATCCACCACGAACTCGACGAAAAAGGGATCTCCCCGGAACGGACGCGATGCTTCGCGCCTCTCGTTCGCGAAGATCACCGACACTCTGACGGTTCCCGATCTTCTCGCGCTCCAGACGGAGAGCTTCGACTGGCTCGTCGGAAACGACCTGTGGAAGGAACGCGCAGCCCAGGCCAAGGCCTCCGGTCGCCAGGACCTCCCGGCCCTCACCGGCCTCGAGGAGATCTTCGAAGAGATCTCCCCGATCGAAGACCTCGGCGAGACGATGCAGCTCTCGTTCACGAACCCCTTCCTCGAAGAGAAGAAGTATTCGATAGACGAGTGCAAGGAAAAGGGCAAGACCTACTCCGCGCCGCTCTACGTCGAGGCCGAGTTCATGAACCACCTCACCGGTGAGATCAAGACCCAGACCGTCTTCATGGGCGACTTCCCGCTGATGACCCCCAAGGGCACCTTCGTCATCAACGGCACCGAGCGCGTCGTCGTGTCGCAGCTCGTGCGTTCGCCGGGCGTGTATTTCGAGCGCCAGCAGGAGAAGACCTCCGACAAGGACATCTACTCGGCTCGCATCATCCCGAGCCGCGGCGCCTGGCTCGAGTTCGAGATCGACAAGCGCGACCAGGTGGGTGTGCGTATCGACCGCAAGCGCAAGCAGTCCGTTACCGTGTTCCTCAAGGCGCTCGGACTCACCAGCGAAGAGATCCTCGAAGAGTTCAAGGGCTTCGCCTCGATCGAACTCACCCTCGAGAAGGACAACATCCTCACCAAAGAGGAGGCGCTCAAGGACATCTACCGCAAGCTCCGTCCGGGAGAGCAGGTCGCCGCCGAGGCGGCCCGCGCGCTCCTCGACAACTTCTACTTCAACTCGAAGCGCTACGACCTGGCGAAGGTCGGTCGTTACAAGATCAACCGCAAGCTCGGCATCGACGCGCAGTTGTCGAACTCGGTGCTCAGCCAGCAGGACATCCTCGCGACGATCAAGTATCTGGTGGCCCTGCACGACGAGCAGAAGACGCTCCCGGGCATCCGCGACGGCAAGCCGGTGGAACTCCGCCTCGACGTCGACGACATCGACCACTTCGGCAACCGCCGCATCCGTGCGGTCGGCGAGCTCATTCAGAACCAGGTGCGCACCGGCCTCTCCCGCATGGAGCGCGTTGTCCGCGAGCGCATGACCACACAGGACATCGAAGCGATCACCCCGCAGACCCTGATCAACGTGCGCCCCGTCGTCGCCGCGATCAAGGAGTTCTTCGGCACCTCGCA
>JANMBI010000103.1:0-2125 GCA_031360325.1 Frigoribacterium sp. | reverse complement strand
AGTTAGGCCACGTCAAGTCGCAAATCGTAAAGGCTCAATCCTGCCTCGAGGGTTTGCGACGCGCCGGGTCCCTCAAATGGGGGGCAGCACAGATTTCGCCCTGGGCGAAACCTGAGTAAATTCCCAGCAACCCTACCCGGCAACCGCCTGTCGAGCCTCCCAGGCGCTGGAGACCATGTCCGACAGACTGTGCCGCATCGCCCAGTCGATGTCGTGGGCCGCGAGATCCCCCGAAGCGACGATCCGTGCCGGATCCCCGGGTCGCCGGGGTCCGATCACCGGCGTGAACGGGATGCCGGTGACATCCGCCACGGTCCTCATGATCTCCCCCACCGACACTCCCCGCCCGCTGCCGAGGTTGTATGCGGGCTCGAGTGGCTCGCCGGCATCCAAGCGACGCGCGGCCGCCACGTGCGATACGGCGAGATCGGAGACATGGATGTAGTCGCGCACGTTGGTGCCGTCCGGCGTCGGATAGTCGTTGCCGTTGATGCGCGGGGTGCGTCCCTCGGTGAGAGCATCGAAGACCAGCGGAAACAGATTGTGCGGGCTCGTGTCCCGAAGGGAGGGATCGCCCGAACCGACGACGTTGAAGTAGCGCAGCGAGGTGTGGCGCAGCTCGGTCGCGACGGCCTGGTCCCGCAACAGCCATTCCCCGATGAGCTTCGACTCGCCGTAGGGGGACTGGGGGCTCTTCGGGGTGTGCTCGGTGACAAGGTCGACGTCGGGAGTGCCGTACACGGCAGCGCTCGAAGAGAAGACGATGCGATCGATGCCGCGATCCTGCATCGCAGCGAGCAGCACCGCGGTTCCGGTGACATTCTGCTCGTAGGTGTGAAGCGGTTGCTGCACGCTCACTCCGGCGTACTTGAAGCCGGCGACGTGGATGACCCCGGTGACGTCGTGCCGTTTGAGCGTGTCCAGCACGAGATCACCGTCGAGAATCGTGCCGTGAACAAAGGCGATCCGCGGGTGAACGAAGCTCCGATGCCCGCTCGACAGGTCGTCAAGCACCACCGGGGTCAGCCCGGCATCCTCAAGCGCTCGCACCACATGGGCACCGATATAGCCGGCGCCGCCGGTCACTAGCCAGGTCATGGTTACAGGCTAGCGGGGTCGACCTGCCGCGCGTCTCCCGCGCGACGCCCCTCCTCGCACGCACTCGGCCGCTGTGCCGAAAACGCAGGACATTCGCCATGGAAACGGCCCATTGGCCGCACTCGTCACGGTTTCGTGGCGAATCTCCTGCGTTTTCGTTGGGCGTGAGAGCGCGACATCGAGAAGGAGCGGATGCCGCGGTGCGGCGTGTGACGGACACGCGCGCGATACGGCCGTCGCCGTCGAGTCGCGCTGAGTACGTGGTCGTCGGCGATGCACCTTCGGACGGCGAGCAGTATGCGCGCGAAGTCACCGTAGAGCTGTCGATACGTGAATCGCAGCACGCGGTCACCGGCTATCGCCATGGAGGTGTCTCGATCGTGGTCTCTCTCCCAGGAGTTCGACGCGGGGTCGGTCCAGGCCGGATCGTGTTGACCCCCATCGACCTCGACGAAGGTGTGCGGTCCGACCTGGAAGTCGAGGCGGCCGGTTCCCCTTCGGAACACCTGCTGAACGGTCGAGAGTCCGGCATCCATCGTCCACAGCCGGAAGAAGGTTTCGCCGTGAGATTCGTCCAAGCGGCTCACCAGCAGTCGCCAGCCACGGACATCGAGAGGGGCACGCGCGAACACGGCGGCGATTCTCCGGTCGGACCACTTCTCCCGGTGCACCACCAGGCTCGCGCAGGCGACGGCGATGTCCCGCGGTTCGTCGATCAGTACCTGTAGTAGCGCATCATCGAGCGATACCCTCCACACCGAACCCGTCGAGCCGACGCGATCGACCCAGTGGATGCGGACGCCGGCCTCCCGGTTGAGTCGCTGTCGGCGGTCCTCGGTCCGACGCAACCGGCTCGCCGTGCCCTTCACCGCAATGTGGATGTCCCGGCGCCGCGGCACCGGGATGCCGTAGGACTCCAGCGCCGAGATCGAGGTCAGGCGCCCGCCGACCCGTACTGCGCGGATGGCGGGCTCCGGAGCATCCGGCACCGAATACCAGCCTTGCCTCACCCGAAATATGCGGTGGC
>JANMBI010000044.1:0-2905 GCA_031360325.1 Frigoribacterium sp. | reverse complement strand
ATCGGATCGTGGTTCGCCGGCACCATCGAAGCGCCCGGACCGCTCCAGGCCGATACGGACGGTCGTTTGTACAAGGAGAGTTGGGGAATGGCCTCGACCAAGGCGGTGCACGACCGCTTCGACCGACTCGGCGCCTACGAGCTCGCCCGCAAGACCCTCTTCGCCGAGGGGATCTCGTCGTCGAAGATCTACCTCGACCCGCTCCGCCCGTCGATCGAAGACCTCCTCGACATGATCACCTCTGGGGTGCGCTCGGCGCTGACCTATGCGGGGGCATCGGATCTCACCGAATTCCATGAGCGAGCGTGGGTGGGCATCCAGTCCGCGGCGGGCTACGAAGAGGGCAAGGCGCTCCCGGTCAGTTGGTGAGCCGGAGAGTTCGGCCGAGACCATCGCCGACACTCGAGCCTCCCGAGACCCAAGGTCCCGTACACTTGACCGAATAATGGACGACCCCCCTTTATGGCGCCCTGCCCCATTCGATCGTCTCGGTGATCTCCGTGTCTGAGCTGATCATGCTCGGTGTCGGCCTTCTGCTCACCATCGGCACCGGATTCTTCGTCGCCTCCGAGTTCTCCCTGGTCAATCTCAGCCGATCGGACCTCGAGTCGCGCCTGTCGCGCGGCGAGAAGCGTCTCGGCCTCACCATCGGCGCGCTCAAGATCACCTCGACCCACCTGTCGAGCGCGCAGCTCGGTATCACGCTCACCACCCTTCTCACCGGCTACACTCTCGAGCCGGCGATCGGCTCCCTGCTCACGCCTCCGCTTCGGGCCCTCGGGCTGCCGATTGCGGTCACTCCTGTCATCGCCGTGATCCTGGCGGTCATTGTCGCCACCCTGCTCTCGATGATCGTTGGCGAACTGGTGCCGAAGAACTTCGCGCTCGCTCTCCCGCTTCAGACGGCGAAGCTCGTGATCCCCTTCCAGGTGGGATTCACCACACTGTTCCGTCCGTTCGTCGCGCTGCTCAACAACACCGCCAATGTGATTCTCCGAGCTGTCGGGATCGAGCCGAAGGAGGAGCTGTCGTCGGCGCGAACGGCCGAGGAGTTGCGCTCCCTGGTGCGTCGATCGGCGACAGAGGGAAGCCTCGACCGTGACACGGCGACCCTCCTCGCCCGAACTCTCGTCTTCAGCCGGCACATCGCCGCCGACGTGATGACTCCGAGGCCGCGGGTCTCGAGCGTTGACCGTACCGATACCGCCAAGACGGTGATCGCGCTCGCCCAGAGAACTGGTTTCTCGCGATTCCCGGTGATCGACGACACGATCGACGACGTCGTCGGACTGGTTCACGTCAAGCAGGCCGTGGCCGTGCCCCGCAACAAACGGTCGGATGTTCCGGTCTCCGCTCTGCAGTCCGACGCCTTGCGCGTTCCCGAGACGATGAGGCTCGATGTGCTCCTCGGGGAGTTGCGCGGTCGCGGGTATCAGATGGCCGTGGTGGTGGACGAGTACGGGGGCACCGCCGGTGTCGTCACTCTCGAAGACCTGGTGGAGGAACTCGTCGGCGAGGTCGCCGACGAGCACGATCGCACTCTCGCCGGGGTGGTGCGTTCCCGCGACTGGCTCACCTTCCCCGGAATGCTTCGACCGGACGAACTCCTCGAACGTGCAGACCTCGTCATTCCCGAGGAGGGCCCGTACGAGACCGTCGGTGGTTTCATGATGAGCGAACTCGGTCGCCTCCCCCTCGTTGGCGACGTAGTCGCGGTCGACGGAGGCGAGCTTCGAGTGGAGCGCCTCGACGGTCGCCGCATCGATCGAGTGCGGTACACGCCGACGGCAGATCCGTCTGCGCCGGCGCACGGGGGATCAGAGTGAGCGACGCGTGGGGCATCGCCTGGCTCATCATCCTTCTGGCGATAAACGGGTTCTTCGTCGCGGCGGAATTCGCCGTGATCTCGGTGCGTCGCTCGCAGATCGAACCTCGCGCCGAGGCGGGAAGCCGAGCCGCAAAGTCGACGCTGTACGCGATGGAGCACGCCACGATGATGCTCGCGACGAGCCAACTCGGCATCACCGTCTGTTCGTTGCTCATCCTCAACGTCTCGGAACCGGCGATTCACCACCTACTCGAAGCTCCGCTCGGACTCACCCGCCTCCCGGGGGAGGTGATCGGCACGATCGCCTTCATCATCGCCCTCGTCCTGGTGTCCTTCCTCCACGTTGTGCTGGGGGAGATGGTGCCGAAGAACCTGTCGTTTTCGTTGCCCGATCGCGCCGCCCTCGTCCTCGCTCCACCGTTGGTGTTCATCTCGATGGCCTTTCGTCCGATCATCTTCGCGCTCAATTCCACAGCCAACGGGGTGCTCCGCCTTTTCGGTGTCGAGCCGAAGAACGAGGCCAACAGCGCCTTCACGGTGGATGAGGTGGCCGACATCGTCGCGCAGTCGACGAAGGAGGGGGTGCTCACCGACACCATCGGAGCTCTCAATGCCGCCTTCGAGTTCAGCGCCAAAAAGGTGAAGGACATCGCCGTCGGGATGCCCGACCTGGTGAGTCTTTCGGAGGCGGCGACGCCGGCCGACGTCGAGCGGGCGGTCGCCCAGAACGGCTTCTCCCGATATGTGCTGGTGGACCAAGAAGGGGAACCCACCGGCTATCTCCACCTCAAGGACGTTCTCGACCTCGACGAGGCCGGGGAGTTCGACGAGCCGGTTCCGCCCAAGCGCATCCGTCACCTCATCTCGATCTTCCGGGGGATGGACCTCGAGGACGCCCTCGCCGCGATGCGCCGTTCCGGTGTGCACCTCGCACGGGTCTTCGACGATTCGGGTCGCACCCGGGGGGTGCTCTTTCTCGAAGACATCATCGAGGAACTCGTCGGCGAGGTGCAGGACGCGACCCGTCGCGCCTGACCGCGAATCCGGTCTGCCGACAGCGCCGACACGGCCGACGCT
>JANMBI010000041.1:0-3455 GCA_031360325.1 Frigoribacterium sp. | reverse complement strand
CGCCGAGATCTTCGCGGGCCGCACCCGCCGCGAACTGATCAAAGACGACGGACGACTCTTCATCGTCGCCGCCGACCATCCGGCCCGCGGTGCCCTCGGCGTCGGCGCGAACGGGAGTGCGATGGCTGACCGGTACGCGCTGCTCGAGCGATTGGCCGTCGCCCTCTCCCGCCCGGGAGTGGACGGTGTGCTCGGCACGCCCGACATCATCGAAGACCTTGCCCTCCTCGGTCTGCTTGACGACAAGATCGTCGTCGGATCGATGAACCGCGGCGGACTCAAGGGCGCGTCCTTCGAGATGGATGACCGCTACACCGCCTACGACATCGACAGCATCGTGCGCGACGGCCTCGACTTCGCCAAGAACCTCGTGCGCGTGAACCTCACCGATGCGGGCACCGCCGACACCCTCGAGGCCACCGCCTTCGCGGTGAGCGACGCCGCCAGCGCCGGTGTGCCGATCATGCTCGAGCCGTTCATGAGCGAGTGGGTCGACGGCAAGATCCGCAACGACCTGTCGACGGACGCCGTCATCCTCTCCGTCGCGATCGCCTCCGGCCTCGGCAACTCGAGCTCTCACACCTGGCTCAAGCTGCCCGTCGTGCCCGACATGGAACGCGTCATGGCCTCCACGACGCTTCCGACCCTGCTGCTCGGCGGAGACCCGACGGGCGACCAGGACGGCACCTTCGAGGCGTGGGGCAAGTCGCTCGCACTGCCCGGCGTCCGCGGCCTCGTCGTCGGGCGAAGCATCCTCTATCCGCAGAACGGCGACGTCACCTCGGCGATCGACATCGCGGCCTCCCTCGTCCACGGCGCCTGAGCGCCAACCAGACACAGCGCCAACCAGAAAGAAGACCACCATGACCCTCCCCGTCCTCGCGCACTGGATCGGCGGCGCCGAGCGCCCGAGCACCTCCGGCCGCACCGCCCCCGTCTTCGACCCGGCGCTCGGCGTCGCCACCAAGCACGTCGCCCTCGCCGACACCGCCGAGATCGATGAGGCGGTCGCCTCCGCCAAGGCCGCGTTCCCGCTCTGGCGCGACCTGTCCATCACCAAGCGCCAGCAGATCATCTTCCGCTTCCGCGAGCTGCTCAACGAGCGCAAGGGCGACCACGCCCTCATCCTCACCTCCGAGCACGGCAAGGTCGTCTCCGACGCCCTCGGGGAGATCACCCGAGGCCTCGAGATCGTAGAACTCGCGACCGGATTCCCGCACATCGTGAAGGGCGAGTTCTCCGAGAACGTATCCACCGGCGTCGACGTCTACTCCACCAAAGGCCCGCTCGGTGTCGTCGGCATCATCAGCCCCTTCAACTTCCCGGCCATGGTGCCGATGTGGTTCTTCCCCATCGCGATCGCCGCAGGCAACACGGTGGTGCTCAAGCCCTCCGAGAAGGACCCGTCCGCCGCCAATTGGCTCGCCGCCCTCTTCACGGAGGCCGGGCTGCCGGGCGGCGTGTTCAACGTGCTGCACGGCGACAAGGTCGCCGTCGACGGTCTGCTCGAGCACCCCGACGTCAAGTCGATCTCGTTCGTCGGCTCCACCCCGATCGCCAAGTACATCTACGAGACCGCCGCCCGCAACGGCAAGCGCGTCCAGGCGCTGGGCGGCGCGAAGAACCACATGCTCGTGCTCCCGGATGCCGACCTGAACCTCACCGCGGACGCCGCGATCAACGCCGGATTTGGCTCGGCCGGCGAACGCTGCATGGCCATCTCGGTCGTCGTCGCGGTCGAACCGGTCGCCGACGAGCTGATCGAGAAGATCGCCACCCGTATCGCGAGCCTGAAGATCGGCGACGGTCGCCGCTCGTGCGACTTGGGCCCGCTCGTCACCGAGGTGCACCGCGACAAGGTCGCCTCCTACATTGACATCGCGACCGAGGACGGCGCGACCGTGGTCGTCGACGGCCGCGGCATCGAGGTCGACGGCGACGCGAACGGGTTCTGGCTCGGCCCGACCCTCATCGACAACGTGCCCACCACCTCCCGCGTCTACACCGACGAGATCTTCGGCCCGGTGCTGTCGATCGTGCGGGTGAAGAGCTACGACGAGGGAGTGGCCCTCATCAACGCGAGCCAGTACGGCAACGGCACCGCGATCTTCACCAACGACGGCGGGGCGGCACGCCGTTTCCAGAACGAGATCGAGGTGGGCATGATCGGGATCAACGTGCCGATCCCGGTGCCGGTGGCCTACTACTCCTTCGGTGGCTTCAAGGACTCGGCCTTCGGCGACTCGAAGGCCTATGGACTGCAGGGCTTCCACTTCTTCACCCGAGAGAAGGCGATCACCAGTCGCTGGCTCGACCCGAGCCACGGCGGCATCAACCTGGGCTTCCCTCAGGCGTAGTCTCCGCTCAGCAGCACATCACCGAAACGAACTCGACGAAGAGGACTCTCGTGCCCCACACCGCCACCGGCGACTGGTTCCACCGTCGCGGGCAACTCGCCCGCGACGGGTGGGAGGCCGTCGTCGACTCGACGTTCGACCAGTGGCGGTACACGGGCATCCGCATCGCGGAGCTAGACGGCGGGGAGGCGGTGCTGCGGGCCGAGGCGGTCGAGCGGATCATCGTGCCGCTGTCCGGGTCGTTCACTGTGCGCTATCGAACGGGCACCGCAGCTGACGAGACCGTGCAGGTGCTCGGCGGCCGCGCATCCGTGTTCCACGGTCCGACCGACGTGCTTTACCTGCCGATCGGAACCAGCGCGGTGATCGAAGGTCGCGGCCGCGTCGCGGTCGCCGAAGCGCCGGCGACCGTCGCGCACCCGGCGGCCTACATTCCGGCATCGGCAGTTCCGCTCGAACTGCGCGGGGCCGGCCGGTCGAGCCGCCAGGTGCACAACTTCGGCACCCCGCAGGCGCTCGCCGCCGACCGTCTGATCGTGTGCGAGGTGATCACCCCGGCTGAGAACTGGTCGAGCTACCCACCGCACAAGCACGACGAATCCATCGCAGGTCGGGAGTCCCGCCTCGAGGAGATCTACTACTTCGAGACCGCGGTGACCCGCGGGGCGACGGCACCCGCGGAGGCCGCTCCCTTCGGCTACATGCGCACCTACGCCTCGGCGGTCGGCCCGGTCGACACCCTCGCCGAGGTGCACACGGGAGACATCGCGCTCGTGCCCTTCGGCTGGCACGGACCGTGCGTCGCGGCACCCGGCTACGACCTCTACTACCTCAACGTGATGGCCGGACCGGACGCCGAGCGCAGCTGGCTGATCACCGACGATCCGGCCCACGCTTGGATCCGCAACACCTGGACCGGCCAGGATTTCGACGCCCGGCTTCCGTACACCGCAGCATCTGCCACCGACACACAGACAGGGACCCCCTCATGACGACCCGCCGAATGACCGTCAGCCAGGCGCTCGTGGAGTTCCTCGCGCACCAGTGGACCGTGGACGGGGACTACCGTGAACGCACCATCGCGGGCACCTTCGGCAT
>JANMBI010000036.1:0-42245 GCA_031360325.1 Frigoribacterium sp. | reverse complement strand
AGCCGAATCATCCACCGAATAGGTCGAGCCGGCTCTGAGGCCTCCGCCGGGCACCAGTCGCGCGATGGCGGGGTGGGTGGGGATGGTGCGAGTATCGAGGGTGGTCGCCTGCATCGAGCGGATGCGAGCCTGCAACTCTTCTACCGTCGCCCGTGCGGGGGGTGCGGGGGACGACGCATCGAGAACTGCTGCAGCGGGAACCATTCCCTCATATTCGAACATACCTTCGAATATGTCAATTGCCACCGACACGAGCCCGGCGTGTCGCCGCGTGGCGGATCCTCGTGTCGGGTGCGAAGCCGGGCGCCGGACAGCCGCGCGCCGGACAGCCGCACGGCCGACTTTCGGGCGCATCGTCCCTGAAGCGACCGATGCGGCGCGCAAAATGAGGCGCGACGCAGTGCGAACAGCGAACCGCACGACCGCTACCGCGTGAGGACCTCGCTGCGCGCCAGCACGGGAGCCCCGGCATCCGCGGTCCCTCGGTGATCGGAGAACACCCAGAACCGATAGAGCGCGAAGCGGAAGGCCGTACCGAGCGCGAGGCCGACGACGTTGGTGGCCAGATTATCGTCGAGCACGGAGGTGAAGCCCAAGGCATAGTGTGAAATCCACAGGCAGCCGAGTGCGATTCCCGCCCCGCCGAGGCTGACCACCGCGAACTCGATGCCCTCACGCACCACAGCGCCACGGGTTTCCCTCCGGCGTTCGGTGCGGAAAGTCCAGTAACGATTGCCGATCCAATTGACGACGATGGCAATAGACGTGGAGATCACCTTGGCGATGATCGGACCACCGTGCACGTACTGAGGCTCGAAGACCGTCGTGCGCAACGCATTGAACACCGCGACGTCGACGACGAGTCCCACGCCGCCCACGAGCCCGAAGCTCAGCAGCTGGTGGAACAGGGCCAGGCGGGAATCACGCGACATGATGGACCCCCTGTGCGAGACCGACCGGTTCGTCGGGTACGGTCGCGAACAGGGAATCGGCCCGTTCCCGCGCCTCTCGAGCCGCAGCGGCGGAGGCGACGGCAGTGCGACGGTCTCCACGTAATCGTCCAGGAAGAGCGGCGAAACCCCACACCGTCACCCGGAGGATGGCCTCCCGCACGATCCCCGAGCTCATCTTGGACTCGCCATGGATGCGCTCCACGAAGGTGATGGGCGTCTCGGCGATTCGTAGCCCCGCCGCGTATGCCTTCCAAAGCATGTCGATCTGGAAGCAATATCCCTGACTCAGCACGTCCTGAAAGCCGACCTCCCGTAGAGCGTCCGCAGTGAAGGCGCGAAAGCCGCCGGTGATGTCGCGAAACGGCAGTCCGAGGGTCATCCGCGCGTAGAGGCTTCCGGCCCGAGAAAGGAGTCTGCGCCTGGTGGGCCAGTTAACCACCTCGCCCCCCGGCACCCAGCGCGATCCGAGTACGACATCCGCATCATCGAGCGCGGAGAGGAGACGCCCGAGCTGCTCCGGCTGGTGGGAGCCGTCTGCGTCCATCTCGACGAGACGCTCGTATCCTCGACCCAGACCCCATTCGAAACCGGCACGATAGGCCGCGCCAAGACCCTCCTTGACGGTTCGATGCAACACGTTGATGCGGTCGTGCCCCGACGCGAGGGCGGACGCGAGAGCGCCGGTCCCGTCGGGGGAATTGTCATCGACGACAAGTACATCGACCCCGGGCGTACTGCGCAGAACGCGCGCGACAATCTCGGTGAGATTTTCTCGTTCGTTGTAGGTCGGGATGACCACAAGGGTTCGGTCGGCGTTCGGCGTCATGGTTTCTCCCGGGTGAGAACAGGCGGGGAAGCGACACTGCGAGGGCAGAGGCCCGGCACGCGGCAGCGAACCCGACGATCGATGCGCCCAACTGCCCGGCACGTCGTCGACGAACGCCTGCTCACACCCGGCCTCGCTCCGGAAGGAATGCCCGCGTGTCTCAGTGTGCCCCCCATCCTGGTCGGCACGACTTGGTGTTCGCCCCGCAGCGGGGATGGCACGGGTGAGAATCTGCACAGACTGTGTGCCGCGCGGACTCCGAGGACGTGCGCCAAAGAGCGCTATCGAGCAGTGCCAGCGGTGGCCGTCGGAAGAGAAACGGTTACCGTGAAGCCGTCCGCGTTGGTCAGGGTAACCGAACCTTTGGCCGCCTGCACGATCGCCTTGACGATTGAGAGGCCGAGCCCGCTTCCCCCGTTGTTCGCCTCACGTGCCTCATCCGGCCGGCTGAATCGGTCGAACGCGACGAGAAGGAAACTCTCTGGCATTCCTGGACCGGTATCGGAGACCGTGAGCAGCAGTTCCGCGCGGGAATGGCGCAGGGCGATTCGAATCAGCCCACCATCGGGCATTGCGGCGATGGCGTTGCTCGTGAGGTTGTTCAGTAGGCGCCCGAAGTTCTCCACCGCGATCCGGTAACTCGCCGAGGTCGGCGTGCTCGTCACATCGAAGTCGATGATCACCCCGGAGGCCACCGCGAGCATCCGCGCCCGATCGACAGACGCCGCGAGTTCGTCCGCGAGCTGGTACCAACTGCTCGCGATATCGGGCGATCCCGCCTCGAGCTGCGAGAGTTCGAGTAGACCGGTCGCCAACCCGGAGAGCCGGGCCACCGAATGCTGTGCCGTGTCGATGTGCGCCTCCAGAGCGCCAGCATCGCCGCTGGACAGATGGGCGAGTTCGAGCTGGGCCATCAGGATGGCCAGGGGTGTGCGCAGTTCGTGGCTGGCATCCGACACGAGTTGGCGTTCCCGGTCGACGGAGTTCCGCACATCGCCGATGAACACGTTGAGGGTCTTGGCAAGGGCGGAGATTTCGTCGGTGGCCGACCCAAGCGGAAGCGGTTCGGTGGAACCGCGTTCGACGAGGGCCTCGGCTTGCTTGCGCATGCGGGTCACCGGCCGAAGCGCCGCACTGGTGAGCAGCCAGGACGCGATCCCGAAGCCGAGCACGATCACCAGAGCCCCGATGAGGAGTGCCTGGGTGATGCGATCGAGCGAGAGGATGGACGAGTCTTCGTTTCGGGCCGTCGCGATCTCCCAGCGTCCGGCGCTCGTGACCACGGTCGTGTGATACACCCGATAGACATCGCCGTCGGCGACAACGGTAGTGGTCGCTTCCGGCCTGGAGGCGAGGCTCGGGAGCCGACGCTCGAGGCTTCGCGGCAGGCTCGATTGAACGATCGTCCCGGTGGGATCGACGACGGCGATCAGCTGTCCGGGACCCGGCCGACCGAGTGCGGGGGAGGGGACGGATGCGAGTTCGGCGAGATACGGGGCGGCATCGTGTTGGAGGAGGGTGCGAGTCGTCGTCGTCAGAATGTTCTCGACCTGCGCACGAAAGGCGAGCACCGCCGCCGCGGAGACCACGGCAGCGACGAGTAGTGTGCCGATGGTGATCCGCCACTTGATGCTGATCCGACCCAAACCGAGTCGGCCCGGACCTATTCGGGAGAACATCTACACCGACTCGGCCCCATGCCGCGCCCGCTGTTCATCCGATGGCCTCAAGGAGGTAGCCCGAGCCACGCTTGGTGACGATCCGTACACCAGAGTCCACCGGATCGAGCTTGCGTCGCAGATAGCTCACATACTGATCGACGATATTCGGATCGATGTTCTGGGTTGTCCCCCAGACCTCTTCGAGGATTCGGGTGCGACTCACGACGGTTCCGACCGCCGAGGCAAGAAGGCGAAGCAGTGCGAACTCCTTTGGGCTCATTGCGAGCGGACGCCCCGAAACGGTCGCCCCGACCGCGAGTGAGTCGACCCGCAGGTCGCCCACCGTCACTACCAATTTTTCGGCGTTGGCGTCTCGCCGGAGCAGGGCTCTCACACGCGCGCTCAATTCGGCGAATGCGAAGGGCTTTGTCAGATAGTCGTCCGCTCCGGAATCGAGACCGAAAACCCGGTCCTCCACCGCATCCCGCGCCGTCAGGAGCAGGAGAGGCATCGAGTTGCCCGACTCCCGAATCCGTCGACAGATCTCGAACCCGGACATTTGCGGCAACATGACGTCGATGGCCGCGAGCGCGAATTCCTCTGTCGAGATCGCGATCAGGGCATCCATCCCGTTGTGCACCACCCGGGTGCAGTAACCCTCGGCGGTGAGTCCGCGTTCGATGAGTTCACTCATCTGCAAATCGTCTTCGACGATCAATACCTTCACGCCGGTCGCCTCCCGCACTGTGGTTCACCGTCGAATGCTGCAATGTTCGCACCTTTTGCGATGAGATACCCCTCCGGCGCCCGAAGGTCAAGCCTGTCGGGTGAAGGCTGGAACTCTGCTGAGGGCGATGACGCGGCGAACCCGGAGTCCGTAGCGTTCCAGCCAACCGCCGAATGGCGGTTCTCGAGAAACGGAAGAGGCCACATGTCTCAGATCATTGAAACCATCGACGTGGATGTTCCCGTCACCACCGCTTACAACCAGTGGACACAGTTCGAGTCGTTCCCGCACTTCCTCAGCTTCGTGGATTCGATCACTCAGCTCGACCCAACCCACACCCACTGGAAGGTCACAGTGGCGGGCGTGACGCGCGAATTCGACGCCGAGATCACCGAGCAGCATCCCGGCGAAAGAGTGGCCTGGAAGAGCGGCAAGGGTGAGGTCTCGCAGGCCGGAGTGGTCACCTTCCACCGGCTCGGGGAGACGACAACCCGGGTCACCGTGCAACTCGACTGGGATCCTCAGGGCGTCATCGAGAAGGCCGGTGCCGTGCTCGGCATCGACAACGCGAGCGTGAAGCGGGATCTCAAGAACTTCAAGACCTTCATCGAAGAGCGGGGAGTCGAGGGAGGTGCCTGGCGTGGTGAGGTCGAGTCGAAGCGAGGTCGGCACCCGGAGTGAGGCGGCGACCGGCTTCCCCTCAGACTTCGGAGGGGCCTTGATTCTCGGCCGCAGGGAAGGTAGAACGGTGTGATGTCCGATAACGAGAAGACGCCGGGCCAGGTTCCCGCATCGGGGGGAGATCTCCCGCTCGTTCCCCTTCCCGGCAGCAACCGGCACTCCGCCGACGTGATCGCCGCGGCGGCAGTGGAGCATGCCGAAGACGTCGAAATCGAAGTGACGGTCGTTCTTCGGCGACGGTCGGGGTCCGGATCATTCGATCCTGCCGTGCGCCTCAGCCGGGAGGAGTTTGCGGCACAGCTGGGGGCGGAGGCGGCGGATGCCGACGCGGCCGGCACCACACTCACCGGTCTCGGAGCTCGTGTCGTGTCGATCGACCTGCCGTCACGGCGCCTGCGCATCGCGGGGTCGGCATCCACTCTCGGTCGGATCTTCGGGACCCACCTTCAGCCGGTGACGAGCCGTGCGAGCGACGGGGGAGAGGTGCGGCATCGAAATCGGACCGGGATGCTCATGATCCCGGCCGCCCTCGACGGAATCGTCACCGCAGTGCTCGGACTCGACGACCGACCGCAGGCGAGAGCGGAGTTCCGCATCGCCGAAGCGCGCTCGGTCGCCGTGAGCTACACGCCCCTCGAACTTGCCAAGGTCTATCGGTTCCCCGCGAAGTACAACGGCTCCGGTCAGACCATCGCCATCATCGAACTCGGCGGGGGCTTCGCCCAGTCGGAGCTCGATACCTACTTCGCCGGCCTCGGCATCACCGGTCCGACGGTCACCGCCGTGGGAGTGGATGGCGCGCGAAACGTTCCCGGGGCGGATCCCGCCGGAGCCGACGGCGAAGTGCTTCTCGACATCGAAGTGGCGGGGGCGCTGAGCCCCGGAGCCGACATCGTCGTCTACTTCGCCCCGAACACGGATGCCGGGTTCGTCGATGCGGTGAGCGAGGCGACGCATGCGGCGGTCACTCCGACCGCGATGAGCATCAGCTGGGGCCAAAACGAGGACGCCTGGACCGCCCAGGCCCGGCATGCCCTCGACCAGGCGTTCATCGACGCGGCGGCGCTCGGCGTCACCGTAACCGCCGCCGCCGGTGACAACGGCAGTTCCGACGGGGCTCGAGATGGGCGAAATCACGCCGACTTCCCCGCGTCGAGCCCGCACGTGCTCGCGTGTGGCGGCACGAGTCTGCGGGCCACCGGAAGCTCGGTCAGGTCGGAGACCGTCTGGAACAACGGCGTGGGTGCCGGGGCGACGGGCGGCGGTGTGAGCGATGTCTTCCCCCTGCCGGGCTGGCAGGTGGCGGCCGGCGTGCCTCGGCCATCCGGCGGCACCGGGGGTCGAGGAGTTCCGGATGTCGCGGGGGTGGCCGATCCGACCACCGGCTACGAGGTTCTGGTGGACGGTGCCAAGAAGGTATACGGGGGAACCAGCGCCGTGGCGCCGCTCTGGGCGGCCCTCATCGCGCGCCTCGCCGAAGCCACCGGAGGACCGTTCGGACTCTTGCATCCCCGCATTTACGGACCGGCCGTCGCTGCTCCGACCCAGGCAGGTTTTCGCGACATCACCGCGGGCAACAACGGAAGCTTCGCAGCGAAGGCCGGCTGGGACGCGTGCACCGGGCTCGGTGTGCCCGACGGCGTCGCCCTCCTGGCGGCGTTGACAGCGGGAAAGTCCGCCTAGCGACGGCCCGTCCGTCGGCGTATGCTTGCTCGATTTCGGTGCCTCCGGGTATGGTCGCGTCATGGCTTTCATCGAAGCGGCCGGCCTCACCAAGACCTACACGCCGAAGGGCGCTGACCCGGTACATGCTCTCGACGGGCTCGACCTCGTGGTTCCGCAGGGCACGGTCACCGCGTTGCTCGGACCCAATGGAGCGGGCAAGACCACCACGGTCAAGGTGTTGACGACGCTGACCCGACCCACCGCCGGCTCCGCCCGGATCGACGACATCGACGTGTTGGCCGACCCCGAGCGCATCCGCCCGATCATCGGGGTGTCCGGGCAGTTTGCGGCCGTCGACGAAAATCTCACCGGTTTCGAAAATCTCGACATGGTGGGCCGGCTCTACCACCTCGGTGCGACACAGTCCCGGATTCGGGCGCAGGAGCTGATCACCCTCTTCGATCTCGAGGACGCGAAGAATCGTCTGGTGAAAGGCTTCTCCGGAGGCATGCGCCGTCGAATCGACCTTGCCGGGGCGCTGGTTACCCGTCCGAAGGTGCTGTTCCTCGACGAACCAACCACCGGGCTCGATCCGCGCAGCCGATTGGGCATGTGGGACATCATCACCAGCCTGGTCGGTCAGGGCACCACGGTGCTTCTGACCACCCAGTACCTCGAGGAAGCCGATCGGCTCGCGGACAGCATTTCCGTCATAGACGAGGGACGGGTGATTGCGATGGGGACTTCCGACGCGTTGAAGGCATCGATCGGTGGCCAGCGGGTCGAGATCACCCTCGTCGACCCGGCGGACGGCCCGGCGACCGTCGACGTGCTTCGCCGCCACGGGGTTTCCGAGCCGACCACCGCAGCCGAGGGCCGGGAGCTCACGGTGAATGCGGCGGACGCCCCGGTCGCGCTCCAGGGCATCCTGGCGGAACTGGGGAACCGCGGTATCGACCTGTTCGATGCGGGGATGCGCCGCCCGACCCTCGACGATGTCTTCCTTCAACTCACCGGGCACTCCGCCACTCTCGACTCGGGGGACGCGGCGCCCGCGACCCGGAAGCGCAGACGGAGAAGACGATCAAAGCACAAGAACGAGGACAGGGGGCGATTGTGATGTCCGGAGCGGTCGGCACATCCGGTGCATCCGGTGCATCCAAGGCATCCGGTGCATCCGGTGCGTCCAAGGCCGATGATCCACCGCCCGCTTCCGGCTGGTCTGGCTCCGCACTCGCACACTGGTTCTCCGACGGGTGGATCACCACTCGTCGTAACCTCATCAAGATCAAGCGGGTGCCCGACATCCTCGTCTTCACGACCCTGCAGCCGATCATGTTCGTGCTTCTCTTCACCTATGTGTATGCCGGCGTGATCACCATCCCGGGCAGCAGCTACAAAGAGTTCATCATGGCGGGCATTTTCGCCCAGACGATCGTGTTCGGCTCGACCTATTCGGGTTCCGCGATGGCGCAGGATCTCAAGGACGGCATCATCGATCGGTTCCGTACGCTACCGATGAGCCCCTCTGCCGTGCTCATCGGCCGCACCAACGGCGACCTGTTCATCAACGCGCTCTCGCTCATCGTGATGATGACCACCGGATTCATCGTTGGCTGGAGGATACGCTCGAGCCTTTTCGAGGCCATCGGAGCGATCGCGCTTCTCCTGTTGTTCGCCTACGCATTCTCCTGGGTCATGGCATTCATCGGAATGAGCGTGCGAAGCCCGGAGGTGATCAACAACGTCTCGTTCCTCATCCTTTTTCCCCTCACCTTCATCTCCAACGCGTTCGTGCCGAGCGAGACCCTTCCCACTCCGCTTCGGGTGTTCGCGGAGCTCAACCCGGTTTCCGCGTTGGTGACGGCGGTGCGCAACCTCTTCGGCAACAACCCGAAGGGCTCCCCGGTCGCCGACAACTGGATCCAACAGAACCCGGAGCTCGCGGTGTTGATCGGAATCGTGGTGCTACTCGCGGTGTTCGTGCCGCTGGCGATCCGCAAGTTCGCGAGCGTCAGCAGCCGCTGACGGCGGCGGAGGCGAGCGACTCTTCCGGAACGGGAAGGGTACTCCCATACTCGATGGATAGCGTGAGGTATGGCCGTAATCGCGATCACCGGAGCGACCGGGCACCTGGGGGGACGGGTCGCACTCCAACTCGCCGACCTGCGGCCCACCCTTGTCGTGCGCAATGCGACGAAAGCACCCAAGATCGACGGTTCGCGCATTGCGATCGCCGACTACGGCGATGCGGCCAACTCCGTGCGCGCACTCGACGGGGCCGACATCCTCTTCATGGTGCCGGCATCCGAATCGACCTTTCGCACGGTGCATCATCGAACCTTCATCGAGGCGGCTGCGGCGGCCGGGGTGAGACACATCGTTTACACCTCGTTCCTCGGGGCGGGCCCGGCGGCCGTCTTCACCCTTGGGCGGGATCACGCGGACGCCGAGACGGCGATCCGCGCGAGCGGATTGGCCTTCACCATCCTTCGGAACAACTTCTACTCCGACCTCCTGCCGTACTTCGCCGACGACGATGGCGTCATCCGGGGCCCCGCCGGAGAGGGGCGGGTGGCGGCGGTGGCGCGGTCGGATGTCGCGGACGTCGCCGCGGTGATCCTCCGCGATACGGCCGCCCATGCCGGGAAGACCTATGAACTGACCGGACCGGAGGCACTCACCCTTGCGCAGGTGGCCGAGCGCGCCGGACGGGCCCTCAATCGACCGTTGCGCTATCAGAGGGAGACGGTCGAAGAGGCCTATGCGTCCAGAGCTCGGTACGGAGCGGAGCAGTGGCAACTTGACGCCTGGGTGAGCACCTATACGGCAATCGCCGAGGGCGAAACCGAACGAGTGAGCGACGACGTGGAACGGGTGACCGGGCTTCCGTCCCGAAGCATCGAGCAGGCTCTCGCGGGTCGATAGCAATCACCGATCACTCGCCGCCGGGCCGTCCCCCTCGGGCCGGCGGCCCATCCTCTTGCCCTCGTTCCGCCGACCAGCGATCGCTAGCGACCGGCCGCGTATCCCTGGGCACCGCGCGAATTGGCAGCGGCCGTGAGCATCCCGGTGGCCGGATCCCGACCGACCGTTGAGAGCCTGCCGAGTGCCCAATCCTCGGCGACGGTGACGCGGTGTCCTCGTTCCCGGAGCTCTGCCACGACTTCCGCACCCAGGCGGCCTTCGAGCACCGCCCCACCCGGAACCCAGGCACGCGGCCAGAAGGACTCGGGGAACGAGGTGGAGTGAAATGCCGGCGCGTCCATCGCCTCCTGGGGCGAATAGCCGCCCACAAGGGTCCGGAGCAGGTAAAGCAGTTGCCATTGGTCCTGCTGATCGCCGCCCGGTGTCCCAAGGGCCGCGATGGGATGACCGTCGCGCAACAACATCGTCGGGGACAGTGTCGTGCGGGGGCGTCGACCGGGAAGCAGGGCAGAGGGTGACTTCGGGTCGAGCCACATCATTTGAAGGCGGCTGCCGAGGCAGAATCCGAGGCCCGGAATGGCGGGGGAGGACTGCAGCCACCCACCCGAAGGGGTCACCGAAATCATGTTTCCGAGCGAATCGACCACGTCGATGTGACAGGTGTCGCCAGAGGTCACCCCGCCAGCGGAAACGGTCGGTTCGCCGCCCCCGACGAAGGTATCGCCATCGACGCGCAGAGTCGGTCGGTAGGCCGTCCGTCCGGGCACATCCCCCGGCCGAAATTCGAGCGAGGCCCGATCGGTGATGAGCGCCCGACGGGTGGCGGCGTAGTCCGCAGACAGCAGGTGGTCGAGGGGAACCTCGCCGTCACCGTAGTAGGCCTCCCGGTCGGCGAAACCAAGTTTGAGCGCCTCGAGAATGGTGTGGGCGCCCAGGGCGGTGGACGGGTCGAGATGCGAGTCGTCGTAGCCGTCGAGCAACGCAAGGGCCTGCAACAGCGTGGGTCCCTGGCCCCAACCCGGTGACTTGGCGACCGTGACGCCTCGGAACTCACCGGTGATCGCTGGCTCGTAGCCGGCCCGGAAGTCGGCGAAATCCCGCTCGTCGATGACTCCGGCATGGTCGGTGCCTGAGGAGTGTCGGTGCGGCGCGCTCACGAAAGCGGTGACCGCCCGCGCCACGAATCCCGTGCTCCATTCCCGCCGAGCCGCGTCGATCCGGGACTCTCGGGTTCCGGCGTCGCCCCCGGCTTCGACCAGGCGATCGAGGGTTCGGGCGTACTCCCGGTTCGTCACGATCTCGTTGGGAAGGGGAACACGGCCGAGGGGCATCCACCGAGCCGCCGAGCTCGGCCAGTGGTCTTCGAACAACGGTGCCACGGCGGCGATGGTGTCACTGACCCGGGCAAGGACCGGATGCCCGTCCTGGGCGTAGTCCCGAGCGAAGGCGAGCACATCCGCGAGTTCCCAGGTGCCGTGATCGCGCAGGAGCAGAAACCAGGCGTCCACGGCGCCGGGAACCGCGGCTGCCAACGCGCCCGCTCCCGGCACAAGGCTCAGCCCCTCGGAGCGATAGTGGTCGATCGTCGCCGCCCGGGGCGCGGGACCCTGCCCGATGAGCACGATCGGATTCCCGGGGTCGACCGCCGTCGCGAAGATGCCTACCAGGTCTCCTCCTGGACCGTTGAGGTGAGGCTCGACGACGTGCAGCACGAATCCGCCAGCCACCGCCGCATCGAAGGCGTTCCCCCCGCGTTCCAGCACGGCCTGGGCCGTCGCTGAGGCGATCCAATGGGTCGATGCGACCATTCCGAACGTACCGCGGAGGTTCGGCCGGGTCGTGTGGGGCGCTGGGGGAGTGAAGGATGATGGCGTTGTCACAATGGAACGAGCCTAGGCGTTCGCCGAGTCGATGCCGGGGGTAAGCCGGTCAGCGAGCGGCCATCATGGGGTGAAGGCTTCCGTTGCCTCCCATCGACACGGCGAGTCGAGTCGCGCCGACGTGCATCCTGACCGTCGCGGATGCCCGGAGGCACCACATGAATCGGGGCGGCTCTATGTCGTGCGTTCCGGACTCAGCGAAGGTGGTACAGATGCCCCCGAGCGAACATAATGATGGAATGTCGTTCCAGGCGTATCTCGACACCATCACGGTCCGTACGGGGCTCGGTCCGGAGGACTTTCGAGCGCTCGCCCGGGAGCGAGGTCTGTTGGAGCCCGGAGTCAGGGCCGGCCAGATCAAGGACTGGCTCACGGCGGACTTCGATCTCGGGCCGGGCCATGCGATGGCGCTGATCTCGATCCTCGCTCCGAACGAGCGATCCGCCGGCTCGGACGCAGAACGGATCGACGCACTGTTCTCCGGTACGAGAGCGCGATGGCGGGGAACCGCGGATGCGCTCGTCGCGGCACTGCGGGAATCGGGAGGGGAGGTCATTCTCGCCCCCACGAAGAGCTATCTCAGTCTGGTCTCGGCCGGGCGGAAATTCGCCATCATGCAGGCAACCGGAGACCGGCTCGATGTGGGGATCAAACGCAAGGACGTGCCGCCGACCGACCGCTTCGAAGCCGCTGGCTCCTGGAACTCCATGGTCACTCACCGGGTGCGCATCTTCGATTCGACGAGTCTCGACGCCGAGGTGCTCGAGTGGCTCACACTCGCCCGCGGCGCATCGTGACCCGCCGTCGACCTGCGCGGCCGGCGCGCCCCCTCGATGCATCCTCATGACCTTTTCGCTCCTCGCCCTCATCGTGCTCGTCGGTCTGCTCGGTCCGCTTGTGGCCGGTCGCGAGTCCTGGCACCTTCCCGCCGTAGTGGGTGAACTCCTCGGAGGCCTGCTGGTCGGCGCATCCGGGCTCCGCCTGATCGACTCGAGCCAGCCGACCTTCACCGTGCTCGCCGACATCGGCTTCGCCCTCGTGATGTTTGTCGTTGGATCGCATGTGCCCGTGAGAGACGGTGTGATGCGACAGGCGCTCGGTCGCGGTGCCATCGGGGCAGCGCTGGTTGGGGTGCTTTCGGCAGCGGCCGGAATCGCCCTTGCCGCCCTCTTCGGGACGGGGCACGCGGCTCTCTACGGGGTGGTCATCGCCTCGTCATCCGCCGCTCTCATTCTGCCCATCGTGACCTCGCTGAGGCTGGCGGGAGTCGCCCAGCTGACGGCGCAGGTGGCGATTGCGGATGCCGTGTGCATCGTCGCCCTGCCTTTGGCGATCGATCCGACGCGCGCCGGAACCACCGCCCTTGGCACGGTGGCGGTGATCGGCTCGGCCATCGTGGTCTTCGTGGTCTTGAAGTATCTGGATGGCACCGGCCTGCGCAGACGGGTGCATGAATTTTCCGAACGACGCAAATTCGCGCTCGAACTGCGCATCAACCTGCTCCTGCTCTTCGGTTTCGCCGCGTTCGCCCAGTTCGGCCGGGTATCCATCCTTCTTGCCGGATTCGCCCTCGGCCTCGTGGTTGCCGCCATCGGCGAACCCCGGCGGCTCGCGCGCCAGTTGTTCGGCATCACCGAAGGGTTCTTCGGACCCCTGTTCTTCGTTTGGCTCGGGGCATCCATCAGCCTTTCCGCGCTCGGCTCCCATCCGGCGATGATCCTCCTCGGAGCCTGTCTGGGAGTGGCGGCAGTCCTTACCCATTTGGTCGCCCGGGTGGTGGGTCAGCCTCTGCTCCTCGGCGTCATCGCTGGGGGGCAACTGGGGGTTCCGATCGCCGCGGCGGCGATCGGAACACAGTTGAAGCTGCTCGCTCCCGGAGAGGATGCGGCGTTGCTCTTCGGTGCCTTGATCACGATTCTGGCGACAACCGTCGCGGCGAGCGCCAAAGCACGGCGGGAGAACCCGCGGTTCAGTCGATAGTCGGCATCCCCACCGGCGCGTGACGAGGCGGCGACCGGGTGCCGCCGGCGTCCGAGACTTCGTAGACTTCAGGATGCAATCGATGCCCGTTTCCCGGGCTCGGCAGCGGAGGTGGACAGCACGGTGAAGGTACGGGCGTCGTTCGGCGCCCTTCGGCTGCTCATGGCAGCAGTCTGCCTTGGTGCGCTCGTCTCCCGCTTTCTCTGGGGACTCGGCTCGGCGACCTTCACGCCGGGTAACTTCTTCGCCTACCTCACGGTGCAGAGCAGCATCCTCTTCGTCGTCGTGTCGGTGATTGCGGCATTCGTCGCCTTTCGCGGGGAGAACGATGGCCGCTGGCTCGACCTCGCGCGGGCTAGCGTGCTCGGTTCCACCCTCTCCTGCGGGGTCATCTTCGCGCTCATCATCGAACAGTCCGGCGCGCGGGGCTTCCGCATCGACGTGCCGTGGTCGGATGTCGCGCTGCACTTCGTCCTGCCAGCGCTCGCGTTGGTCGACTGGGTGGCGGGAACGGGCCGAGGCAGGGCTCCCTGGCGCTGCGTTCCGATCGTGCTCGTCTTCATGGCCGGTTGGAGTGTCGTAACCCTCATCCGCGGACCGATCGTCGGGTGGTATCCGTACTTCTTCCTCGATCCGGGTCAGCTCGAGAACTCCGGTCAGTTGTTCTCTTTCGGAACGGTCGCGATTGTGCTCTTCGGAGGCATCACCGCCGGACTCGTCGCGGTGAGCCGCACCCAACCGCTCGCCGAACGGTGGGCGGACCGCGCCGCACTCACGCCGAGGCGAAGGGAGCGAGAGCGGCGGTTGCGGACTTCACCAGGTCGTCGTCGCTGAGGCCTCCGACCCGCCGTGCCGCCTTGCCTCCCGCGATTCCCACCAGTATCGGTTCGCCGGTCACCGCCTGGAGGTTCACCCAGTCGGTGATGTCGTCCGTGGTCCCGATGAGACTCCAGACCGCGGCATCCGTGGTCCAGAAGGGCTTGTCGAATCGCAACCAGATGGTCTCGATCGAGCCCATCCCGAGTGCGCCGATCGCGGCGCGATGGGCGAAGGGGAGGACCGGAGCAAATGCGAGAGCCTGGGACTTCAGCACTCCGAGCGGCACCGTAACCACGACCCGATCGACCGTGAGGGACTCGCCGGTGCCGAGCTTGAGGCTCACGGAACTGCTGCTGTGAGAGACCCCGAGCACCGCAGTGGACAGCGATACCCGAACGCCCGTGAGGGAGTCGGCGACGACGCCGGCGAAGCCGCCACTCACCATTCGATCGCGAACCGTCGAAGAACCCAGCCCGTACCAGGTTGACAGTTCGGTGGCGCTCGCGCCGGTGACCCCGGCCAAGGCGGCAAGAGAGGAATTCAGCAGGTCCATTCCGGACAGACCGGCGGATGTCACCCCCGCGGCGGTCGCCGCGGCCCCCGACCGCTTGAGGGCGAGGGAGAGGTTCGGATCGATGGGCTGCGCGTCGGCCCAGGCCACGGCGGTGGCGACGGCCGGCGCGCCGACCGGATTCACGGCCGTGTGGCCCTCCGTTCCGGCCACAAGCAGTCCGGTGAGGGGATTGCTCTGGATCCCAAGACCGGTCAGTCGGGCGAGAAGCGCGGCGTCGGCGGTCTCGTCGAGGCGCCAGGCGCCCAGTTCAACGCCGAGCGGCCAGTCCCGGGGTGTCCGGCTGTCGATGCGGCCGCCGACCCGATTGCGCGCCTCGAGCACGATCACGTCGAATCCGCGAAGCACGAGGGCACGCGCGGCCTCCGCGCCCGCCGTGCCCGCGCCGATCACCCCGATCCGTTCACCGGCACTCGCAACGCTCAGCACCTGAGCGGCCGCCCGTGCGCCCGACTGATGGGCTCCCGAAACCGTTCCGGCGGAATCGGAGGCCGTCGCCTCGCCCGCGAAGAAGAGCCTGCCGCCGACCGGCTGAGACAGGTCGATCCGATGTTGTGGGCTCGCGCCCGGAGGAAGGTAGCTTTGGGCACCTCGCGAGAAGGGATCCGCTGTCCACGCGCTGCGTTGGAATCCCGTCGGTCTCGGAACGGGGGATGCGGAACTCGGGGACGGACTCGGCGACCGGGTGGGCGTCGGTGGCTGGTCGGTGCACGCCGTCAGCACGAGCAGGGAGAGCCCGGGCCCTGCCCCGAGAAGTAAACTGCGGCGACTGAACGACATCTCAGCGCCACTGTACTCGGAACACCGGGCCCGGGCGCCACCCCGCTCAGACTTCGAGCCGTCGCCGCGCGGATCCGAGTCGCGCAAACCCGATCGCCGCCGACGCGATCGCCAGGATGAAGGCCGCTATCCCCAGGACGTAGACCAGCACGCCGCCGACGCCGCCGGGTCCATCCGGCTTGAGGAAGGGGTACGGATACCACCCGGTGATCGCCCCTCGCGTCATCGTGAAGGCGAGCCAGGCGAGGGGATACGAGACGACGAGCCAGAGCCGATTCCACGGGACCGTTCCTCGCCCCTGGGCGAAGATCCAGTCGACAAGGATGAAGATCGGCACCCAGACATGCATCACCTCATTGCACCAACGAGGCGGCTCGAAACCCCCGTCGCCGGGGAGGTTGCGCAATAACACGTTGTAGACGAGAGCGGTGACGACGGCATAGGACAGAACCGCCACGCGCACGCTGGCAAACAGTTCGGTGTCGCGCTGCCGGCGATTGGCGATCGTGCCACCGACCACGAGGACGACGACGTTCATCATGCTCGACTCGATGGTGAAGTAACTGAAGTACTCTCCCGGAGCGAAAGAGTTGTTGAGAAGTTCCGTGGTCACCTGGGTGGCGATTGCCGCCAGCACGAGCAAACCGACCAGGACCCGAAGGATTCCCCAGGTACGACGTGCGGGACTCGCCTCGAAGCCGGCGGAGGATTCGAGCATCGACACCTTGGTCACGCATTCAGATTAGCGGCTCCGGCACCCTTCGCTCGCCCGGGTCGCCTCCGGTTCGCCTCTCCCCGAAGAGGGGTTGAGTTCCCCCTCGGGACGGTGCGCGCCTAGGCTGGCCCGGTGCCCCTTCCCGAGGTCTGCGTCTGCTATCTCCTTCGGGCGCGCGACGACGGCGATGAGGTCCTCCTCGGTCGCAAGAAGTTCGGGCTCGGGGTGGGAAATCTCGTCGGTCCCGGAGGGAAGATCGAGAGCGGGGAGACTCCCGAAGGTGCCATCGTCCGCGAGGTGGCCGAAGAGACTTCTCTCCTCGTTCGGCGGGTGGACCTGGTGGGCGAACTCACCTACCCCTTTCCATTCAAGCCTGCCTGGAGCCAGAAGTCGTGGGTGTTTGTCTCTCGAGACTGGGAGGGCGAACCGTGCGAGTCCGATGAACTGGTACCGGAGTGGCATCGGATCGCCGAACTCCCGACCCATCGGATGTGGGACGACGCCCGCTACTGGGTGAGAGACGCGCTCGCGGGTCGGTTCGTCACAGCCACCTTCGAATTCGGTGAAGACCTCCGAACCGTCTCGGCGTCGGATCACCCGCTGTTCCGCGGTGAACGACTGCGGCCCAACCCGGCCGCCCCGAGCGGACAGGCTGAGCGGACCGGCTGACCGGAACGGCTGAGCGGAACGGCTGGAGCACTGCCCGGCGCGCCGGGATACTACGGCGCGACGCCCGCGGTGAGCCGGGAGAGGACCGTCGAGAGTGAGGGGTTCGTCGCGGTCGTTCCGTCGGGGAAGACAACCGTGGGCACGGTCTGGTTGCCCCCGTTGATTTCGGCCACCAGGTCCGCCGAGCCCTCGATCTCTTCGATGTCAAGCTCGACATAGGGCACACCCGCCCGATCGAGCTGCGCCTTGAGGTTCCGGCAGTAGCCGCACCAGGCGGTCGCGAACATCAGGACGGAACCGACGGGGGGAGTGTATTCGACGGGGACAAGCATGAAACGAGCCTAGGGTGCCCGAAGGCGTGCGCGACACCGGCAGCCGTCCATTGCCGACGAGGGACAGACCGTCGCCTCAGACCAGGCGTAGCGTGGAAACCAATCGGGCCGATAACCACATCGCCGGACCCACCGACGCGAGTCGGCCCAGGTGGGTCGAGAACGATGTCGAATTCCCCGATGCAGGCGATGGAAGCGCACTCCGATGCGATGCAGGACATGGACCTGACCATGGTCGGACCGTGCATCGAGGCCTGTTCCGCGTGCGAACAGGCGTGCACGATGTGTGCCGGGTCGATGTCTATGTCACCCGAGATGGCCATGTGCTCCGGCCTGTGTCTGAACACCGCCGACATGGCGAACACGATGATGCGCATGATGCTGCGACCCAATGGCATGAACGGACCGGCCATGATGGCGGCACTTCAGGCACCATCACCATGTGCACGGGTTGCGCCGACGAGTGCGAGTCCATGGCCGGCATGAGCGCCGATTGCGCAATGTGCGCCGACGTTTGTCGCCAATGCGCGATGTCCTGTCAGGCGATGATTGACTCCATGCTCTCGGCGAACCGCTGAACGCACCGGCGGGTCAGCGCGGAAACCGAAGCACGTTGACCCGCGTCGTGCCGATCGCGAGGTGTCGTAGAGGTCGTGAAGGGCCACCGGTTCACCGACCGGGGCGGCCGCACCGAGGTCGCCGTGGTTCCAGAGCCAGGCGGTGCCCGGGGAGTCGAGCAGGGCGACTCCGATCGAATTTCCGGATGTCGCGTGGCTGACGATGCCGTCCCGCCACCGGCTCGGGGTCGCAGCCGCGACTCGTTTGCGGATGGCGGAGACCGTGTGTCCGGCGGTCGACGACGATTCCGCCTGCTCTCGCAGGCTGCGGTCGACGGGCCGGGAGGTCATCCCGCCCTGTCACGCGACGACACAATCCGGTCGGCCGAGATCCGCACTCTGGTGCACCGCCCACTCCAAACCTGCGTAACGTTGATCGTGGAGTGCGCCAACCACGGATTCCTGGTTAATGGAGGTTCTGCTGTGGCCGAATGCATTCACGGACTCGAAGCGGGACTCTGCGACCAGTGCTTCCCCAAGGCCCTTCCCGTGCAAGAAGTCGTGACCGCTGCCGGCCAGCGCAATGCCCGCGCCAAAGCCGCGGTGAAGCGCCGCGCCGCCTCGGCCGCGTCGAAGACGGTGGAGAGCGTCGGCGACCAGCGGATCTACCATCTGACCCATCTCCGCAATCTCGCCGACATCCTCGCGGCAGGTTCGTTGGTCGCGGACGGCAGCCCGGTCCGGCCAGCCCGACCCGCGGTCGACATCTCCTCCTCGGAGACTCGCGAATCACGACGCGCGACGACGGTGGCCGGGCTCGGAAGCGCAATGGTGGCCGAGTTCGTGCCGTTCTTTCTCGTGCCCAATGCGACGATCTGGGAGGACATGCGGGCGTCATCGCCCGACCCGCGCCTCTCCGCCAACGCCCGCGGGGTTACCGCCTCGGACTTCGTGCTCCTGGTGAGCACTGTGAAGCACGCGAGCGAACACAGCGAAGACGGCGCCATCGTCGTGACGGATGGCGACGCGGCCCATGTCCTCACGCGGTTCGCCGCGTCCACCGAGTCGAGCGAGCGTATGCTCCGCCGCCTGCGCTCCGGCGACAGCACCGAGACGATCGCCGAAGCCGAGCTCCTGGTCAAGGACAGCTTCGCGTTTGCGCTGGTGACTCTGGTCGGGGTCGGCAACGATCGGGCGCGGGATGAGGTGCGCGCGATTCTCAAATCGACGCACTACGCGCCGAAGGTCGCGGTGTATCCGCCCTGGTTTCAGAAGCCGGAGCTGTAGCGGGTCTTCGGTGGAACGCGGCCCGGCGGCGCACCGATGCCGACGACGACGCTCAAAACCAGATGTCCGACCAGGGCGCGATCGGGGAGCGGAAGCACGCCTCGAGGGACGCAGCAGAGCCCGGACGAAGCTCGACGATCCGTCCGGCCCTCGCCAGCGTGGTCGCCGACACCCCTCCGAGGTAGAGGGATCCGAGGTCTTCGACGGTGAGCCCGATCGCTGGCGCGACATCCGGAGCCTCGCCTCGAAGCGTTTCGACCCTGCCGTGCCCCTCGCTATCGACGGTGAGAAGGAAAAGCCCGTCGGCGAAGCCGAGATCATCGGCCACCTCGATCACGTACCTGCCGGGTGCGCAGTAGCGACGCGCTTCCAGCGTTCCGGCAACATCCAGGATGCGCACCCAGAGGTGGTCGCGGATGCCGGTCCGCTGCACGGCACGCGGGTCGGAGAGCTGCCAGAGCACCGGCTCGTCGACTGCCCGGAGCGGAGCCGAGACCACGGAGACGAGGTCCATCTCGAGCAGAAATCGCCAGAGGGCCGCATACGCGTCATCCGTGGCCGTGGTGAGGAAGACCAGTTCGAGACGGTGTTTGGTGACGTCGTCATCCGGTTTCCCGACCCGGTACACGGCGAGACCCTGTAGCATCCCGTTCTCGTCGTCGTAGCGCACGGCGCGCAGAGAGGCCGCCGCTTCCGGGTCGTCGTTGAGTCCGAGGAGTCGCTCCCAGAGGATGTCGCCGAAGTCGACCTGACCGGGAGTCAAGAGTCGCGCGCGCTTCACCAGCTCGTGCCCCTCGCCGAGGAGAGTGGGCGGTTCGACCAAGTGCACCGACCCGAGTGTCACCGGGCCGCTCCAGCCTGCGCGTTTGGTGTCGATCAACCAGTCGGCGGTCATCGTGGCCGGCCCGAATCCAAATCGGCCGTAGATCGTCGCCTCGGTCACGGTGAGGATCGCCACCGGTAATCCGAGCGTGACCGCGGTGCGCAGCTCCGCTTCGAGAAGCGACCGGGCTATGCCGCGCCGTCGATGGGTCGGCGAGACGGAGACGGCGCTGACCGCCCAGGCCGGGATGCTGACCCCACCCGGTACGGTCAGGCCCATCACCCAGGTGCTCACCGCCGCCACCGGTGATGCGTCACCGTCGGCATCCGAGTCCCAGACACCGGTGGTGCGGCGATGGGCGATCCGAGGAAGTTGAGCATCGAGCGTGGATTGCGAGGCGCGGCGACCGTGGAAACCGCGATTCCCGGCCTGCACCCAGGCGGTCAGCGCGGCCCTGTCCGAAGTGTCGACGAGGGCGAGGGTGAGGCCCTGCGCCGCGAGACGGTCGGCCGAGCGGGTATCGATCGGGGCATTCGCATAGTCGTGGGTCACCATTCGAGCGTAGCCCGGTGCCGAACCCGAACCCGAACCCGAACGCGGGCCGGTTCCCGGAGCGGAACGGTCGATGTCGCCGCGTGCTTGAATGGGCAGATGTCCGTCTCGACCATCCCTTCGGCTGCACCCGCCGAAGTGCCTTCGACGCATCTCGACGACCTGGCCGAGTTCGTGATGGCCTCCCCGTCGTCCTTTCACGCGGTCGCCGAAACGGCAGCGCGTCTGCTGGCCGCCGGCTTTGTGGAACTCTTCGAAGCCGACGATTGGCCCGAATCGCCCGGACGCTATCTCGTCCGACGGGACGGGGCGATCATCGCCTGGGTGACGCCGGAGGTCACCGGCCCGACGACGCCGTTCCGGATCATCGGAGCGCACACCGATTCGCCGGGCTTCCGGCTGAAGCCCAAACCGACAACCGCCTCCCATGGCTGGTTGCAGGTCGGGGTCGAGGTCTACGGCGGGCCTCTGCTCAATTCGTGGCTCGATCGTGAACTCGAGTTGGCCGGTCGGCTCGTTTTCGACGACGGCTCAAGCGCACTGGTGCGAACCGGGCCGTTCCTGCGATTTCCTCAGCTGGCAGTGCACCTCGATCGAGGAGTGAACAGCGACGGCCTCATCCTCAACCCGCAACAGCACATGAACCCGGTGATCGGCGTCGGTGAACTCGCCGAGACGGATGTCGTCGCCCACCTGGCGGGTCTTGCCGGTCGGGCGGGCAGGCATGTCGTTGGCTACGACCTGGTCACGGCGGACACTGCCCCGCCGCGGACCTTCGGGCTCGGCGACGCCCTCTTCGCCTCGGGTCGTCTGGACAATCTCTCCTCGGTCCACGCGGGCCTGGCGGCTCTCCTCGCGGTTTCGAGCGACGCTTCCCGCACGACCGGAGAGACGCCGTTGCGGTCGATCGCGGTCCTCGCCGCGTACGATCACGAGGAGGTGGGGAGCGCCACCTACTCCGGCGCCGGGGGACCGGTCCTCGAGAGCGTGCTGACCCGGATCGCCGGTGGCACGGCCACACCCGCCGATCGTGCACGGTCCTTCGCCGAGTCGTGGTGTCTGTCCGCCGATGCCGGCCACGCCATCCACCCCAACTATCCGGATCGTCACGATCCCGCCAACCGTCCGCTGGTGAATCGCGGTCCCCTGCTGAAGATAAACGCGAACCAGCGCTACGCCACGGACGCCCTCGGAGCCGCGGAATGGGCGCGCAGCTGCCGCCAGGCCGGCATCCACTACCAGGAATTCGTCTCCAACAACGCGGTGGCCTGCGGATCGACGATCGGACCCATCACGGCCACCCGCCTCGGAATCCGGACCTTCGATGTGGGGATCGCCCTGCTATCCATGCACTCCGCGCGTGAACTCTGCGGATCGGACGACCCCGCCGCCCTGTTCGCGTCCATGCGCGCCTTTCTCGCACCGGCCTGACCGACCGCCCGACGGGACCGGTCCTACTCGATCAGACCGCGGATGTCCTCGGCCGTGAGGGACGCACCGAAGAGAGCGTCATCGTCGTTCATCACCGCATCGAAGAGCTTCGCTTTGCGGTCGCGCAGCGCCATCACCTTCTCCTCGATCGTTCCGGTGGCGACGAGCCGGTAGACGTTGACCGGGCGTGTCTGACCGATGCGGTGGGTGCGGTCCACGGCCTGGGTCTCGGTGGCGGGGTTCCACCACGGATCGAGGAGGAACACATAGTCGGCTTCGGTGAGATTGAGGCCGAACCCACCAGCCTTGAGGCTGATCAGGAAGACGGGGGCATCCCCCGATCTGAAGCGGTCGATCACCTCTGCGCGGCGGAGCGTGGAACCGTCGAGATACTCGTACGCAACGCCCGCGGCATCCAGTCGGCTCGCCGCCTTGCGCAGGAAGGAGGTGAACTGGCTGAAGATGAGCGCGCGGTGCCGCTCGGCGATCACGTCGTCGAGTTGTTCGAACAGGGCGTTCAGCTTGGATGAGGGGATGTCGGAGTGCGCGTCATCCACGAGCGAGGGGTCAAGGCTCAACATGCGGAGCAATGTGAGCGATCGGAAGACGATGAATCGGTTGCGATCGAGGTCCTCGATGAGCCCGAGGAGTTTCTGCCTCTCCTTCTGAAGCACGGTGTCGTAGAGCGACCGGTGGCGTGGGGAGAGATCGACGCGCAGCACCTGCTCCTGTTTGGCCGGCAACTCGGAGGCGACGAGCTCCTTGGTTCTCCGCATCATGAGCGGGCGGATGCGGCGGCGCAACTTCGCAATACGCTCACCCGAATCGTCCGTCGGCTCGCCCGCGGTGATGGGTCGCACATACTCCTCGACGAACCTCCTGTGCGACGGGAACAGCCCCGGCGCGACGATCTGAAACAGCGCCCACAGGTCGATGAGACTGTTTTCGAGCGGAGTTCCGGTGATCGCGAGCGTGAAGGGAGCAGCCAGATCGACGGCGGCGGCGTGAGCCTTCGAGGCCGGGTTCTTTACAAACTGGGCCTCGTCGAGCACCAGTCCCGACCAGTCGAGGGCCCGATAGTCCGCCGATCCGAGGCGGAACAGCGCGTACGAGGTCACAACGATGTCCGCGCCGACGGCCAGTTCCGCCAACGGTTGCTTCGTGGAACCGATGCTCCGCACGGTGAGGCCCGGCACGAAACGGGCGGCCTCCGCGATCCAGTTCGAGACGACGGAGGTGGGCGCGACGACCAGGAACGGGGCGTTCGGCGCGGGGGAGGTTTCGAGCGCGTGCGCAATCAGAGCGAGCGCCTGCAGCGTCTTGCCGAGCCCCATGTCATCGGCAAGGATGCCGCCGAGACGATGCTTCCAGAGGAACGCGAGCCAGTCGTATCCCTCCTTCTGATAGGGCCGGAGGGTCGCCTCCAGTGCGTCCGGCAGGGGGGTCGACTCGACCGAATCGATAGCGAGGAGCCCACGGGCGGCGTCCCGCCAGGCCTCCGCCTCGACGGTTTCGTCGGCGAGATCCTCGAATTCGGACCACAGGCTCGCCTGATAGCGGCTGATCCGCACACCGGTCTCCCACTCGGCGAGGGTTGAGGCTTCGCCGATCAGCCGGGCGAGTTCCTGAAAGACCGGCTGGTCGAGTGACAGGTAGGAATTGTCTACGAGGAGAAGCTCGGTGTGTCCCTTCGACAGGGCGGTGAAGACCTTCGTGAACGGCACCTGGCGCCCGTCGATCTGGATGTACACCCCGAGATCGAACCAGTCGTTGGTGTCGGTCGCGACCGTCGTGAGTCGGAGCCTCGGGATTCCGGAGAGCTCGCGGTAGTCGGGACGCTCGCCGACCAGTTCGACCTTCACCCCCGGCAGTGCCGCAAGGGCGGGCAGCATCCGGTCGGCGAACCGGGCCGCCTCGAGCCCGCTGAGCATGTCGTCGGCAGGGGGACCGTGCACACGCCGCACCCGATCGAGCACGTCGTGCTCGGTAGTGGAGTCCCGCTCGTCGTCGCCGCGGAGGGTCTTGGGGGTGCCGGCGTAGTCCCAACTCCAGGTGAGCCCGACGCTCTGCCTCGGGTGAAATCTGACGGTGAGCACGAGTGTCGGCGGGGTCAACTCGGGGAGGGCGACCGAGCCGTCCCCGCTCGTCACCTCGATGGTGCGTCGCAAGCGCGGATAGTAGTCCCGCAGAAACTCGTCGACATCCGGAGCCGGCACGATCACGGGTCGGCCCGTTCCGAGCAGAGCCCGCTGTTCACCGAGGAGGGGCGCGGCCGTCTCGGCCAGGGCGAATCGCGGGTGCGGGTCGAAGGCCCAGGCATAGACTCCGTGGTCCCCGATGGCACCGGCTTGTGCGGCGGGATGCGTCTCGTCGTCGATCATGAGCGTGGGGGATAGGCGGAGTTCCCCGTCGAGGCGTGCGTCGATACTCACCGACGCCCCGCCGCCGAGAGTGACCGTGGTGTGCCGCTTACCGGTCACGAAGGCGATGCCGAGGCCCGCGGCATCCGCCAACAGCGCCCAGAGCAGGGGACTGAGGAAGTCGTCCAGATACAGCCAGTCGGGCTCCTGACCGGTATAGATCTCCCGACTCGAGCGATGCAGTGCCGCGAACTGGGCGAACCAACGTTGGTGGTCCGCCACGAGGTCGAGTCGGTTGGCCTGATAGCCGAGGGAGTTCCAGGTGACATTGCCCCGGGTCCAGTTGCCGGTGGCGCTCAGCAGCACCGGCCGCACGCCGAGCCGCCGGGTTCCCCGACTCGCCTCGGTCGCGGTCCTCGCGCTCGGTCCGTTCCACTGGCTGCGGGAGCGGGGGATCAGCTCGCGCAGTTCGAAGAGCAGTCCGACCCGGGCGCTGCGGGAGGGTGAGCTGTCGGAACGCTGGCTGAGCGCGGTGACGGCGGCCTTCCAGTCCGCCCCGCTCGACGCCGGGACCGTGGTCGCGGGCGGGGCCGCGAGCATGAGGCCGGGAAGATTCTGAAGAGTCGTCGCGTTGCTGCGGAGCAGCGTGGCCGCGACGTGCTTGCAGTTGACCCCGACCGGGCAGGTGCAGATTCCGTGCGCGGGTCGACCGGTTGCGGCCGAAATGAGGACACTGCACCGGTAGGCCACCGGTGCGGAGCCGCGAACGGTGCCGCTGAGCATCCGCGTTTCGGGATCCCAGAGCACCGCGGTAACCGCCCCGGCGCGCGCACCGGCGAGCCCGCGTTGGAACGATGCCGGCCCGACCAGCCGCTGGATGTCGGCGACATCGACCATCGGGGCGGTCGCTGGGGCCATGGTCCATGGTCTCATGACGCGCCGACAGCCTACCCCGTTGTGGGACTGACCCCCGCGGCTGCTCCGAGGTTACCGTGGAAGACAGGTGGGCGTCGCGAGGCACCCGAACCCCGATAGTCCGCTCGATCCCGCAAATCACTGAGGAGCCGATGACGTGTTCAACGCCGAATTGACGGCCGAGGTCGATGCCGTGTGGGGCGAATTCTGCCAGGAGGTCGATGCCGACCCCGCGCGGGTGGTCGACCGGATCACGTCGCTGGTCGCCGGCGACCAGCTGAGCAACGCGGCGGAGACCCTCCCGAGCGCGGATGCCGTCCAGGACCGACTTCACGACTACCTCTCCACCAAGCTCTCGTCCTCCGGCGTCTTGGTTCCCGAAGCAACCCCGCACACCATCGCCAGTCTGATGGTGAAACTTTCCGCGCCGACGCCGCGGGATACGATCATGGATCCGGCCGCGGGAACCGCGGGACTGCTTGGCGCCGCGGCCGACTTC
Source organism: Frigoribacterium sp. (assembly GCA_031360325.1). GTDB lineage: Bacteria > Actinomycetota > Actinomycetes > Actinomycetales > Microbacteriaceae > Lacisediminihabitans. Next base: position 16,634 of record JANMBI010000036.1, on the reverse strand, counting down.
CTTCGGGAGAATCATCCCGAGATCTGGCTCGATCCACGGCTGCGCGATCATTTCGACAACGCCGCCTTCAGCGGGGTCGACTCGACGGCTTCGGTGTGCGGAATCGCACTGATGGGTCTTCGACTCAGGGGCGTCGGGAGTCCGAGGATGGTTCACGCGGACCCACTATCGGAGTCCCGGTCGACGACAGAGCGCTACTCGCTCGTTCTCTCGCGCCTCCCCGAATCGGGACTGCGCACAGGCGAGGCAGCAGCACGGGTGCTTCTGCGGGCGGTGCGTACCAAGAGGGTGGAGCTGCTCTCCCTCGCGAACGTGTTGCGGTTGCTCTCGGTTGGCGGCCGCGCCGTGGTGATCGTGCCGGACACCCTGCTCTCGGGCACGTCGAAGGCGCATCTCGACCTGCGACGGATGCTCGTCACCGAGCACCGACTGGAGGCCGTTGTCCGGCTGCCCGCCGGAGCCCTCTCGGAACGCGCGGATCGGCCCTCGTCCATTCTGGTGGTTCGGAAGCTGGGGACGACGGACGACGTCTGGTTCTACGACCTACGAAACGAGAGGGCCGGATCCGGCGGAGTCGGCCTCGGGCCGGAGGGCCGTGCCGATCTTCTCGCGCGTTGGCGATCGCTGGAAACCACGCCGAGTTCCGAGCGATCGCGCCGACGGAATGCGCAGTCGTTCGTCGTCGGACTGCCAGAGCTCACGGAGCAGGACTTCGATCTGACCTTCGACCGGTACCGGATCGTGGTCGCGGAGTTCATCGCACACCGCGCGCCCAACGACATCCTCGTCGACATCGCCCGGCTCGAGCTTCGCATCCAGCAAGGAACCGCGGCCCTGGCCAGAGCCATCGGCGACGGCACTCTGCGGACCCTGCAATGAGGACGGAGTCGGCCCTTCTCGGGCTGAGCCGTTCGCCGGCCGGGACCGGCGCATCCCTGTCGGAAAGCCGGCCGCACGAGTGCCTCCTCGCCGAGGTCACCGACGCCGTCGAGGTCACGACGCCGTCGGGAGGGGGCGAGTTCGTGTACATCGACGACCGGTCGGTCGATGTCGTGTCCAAGCGAGTGACGGAACCGAGGCGGATGCTGGTGGCCGACGCCCCCGCGAAGGCGGGACAGCTGCTTCGTGCCGGCGACGTGTTGGTCGGCCGGATTCGCCCGCAGAGGAACCCCGTCGCGCTGGTGTCTGCTCCCCTCGAGGGGGCCTTCGCGTCGACCGACTACAGCGTGCTGAGACCGCGCCCGGGCCTGATCGACGCTCGCTATCTGTTCTGGTGGGTGCAGAGTCCGGAGTTCGTGACCGGACTGGTGCGCCGGGCCGGCGGGGGGACCGCGCCGACCTCCACGAGCGTCACGGACGCCTCCGTGCGCTCGATGCCGGTTCCTCTTCCCACGGTGCGGGATCAACAGCAGATTGCGGCGATCCTGGACGATGCGACGCAGCTACGATTCGAGCGGTGTGCCGCACTCGACCTCCTCGGGGAACTCCAGGGGGCGCTCCTTCTCGACCTCATCGACGATGCCGGACCCGGCGTCCTCTCTGATCTGGTCGAAACGGTCGAATGCGGTCCTCCCTCGAGGACGGATCCGCGGATGCCGGGGGCTTCGACCGTTGCCGTCATCCCCGGGTCCGCCCTGACCGTCGGCGGAGAAATTGAACTTGCGGGCCTGCCCGGGCGCCCGATGGCGCCCGAGGACGTCGACAGGTTCGCCCTGCGGGCCGGAGATCTGCTTCTGTCGCGAGGGCGAAATTCCGAAGCGCCCGTCCGGGTCGCGCTGTTCCGCGGCATCCGGACCGGGATGTCGCCGCATCCGGTCGCGGCCTCTTTCGTCGCCGCACCGAACGTGGTTCGATTGCGTCTCCGACCGGACCGCGCGGACGACGGCAGCGCCGAGTACCTCCTGGCCTTCCTGACCGGTGCTCACGGCGGGAGCGCGTGCCGCTCCCTGCCGAATCGCGGTCTTGCGGCGCTCCGTTCCCTCCCCGTCCCGCTGCCCTCGATCGACGCGCGGAAGGATTTCGGCGCGCGGGCGGAACAGGTGAGACAGGCACGCGCGAACGAGCGGCTCCAGCTCACTCGACTTTCCGAACTCTTCGCGGTCTTGCAGTACAACGGCTTCAGCGGCCGGTTCTGATTCGCCACACGGGGCGAGAGGAACGCTATCGGTCCGGGTCCTCCCCGGTGGGATCGCCGGCCGATTCGTCGACGAGGGCCGGGCCACCCACCGGTGCTCCGGCCCACGACACGAGCGTCCAGCCGTCGGCCGGCGAGCCCTCCAGCTCGACAACGCCGGTGTTTTCGAGCTCGTGGACTCCCGCAAACATCGGTGAAACGTTGCGCGCCCGCCCCGCCGTCCACACCCGGATTGCGGCTTCGTGGCTGAAGACGGCGGCACTCCCGACCTCTGCTACGGTCGCGATTCCGCGATCGAATCGCTCGAAGAATCGGTGACCGTCCATGCCGCCCGGCATCCGGACATCCAAATCGCCCGATCCCCAGGCGAACGCGGTTTCGAGGTAGATGCGCGCGGATGCCCGATCGCTGCGACCCTCGAGCTCGCCCGCTTCAATCTCGTGTAGCCCGTCAACCAACGTCGGAGCGGCGAATGGCAGGGCGGTGAGCCGGGTGCGAAGGAGCGTGCTGGCGAACACGCCGTCGATCTCCTCGTGGCGCAGCGCCTCCGCCACAGCTCTGGCCTGCCGCTCGCCGAGGGCGGTGAGTCCCGGCCCCGGATGCGCGGTGTCCAACCGGCCGAGGACGTTGGCGGGAGTCTGTCCGTGACGGATGAGCAGAAGTCTCATGATGGCTCCACCTTAGGCACCACGGGGATGCCGCGCTCGGTAGGGTCGATCTCATGACCCCGGATTCCCTGGGCGAACTCTGCCTGTCGCTGCCACAGGCGATCGAGACCTTTCCGTTCGGCGAGGACGTCTCGGTGTTCAAGACCGGAGGGAACGGCAAGATTTTCGCCCTCTCCGCGCTCGCCGAGGAACCGCTGGCGATTTCCGTCAAGTGCGACCCGGAGGAGAGTCTCGCGCTTCGGTCGGAATTCCCGCAGATCACCCCCGGCTACCATCTCAACAAGAAACACTGGATAACCGTCCGCTTGGATTCATCGGTGCCGGATTCATCGGTGCCGGATGACCTGCTCGAACAACTGATCCGCAGCAGCCACGCGCTGGTTCGACCGCGGATTCCTCGACCCTGAGGCCTCCCAGCGCACCCGTTCTTGAGTGACTCGCACGGCGGAGTGAGGACGGGAAAATACCCGGAAACGGGAACGTTTGGACGCCATCGCCGGTTGGCCAGAACGATGCGCCGGTGGCGCTCGAAGGAAGGCAGTGCAGCATGACCCTCCCCCTCTCCATTCTCGACCTTGCCCCGATCCTTCCGGGTCGATCCGTTCGCGAGAGCCTCGCGAACAGCGTCACACTCGCGCAGACGGCGGAAGCCAACGGGTACGCCAGAGTCTGGTACGCCGAACACCACAACATGCCAACGATTGCCTCGTCAGCCACAAGCGTGCTCATCGGACATGTCGCCGATCGCACGGCGAGCATCCGGCTGGGTTCCGGCGGTGTCATGCTGCCGAACCACTCGCCGCTCACCATCGCGGAACAATTCGGCACCCTCGCCGAGCTCCACCCCGGACGCATCGACCTCGGTCTCGGGCGCGCGCCAGGCAGCGATCAGACCACCGCTCGCGCCATGCGGCGTGACCCGCGCTCGTCGGAGCAGTTCCCCGAGGATGTGCTCGAACTGCAGGCATACCTTCGCGGCGAGTCGATCGTACCGGGCGTGCAGGCCGTGCCGGGCGGCGGAACCGAGGTGCCGCTATACATCCTCGGATCGTCGCTGTTCGGCGCCCGCCTCGCCGCCGCCCTCGGACTGCCGTTCGCCTTTGCGTCACATTTCGCACCCGACGCGCTTCACGAGGCGATGGCGCTGTACCGCGGGGAGTTTCGTCCGTCCCGCCAGCTCTCCGAACCGTACGCAATCGCCGCCGTCAACGTGATCGCGTCGGAGGACGGGGATGACGCCCGTCTGCAGTTCGAAGCGACTCGGCGCGCCCGGGTGCGAGGCCTGATCGCCCGCGGACCGTCGGCCATCCACCACACCGACGAGGAGATCGATGTGTTCCTCACGACCTCGGAGGGTCGTTCCATCGCAGCCATGCTGCGTTACTCCGCCGTTGGCACACCGGGGGAGGTGCGCGAATTCCTCACCGAGTTCGCGGCAACCGCCGAGGCGGACGAACTGATCGTCGCGCACCAGTCCCGAGACATCGTTGACCGCCTCCGCTCGGTCACCCTCACCGCCGAAGCGATGAATCCTGCCGCGGGCGAGCAGGCGCACGCTCACCCGAACGCGACCTGAACAGGGTACGGAACGGGCCATAGGCGCAGACCTGCTTCCGCATCATCGTTCCGCTCTCGATGCCCGCCATCGTCCTCGGAGTGCCGGCTGGCGCTGGCACGGTGGCGATCGGGGGCGAGCGCCGAACCCGTTTCCCACCGTGCACGCGGTCGCCGTCGGCGCGGTCACCCCGCCCGGCCGGACAGAGTCCTGACAATCACCTGCGCTCGGGCCCAGTAGGGGTCGTAGTGGTTCGGATCGGAGTTGACCTGAACCTTGTGTGCAGCCTGCCCCGGAGAAAGTGTCTTCCACCCCGGAATCTGCACCAGGGCGGAGAAGAAGTTGAGGGCAGAGATGTACGGGTCCATGCGATCGGAGAGGCTACCCCACGCGCCGTTGGCGCGTTGCTGGAAGAGTCCTCGACTATCCGCGCCCGCGGCATCCCCGTAGTTGAGAACGCGAAGGCCGGATTCTCCCATGGCCGTCATCACGCCGATCGCTTGGGTGTGGGTGCCGATGCCGAGCGAGCGGGCGGCATTCATGATCTGGGCCGCGTTGATCAGCCGGTCCTGGCAGTAGCCGGCCACCGGCCCGGCCGGCACCGTGATCGAGCCCACCTTCACCGGCGCAACGGCCGGGCAGACCGGGGTGGATGCCGAACCCCCGCGACCGCCGAGAAATCCGGATCCGAGCAGGAACGTGCCGGTCGCCGCCGCGACGAGCAGGACCGCGAACACGACGACGACCGCGATGAGTTTGCGCACCCGCATCACACCCCGCTTCCTTCGTCGCGGAAGAGCGTATCGAACGACACTTTGATCCACCTGTGGGGTTGGTGCGCGCGGCTCAGGCTCGCTCGATGATCGCCGGGAGATCGATTCCGCCGGGGAGCTCGCCGTAGAGACGCCCGCGTGTTTCTCCGAGTCGCGCGGCCACGAACGCCTCGCCTACGGCGCCGGGGGCGTGCCGCAACATCAGTGCGGACTGAAGTCCGAGCGCCAGGGCCGCGGAAAGCCTTCTCGCCTGTCCGGCCGCGGCCGCGGCATCAAGCACCGCGACTTCCCGCACCAGGCGACGGAGGCCCGAGAGGAACGTGTCGAATGGTCGGCTCGCCCCCGCGGCGAGCTCCAATTCCGAATCGAATGCTGCGAAGCATTCCGGCTCGCGCTTGAGCACCCGCAACACGTCCAGTGCGATCACGTTCCCGGAGCCTTCCCAGATCGCCAGCACCGGTTGCTCGCGGTACCGGCGCGCAAGCGGAAAGTCCTCGGTGTAGCCGTTGCCCCCCAGACATTCGAGAGCCTCATAGGCGTGCTCGGGACCTCGTTTGCACATCCAGTACTTGGCGACCGGTGTTGCGAGGCGACGGAAGGCCCGATCCGCGTCGCCGGCGTCTTCGTCGAAGGCCCGCGCGAGGCGCATCGCTGTGGCCGTTGCCGCCTCGGATTCGAGGGCGAGATCGGCGACCACCGCGGCCATCGCGGGCTGGTCGATGAGCCTCGATCCGAACGCACGCCGGTGGCGGACGTGCCACAGTGCCTCAGCGCTCGCCTGCCGCATTCCGGCCGCGGTGCCGAAGACGCAGTCGAGGCGGGTGCGTGACACCATCTCGATGATCGTTCGAACCCCGCGCCCCGCGTCGCCGACGAGTTGCCCGACGGTGTCATCGAACTCGACTTCACCGGAAGCGTTCGAACGGTTGCCCAGCTTGTCTTTGAGCCGTTGGATGCGGAAGACGTTTCGAGTGTCGTCGTCGAGGACGCGCGGAACAAGGAAGCAACTCAGCCCTTCCGGGGCCTGGGCGAGGACGAGGAAACCGTCGGACATCGGCGCACTGCAGAACCACTTGTGCCCGGTGAGCCGATGACTGCCGTCTCCGCTCGGAATCGCGCGGGTCGTGTTGGCCCGGACATCCGAACCACCCTGCTTTTCGGTCATCGCCATGCCGAACAGCGCAGAGCTTTTTCCTCCGCCGAGCTCCCCGCTGTAGTCACGGCTCAACAGTCGCGGCAGCCACGTCTCGGTGAGTCCCGCCGACTGGGCGAGAGCGGGGATGACCGCGTGGGTCATCGAGATCGGGCAGGCGTGGCCCGGCTCGACCTGAGCGAACAGCATGAAGGTTGCGGCGCGGGCCGCATTCGCCCCGGGCTTCGGGTCCGCCCAGGCGGAGGTGTGCGCACCGGCCGCGACCGCCGCGGACATGATGCGGTGATAGGAGGGGTCGTAGTCGACCTCGTCGATGCGATTGCCGAAGCGGTCGTGCGTGCGGAGGGTGGGTTCCATCCGGTTTGCGCGCTCGGCCAGTTGTTGAAATTCGGCGCTCCCGACCTGCCTGCCGACGATCTCCAGACCGTCGAGTGCCCACTCCGCACCGTAGCGCGTCACGGCTTCCCGAAGCGGCAGGTTGCTGCTGAACTCGTCTACCTGCACCCGGGGCGGTACCTGGTTGAGAACATCGTGCGTGTTGGTCATGGTCCGTCCGTTCGTCCGGCGGGTCGGGACCTGGCGGATCGGGTCGTCCGCACGCTCGGGGCCGCGCTGCTCCGCTCCCACGATTGAAACACGAATCTCTGCTCGCGGCGAGTGTCGCCGCCAGGGGGAAACGTCCGACCCGAGCACGGGTGTGGGGACGGGCCGAATCGCGACTCCCCGTTGCCCACATCGAACCGGCCACAACGAACGGGCCACATCGAACGGGCCTCAACGAACGGGGCGCGGCCGGTGCCTCAGTGCTGAAACTCCAGAACCCGCGCGTGCAATTGGGAATCGCTCGGTTCGACGAGGTGGCTTCCGTCGGGGAAGACGACAACGGGGATGTTGGTGCGACCACTGATGGCCAGTGCCCGGTCGGCACCCGTGAGATCGGCCTCGAGATCGACGTAGTCGTAGGCGACTCCCATCGTGTCGAGGAGTCGCTTCGACCGGCGACAGTCTCCGCACCATTCGGCGCCGTACATGGTGATTGTTTCGCTCATACCTCAGGCCAACCCGACGGGAGGTGGGAGAATTCCCGACGAGGATCGGTCACCACCGGCCAAGCGAGGTGAACACGATCGCGCCCCAGAGTCCTGAACCGATGAACTGCGTCGGCCCGAGCCGAGACAAACGACGCTGCGCGGGGCGGATCGTCTGCGTGACACTGCGGTTGCCGGCAGTCCGCTCCAACTCCGGGCCGAGAGGGAGGGGTGCATCCCGGTGTTCTCGATCAGGGGCGCGCCCTACCCGCTCGTCAGTGAGGGGTCTTGCATCGGTTGGGTCTCCGAGACGATTGCCCGCCTCGTGGATCCGCCAGCTCGACGCTCGGCTCGGCGGGAATGGATCTCCCGGAGAACCCGTCCTTCGGTTAACTCGTTCCGGCCCACTTCTCCGCGGTCGTACCGCTCACGTTTCGCCGGTCGTGGTCGGCCGCCTCTCCGGTTCAGCCGCCTCGCGTCCGACATGCGTCCGACATGCGGATATGGCCACTACCGCCTGGACGGGTGCGTGATCCGATGGCCAGCCCCCGCCCACACGGGCCACGTTTGTTCCGGCACGAAGCACCGTGATGGATGGCGTCGCGAGAATCCAGTCGATCCGCTTGCGATCAAGGCCGGGTTCACGGTAATTGGGGAAGGTCCCCCAGCCCTCGCCGAGCCGCTCGCTCGCGGTGTCCCAGGAGTCCTCGAGAGTCCCGCCGGCGGTGATGGCGACCCAGGGGAGCGAGCCCGCACCCGTATTGAAATCGCCAGTCACCAGGGTCGGGACCGATGATGCCGCCACCGCCCCGCGCACGACCTCGGCGGCGCGCACTCTCGAACGGCGCGACCAGTGGTCGAGGTGCGTGTTGATCACCCGGAACTCGAGACCGGTGGATCGGTCGAGGAAGGTCGCATCGAGCATGATTCTCGGCACCCGGTTGCCCCAGGTCATGGATCCCGGCCGGTCGGGGGTATCCGAAAGCGCGGTCTGCTTCCAGCGGAGAAGTGTCAGTCGCTCCGCCTCGTAGAACAGAGGGCAGCCTTCCCCGCGCCGATCGGCGTTGCGCCCGTAGCCGATGGAACGGTATCCCTCGCCGAGCGCGTGTCGAACGAAGCCGGCCTGGTCGGGAAGCGCCTCTTGCATTCCGAGCAGCGTGGGGCGTTCGCTCTCGAGAAGTCGTTTCACGAAGGCCCGCCGACGATCCCATCGGTCGGGGCTGCCGGGCCTCAGGTGCCGCATCCGCCGCCGGATGTTGAAGCTCATCACATGCAGGTTCGGAGCCTCGACGGGGCCGATGAATGGGGGATCGGTCACGCCCTCAGCCTACGTTCGATGGGGTGGCACGGCGTCCGGTGAACCGGCAGGGCGGCCGGGGGAACGGAGGCCCGATAACCTACCGTCATGCCCGAATCGCGTCGCGAACTCATTCCCGGTGTCTATCGCCACTATCGGGGCCGAACGTACGAGCTGATCGGTGCGGCCACCCACTCCGAGACCGAAGAGGCTCTCGTCGTGTATCGAGCCCGTTACGGCGACTTCGGGCTGTGGGTGCGGCCACGCGAGATGTTCGTCGGCGACGTCGAGTTCGACGGGCAAAACGTCCGCCGGTTCGCACCGGTCGAGACCTGAGTTCTCCGGCGAAGGCGTGCAGGCGTTCGGCCCGGAGTTGTTGGCACCGGCGCATCCGAGCCCCGAGCTGCCGCCTGGCCTGCCAGTGCGCCTGCCAGTGCGCCCGCCGGTGCACGTGCCCGAGTGCGTGCGTGCGGGAGCCGCCGAGCGGGACCGGACCATCGGGCGGATCAGCGCGCCGGCAGGGTCGCGAGGTACCAACCGATCGAGAGGGCGACGCTTCCGCCGATCAACAGCGCGAACAGAAGCAACCAGATCGGCGACGGGATGCCGGTGCGCCGATACAACAGGTAGGCATCGGAGGTGGCGAGTTGGTCCCGCCGCCGGAGGTGCACACCGATGACCGTTCCGAGCGAACGCACCGAGCCGACGAGGAGTGCCACACCGATCACGAGGAGGGCGTAGCTCTGTTCCGCGGACGGGGCAAGGAGCCAGAGCACGGCGCTGACGACGGCCGACACGAGCACGACCACCGCACCGAAAAGATTTCGGATCACCACCAGCGTGAGGAGCAGCACCAGGCCACCGGCGAAGAGCGCGATCGCCGTATAGCCGTTGAACACGCTCCACAGTTGGGCGGCACCGACGATCGCCGGCGCCGGGTAGCCAAAGATCCCGCTCACGACCGTACCGGCGACGCCCCGCCCAGCGCTCACGGCCTCACCCGAGTGATTGCGCCGGATTCGGATACCGCGAATCACCCGCCCGGTGAGGATCGCCGCCACAGCATGGCCGAGTTCGTGTACGAGGGTTGCGAACAGCCCGAAGTACCGCCAGGTCGACCGGGGCAGACTGAGCACGGCAGCGACCGCGAGGATGCCGAGCAGCACCGGAAGCGGAATGGCGATCGGCACGGTCGGTGCGAACTGAGGGAAGAGGGAACGGGAGAAATCGATGAGCCCAGTCTGCCACTCCGCGCCGATCCCGAACGCGGCAAGCCGGCCGCGGCGACCGGGCCGCGGCGACCGGGCCGCGGCCCCACTGCAAACTGGCGCCCACCGGCCGCGGTCGACCGTGCCCGTTCCTCACCGGGTCGCAGCGCCGGTGACTACCTCTCTCCGGTGAACATCGGCCACATCGGCACGACGCCGCCCGCCGTGTCGCCCGCATGGCCGAGGTATCCGAGATTCCAGTTCTCCTCAATGGTGGTGAGCAGCGAATAGTGGTTGTACGGGGTGTGATCAACGAAGTTCCGCGGACCCGACGCCGTCACGACGATCGCCGGGATGAGTCCGCCACCGTAGGTTCCACCGGGCCAGGCCGCGCTTACCCGCGTGTCCGCGGCGGAGACGTAGGGGGAGTCGCAACACCCGGCTGCACTCTCCCAACCACCCGTCGTGGTGTTGCCGGTGTAGTCGTTCTCATCGGTCACGATCACGATCGCGGAGCGTTTCGTCCAGGCCTTCGATCCCTGGATGGTGGTGACGGCGGTGCGCACGAACGCGTCGGCCTTCTGCTTGAGCGAGGCGTCGTTGGCGTCGTTCTTCACTCTGCCGTAGGGGCATGGAGTCTCGGCATGCCCGTCGATGGCGGTGTTGACGCCGCCGTGCATGTCATTGCACTGATTCGGGCTGATCCAGACGAACTGCGGGGCATTCGGCGCGTTGAGGTCGGCGGAAAGGAGCGAGTAGTCCTTGATATTCGCCAGCCGCGCGGGATTGTTCTTGATGTCGTCGAAGAGAACGAAGGGGTTGTGCTTCTTCGCGTACAGCGGCGCCACAGTACCGGTGGGAAGGACCGGACCGAAACGATCCAGTTTGTTGCCCGGAAGCGTCTCCATGTACGCGCCCCACCCCACGCCCTTCGACTCGAGCTGGTCCACGAGGTTCTTGCGGTCGAGGTTGACGACATTCTGATCGTTGTCATCCTGAATTCCGAAGGTGTCACCCGCGATCGCCGCCAGATAGTTCGGCATCGACGGGTGGGTGACCCCGTAGTAGTTGTCCGCCACCGAGTACTGGCTGGCCAGGCTCGAGATGTACGGTGCGTTGGCGTCGCCGATGACGCTCGACCTGGAGTGGTTCTCGAGCATGATCACGAAGATGTGATCGAATCGGCCCGCTTGCGAGTGGGATGATCTGGCGTCCGGCCGGTTATCGCCCGGGCGGTTGTCGCCCGTCGATGCGAGGGCCGCGGTCGTGGACAGCGCGAGCGCCGCGACGGCCGCGACTGCGCCGACCGCGATTCGGGTGCGAAGTTGCATGAGGGTTCTCCTTCGATGGTCAGGGAAGAGCCGCGGAGAGTGATCCTTGGCTCGAGCGGAGCAGACACCATTCCAGTCCGCTCCCGTAAACGGGCGTTGAACTGAGGTTGAACGTCTCGTCGCTACGGGATCGTCACCTCCGCGAGCTTCACAGCACCGGCCGTGTAGTCGAGTTCCGCCGCCTGCGACACGCCGGTCGGTACGATGGTGTCCATCACCTTCGGCACGGTGTTCGGATCCGCGGAGCACAGGGCGCTTGGGGTCGCCGCCGCGCAGACCCCGAACGTGTAATCGCCCGGTGTGCTGCCGAAGCCGCGGGTCTGGTCGACGCCGTGCGTGCCATCCTGTCCCGTGAGTGCCACGGCGAATCCCCAGCCGGAGGCGGGGGTGCCCCCGAGTGCGGCCTTGTCGACACGGAAGGTGATGTAGCGGCTGACCGCGTTGGCACCGATCGCGACCGTGCCGACGGATGTGCCCGTGGCATCCACGAACCTATTGTTTCCGAAGCCCTGCGCCTCGATCAGGCGACTCCACGGGACGAGGGTCGTGTAGTTCATTCCCGGGTAGGACGATGCCGTTGAGGTGGACGTCGCACCGGGTTTTGATACGTAGACGTCCACCAGTTGCGCACCGTTGGTGGACCCGAAGGTGGGTGTGAGGTTGGCGGTCTGCACCCGGAAGGTGACGGTGGACCCGGTGTCGTAGACCTGGAACTTCGTCAGGTCGAAGGCGCCGGCGTGGAAGTCGCCCGCTTTCGGGTAGACGTAGTTGCCCGGCCCGTTGTCGTCGCCGGTCGGATCGTCGACGCTGTAGAGCAGTGTGCCGTCGACCACGTCATTGACCACAGACCGCACGACCTGCGCCGTGCCCCCGTTCGAAGCCGTACTCGTGATCACGAATACGTTGGTACCGGCCGCCGAGGTCACCGTGGCGCTGAAGGATCCATCCGCTGCTGCCGTCAGGTGGGTCAGGGTCGTCGCACTGTTTGCGTCCGTGGCGACATCTGCGATGTCAATGGTTGCGCCGGGCGCGGCGGTTCCCGCGACCGTGGTGGTGGATCCCGTTGCGGAACCATCCAGCGGCGACGTCACCGTCAATGGCGTCGTGCCCTGCGTGCGGGTCACGTAGCGGTCGCGCAGCTGGGCCGGCTGCTCAAGACTGCGGCCCGCGGCGAGGTCGGCGGTGAGGCGCACCTGCGCGGCAGAGCCCCAGGTGAGTGGGGAAGCCGATCCATCCGCCTTGCCGTTGATGAAGCCGATGGATGCCGTCGCCGGGTCGGTTCCGTAGGGGGAGGCCGGGACGTTCGCCCGGTCCCACACCTGCTCCGGAACGAGGCCGGGGCCGGAGTTCATCCGGTTGATCGACACCAGCGCAGCGGAAGCATCGGTCGTCAGACCCTGGGCGAGGTACTGCTGCGCGCGCTCGGCACCGAGGACGGGCCACGGGTGGCCGGTTCCGGAGAAGTTGTTCGTCCAGGGGGCACCCGTGACGGTGCAGTTCGTCCCCGCTCCGACGAAACAGTCGCCGTAGCCGTCGCCGTTGTAGCGCAGCCAGCCGACTCCGCTGTCGGTCGGGCGCTGGATCGCGGCATCCGTCACCGCGAGCGAGTTGAGAATGACCGGGTCGGTCGCCGGCAGAATGCCCAGGCGAACGTATTCGAGGAAGCCGGCATCCGCCACCGCCCGTTGGTCGAGCGTTGGACCACCGTTGCCCACGTTGTAGCTGATCGCCGCGTTCGGGTCCCCGGTCTTGGATAGCCTGATGAAGTAGGGGTCGGCCGAGAGCGGACCGTTCGTCGTCACGCCCCACGCCTTGATCGAGCGCTGATACTGGTCGGCCGTGGCACGCCAGACTCGGGCGCTCGACGGGTCGCCCTGTTGGTCGGCGATGGTCGCCGCCGCGACGAGACCGGCGATTTCCGCGGCGATGGTGGAGGGGGAGTAGCCGGTCTGCTCCTCCCAACGCTCCACCCCGAAGCTTGGTCCGTGGCTCACCAGGAAGTTGGCAGCCAGCTTCACCCGCGGCCAGAGGGCTGTGTCGCCGGCGAGCCCGGACTGCAGGGCCATCAGGATCGGATACGCCGTCTCGTCCAACTGGTCGTTGAAGGCGTCCGCCGCTTTCGTGCCGTCGAGCAGGGAATTGCGGGGTTGCGAACCGTTGGCCTGCTGGCTCTTGAGCAGCAGATACCGAACGGTCGCCCGGGCGGTGGCCTGGTCACCGTCGGTGTAGAGGGCGGTCCAGGCTTCGTACAGGTCACGGGCGAAGACCTCCTTGTAGCCGCCGACGAAGAGATTGTTCGGATCGTTCGCCACGATCGATTGGCCCCAGGGAGCATCGAGTCCGGCGACGATCGCGCCGGGATAGGTCTTGTCCTCGGACGCCTTGACGACGTTCGCCGACTGGTAGTAAGACCTGATCGCGGTGAACCGTTGGGACCCGGTGAGGCCGGGAGCGGCAAGCATGGGCACTTTCAGACCCGCGTCGTACTTCACCCAACCAGCGACATAGCTCGCCAGCAGTCCGCCCTTCGGCGAACGTGAGGACTCGGTGGCGGTCTTCACCGCGGCGGCCTGAGACGTTCCGAACCCGAGCGCGAGCGTCGACTCGCCATCGTGCCCCCGCTGCAGTGCCACCGTCTGTTCGACGTTGCCTCCCGTCGCAGTGGCGGCGACCGGTGCGAGGGTGTGGGTCCGGTCGAGTTGGATGAGGCCGTCACTCGCCGCGCCGACAAAGCCGCTGCTGACGCTAGTGAACGGCCGGTCCGCTGTCAAGGCCAGGTAGGAGGGGACCGCGTAGGCGGTTCGGTTCGCCTGACTCGTCGTCCTGGTATCGAATGACACCGGGATGGCGGACCCGCTGGTCGTGTCGATGACGGCCGAATCCGCGCCACCGTTGGGCGCGCCGCCGCCGCCGTTGCCCCCGGCGTTCGCGTCGAGCCGAACGTAGAGTCGGAAGTCCTTCGCCGCCTTCGACAGGGGCCGGAATTTGGTGCGCACGATCACGCTGTCGCGGTTCGGATCGGTGAAGTAGGTGTTCGTCAGCGTGTAGGCGCCGCTCTTCGCGGTCGAGGTTATCGTGCACACCATGCCCGTCGGATCCGAGGACACCGTGTAGGTGGTGTCGCGGCTTTGCAGATCCGTGAACGAGGTGCCGTCGGTCACCAGGTACTGCATCGTCTCGACGTTCGTGGCATCGAGGGTGGGGGCATACACATCCGAGAGGATGCCATTGGCCACGGTGAACCAGATCTTCGACCCGGTCGTGCGCGAGGTGCCGACGCAGTCCTTGCGCGATTGGCCCTGATGGCTTGCCACCCCGGGCGACCCGGTCGCCTCGGTACCCGTCCCGGCAGGGGGCGCGGCCGTTGCCGTGACCGATCCGAAACTGAGGGCGGCAAATGTGAGGGCGGCGATGGCGGCTGGCACGACAAGACGGCGTCGAATCACGGTGGTCTCTCCCTTGAGAACGTTCTAGCTCCGAAAGGTAGCCCCATGTCGGTCTCGGGTCAACACCCGTGCTGTCTACCGACCCTCAATTCACCGGGACGCCACGAAGTTGACGTCTCGAGACGGACGGAGGCGGACTCGGCGCGACTACTTCTTCTGCGGATTGCCGGGGCCGCTCACCAGGGCCGGGTCGGGGGCGGGGAACGCCCCGCCCTGATACGCCGGATTCGCGTCGAGAGAGGCCATGGTGTTGCGGAAGATATTGAACTTGGTGCTGTAACCGTTGGTTCCCGCGAGTGTGGTCTTCCGCAAAGAGTGCTTGCCACCATCCGTGTTTCCCACCCAGACCGCGAGTGACGCTTTCGTCGTGGTGGCGATAAGCCAGTTCTGGTCGGAGTAGTCGGTGGTGCCGGTCTTGCCGACGATCGGCACTCCGTCGCGGGGATTCCCGGCAGTGCCGGTCCCGCCGGTCATCACCGCGGACAGGGCGTAGGCCACAGTGGCGACGATGTTCGGGGCAACCACCTGCGAGCACGACCGCGGCTGGCCCAGGCCGTCCTTGCCGTCCGGTCCCACCACCTTGTCGACGATGGTCGGCACGCAGAAGACGCCGTTGGCGCCGATGGTCGCGATCGCCCCCGCCATCGTCAACGGAGCGATCTCATTGGTTCCGATCACCGCGGCGGGTAGCGACTGCAGGGGTGCACCATCGGCCCGATGAACGCCGTACAGCTTCGCCGTGTCGGTGATGTCGCAGAGATCGAGCTGCTGGGCCATGGTGATGTATGCCACGTTTACCGAATACTTCGTCGCCGACGCGACGGTCATCGGCCCCGCCTCACCCGGTGTGTCGTTATTGAAGGTGAACGGTTTCTGTCCGTTGAAGTTCACGCAGCGGGAATTGAAGGCTGTCAGGTCGAAGGGTCTGGCGGTGCCGTCCACGACATCGCTCAGGGTGTGGCCGGTCTTCAACCACTGGGTGAGGGTGAAGATCTTGTAGGCCGAGCCGGTGGAGAATCCGGAAGAGCCGCCATAGGCCTTATCGGTGTTGTAGTTCACCGCTGTCGCCGCCGTCCCGCTGCCGGCCAGGGAGTTGTCGAAGGTCTTGTTCTGCGCCATGATCAGGATGCGACCCGTGCCTGGCTGCACCGAAACGGCCGAAGCGCCGAGGGCGAAGCGCGTCTCGGTGGGCGGAGCGCTGGCGATCAGGTTGGCCTGGGCGACATCCTGTTGGTTCAGGTCGATGCTGGTGTAGATGCTGTACCCGCCACGGGCCCAGGCCGCGGCGCGAGTCGTCGCGGTATCCCCGAGCGCGGTGAGCGTCGGCACCAGCCGGAGTGCAAGGTCGCAGGCGAACTTGGCATCGATCGCGTACAGACAGCCGTTGTTCGCCGCGCGGAGCTTCGGCTCGATGGGGGTGGCGACCGCCTGACGGTATTGGGCGTCGGTGATGTATCCGACGTCCCGCATGTCGAACAGGATCAGGTCGCGGCGACTCTTGTTTGCGGCGTAGAGTTTCGGGCTGCCGAGGTTGCGCGCATTGGGCTGTTGGACCATCGCGATGAGACTCGCCGCCTGGGCGAGCGTCACGTCTTTCGCGCTCACGCTGAAGTACTTCTGTGCCGCCGACTCGATGCCGTAGGTGTTCCCGCCGAACCCGGCGATGTTGAGGTAGCCGAGCAGGATGTCTTTCTTGGCGTAGCGTTTCTCCAGACCGATGGCGAACTTCATCTCCCGCAGCTTGCGATTGAGAGTGTCGCCGATGGCCGCCGTGTAGGCCGCCTTTCTTTGCACCGGGTCTGGAATGCGAAGGGCGCGCTGGATGAGGATGTTCTTCACCAGTTGCATCGCGATGGTCGAGCTTCCGCTGGTGATGGCCTTGTGGATCAGGTTCCCCGCCGCCGCCCGCGCGATCGACTTGACGTCGACGCCGCCGTGGTCCCAGAAACGACGATCTTCCCCCGCGACCGTGGCCTGCGTGATGAACGGCGACACCGCATCCCACCCGACCGTCTGCCGGTCCTGGTTGTAGATCGTCGCT
>JANMBI010000003.1:0-3673 GCA_031360325.1 Frigoribacterium sp. | reverse complement strand
GACACCGCCATGGCCGTGCGCGAATCGAATCGGGTGGGGCGCTTCCACGACCGCGTGACCGGCACCTACCACGACGCCCAGGGCCTCGAACAAACCTATGCGGCGGGCGATCCGGAGCTTCTGTCTTGGGTGCACGTGGTGTTCACCGATGCCTTCCTCGGCAGTCATCTCGTCTGGGGACCGCCGATTCCCGGCGGCCCGGACCGGTACGTGCGCGAATGGACCAGGGCCGGCGAACTCGTGGGAGTGGTCGACCCGCCCGCAACGCAGGCGGAGCTCCGCGCGCAGCTCGACGCCTTCCGCACCGCCGGAATCCTCAAGAGTGATGAGCGTGTGGCCGAGGCCGTGCGATTCATCCGACGGCCGGGCCTGCCCAAGGGGATGCGGGCGGCCTACAACATCCTGTTCGCCGGTGCCGTCGCATCCATACCGAGGCCGTACCGGCGGATGCTCGGCCTGCGCCGCGCCTGGTGGCCGGCCATCACGGCGACGCGTCTCGTTCTCGTGCTGGTCGGCGCCGTACTTGGTCGCAGTTCGACGAGTGAGGTTGCCGCCCGCAGGAGACTCACCCGCCTCGGCCTGCTCTGAACTCTCCGTCCTCGACTCTCCGGCCCCGGCCGTCGGATGTCGCCCGCTCCGAGTAGATTCGCTCGTGAGATGAGGCAAGCCAGATGACCGGGCAGGCGAGATGAGCCGTCAAGACGGACGCGACCGCCAGGTCAGCGCGCTCTCGGTCGACAGCAGCACGGCCACGATCCTGCACGTCGACCTGGACGCGTTCTTCGCTTCGGTCGAGTTGCTCGATCGACCGGAACTCGCCCACCTTCCGGTCGTCGTCGCGGGCAGGTCGATGCGGTCGGTCGTCACCGCCGCCAACTATCCGGCCCGGAAGTACGGCGTGCGCTCGGCCATTCCCCTCACCCAGGCCCTCCGACTCTGCCCGAAGGCGATCGTGCTCGAGCCGCACTTCGAGAAGTACCGTCACTATTCCCAGCAGGTCATGGAGATCTTCGACGACGTCACTCCGTTGGTCGAACGGCTCGGTATCGATGAGGCCTTCCTCGACGTGTCCGGCGCGAAGGGACTGCTCGGGTCACCCGCTGGCATTGCCGCGCTGATTCGACGTCGGGTGCAGGAGGAGACGCGCCTCACCTGCTCGGTGGGGGCGGCATCCACCAAATTCGTGGCGAAGCTCGCCTCGGGCAGGGCAAAACCGGATGGCCTGCTCGTCGTGCCCGCGGACCAGACCCTTGAGTTTCTGCATCCCCTCCCGGTGGGAGCGCTGTGGGGAGTCGGGGCGGTAACCGAGGAGGCGCTGACCCGGCGGGGGCTTCGCACCATCGGGGATATCGCGGCGTCGCCGCTTGCCGCGCTGCAGCGGTGCGTTGGCGAGGCGGCGGGACGCAAACTGCGGGACCTCGCCAACGGACGCGATCCGCGGTCGGTGACCACGGCATCCGTCGAGAAGAGCGTTGGCCACGAGGTGACG
Source organism: Frigoribacterium sp. (assembly GCA_031360325.1). Taxonomy (GTDB): domain Bacteria; phylum Actinomycetota; class Actinomycetes; order Actinomycetales; family Microbacteriaceae; genus Lacisediminihabitans. The sequence goes on along the minus strand of JANMBI010000003.1, from coordinate 2,184 downwards.
TTCGAGGTCGACACGGTGGACGCCGACGAACTGCGTCGCGAGTTGCTGCGCCAGGCCAACGCCGTGGCGGTGCGCATGCGCACGGCCGGCTGGGTGGGACGCACCGTCGTGCTCAAACTGCGTTACGACGACTTCACCACAATCACCCGGTCGCGCACCCTGGCCGAGTCGACGGACCTCGGTCGCCGCATCTACGAGGAGGTGCGTGGCATCTACGAGGCGCTCGGCCGACACAACCCCGTGCGGCTCATCGGCGTGCGGATGGAGCATCTCACCGAGGGCGATGGCCAGCATCTCGGCCTCTGGGACGAGGACGAAGACTGGCGCGACGCCGAAGATGCGATCGATGCGGTCACGGCCCGATTCGGTCGGGGGATGCTGCGCCCGGCGTCACTGCTGAAGGTCGAAGCCCCGCGGGGTGACGCCCAGAATGCGCACCGCATCGACTACGAGCCGCCGGGCTGAGCGGGCCAAGCGGCGTCGCCTCACCCGGAACATGGTCGGAGCGCACGTCGCCTCGGCCGGGGTGAGTTCCAGCGCGTGCTCGGCTCACTTCATCGCCTCGGCGACGGCGACACGCTGTTCGAAATTGTCAGCCATATCGACGATGCAGTTCGGCTTTGGCCCGAGGCGGCATGCGGTCCGATGACCGCTTGAAACCGCCGGACGACGAGCGGACACCTCCCAGCGAAGACCGGACGGCCCAGGCAGGCTGAGCAGTCGATTCGCTTTCACCCCGCCTGTCGAGAATCCGGCGTTCCTCCTGCGCACGAGAACGAGGGCGTCATCCCGGCGTCTCGCAACCGCGGGGATACGATCGCTGGCTCGCGAATCGGGACTCTTGGCCAATTGCCTCGCTGAGCCCTCGCGGCGTGCAATCAGCGCGCGACGATCGCCGCCGAGCGAGCGCCCATCAAGATCTCCCCGGCCGATGCCGCGACGGTGTCCGTCGTCGCCAGCAACACCGTCCCCCCGTAGGGCAATGCGACCGGGAAGTCGGCGAAATTCGCGATGATGCTCGTGCTTCCTCGGTGCAGAGCAAACCACTTCGCGTCGTCATCGAATTCGGTCGAGTTGCGGGTCATCCGCGGGTCGGTGAGGTCGGGGCGGTCACGGCGGAGCGCCGCGAGCGACCGGTAGAGGTCGAGCAGACGGGCGTGGTCGGCATCCTGCGCTTCGTCCCAGTTGAGTTTCGAACGCTGGAAAGTCTCGGGGTCCTGGGGGTCGGGAACGACGGCCGGATCCCAGCCCATCTTGGCGAACTCGGCGATGCGCCCCTCGGCCGTCGCCCTTCCGAGTTCGGGTTCCGGATGCGCGGTGAAGAACTGCCACGGCGTGCTCGCGCCCCACTCTTCGCCCATGAACAGCATCGGGGTGAACGGCCCGGCGAGGGTGAGTACCGCGGCGATGGCCAGCTGGTCGGTGTCGAGGGTCGCGCCGAGTCGATCGCCGACGGCCCGGTTGCCGATTTGGTCGTGATTCTGGCTGGCGACGACGAGACGCCACGCCGGCATGTGCTCGATATCGATCGGATGCCCGTGGTCCCGCTCACGAAACGACGAGTAGGTGCCATCGTGCAAGAATCCATGCGTGACGACCTTCGCCAGAGCGTCGAGGTGGGCGAAGTCGGCGTAATATCCGGTGGTCTCCCCGGTGAGCGCAACATGCACCGCATGGTGGAAATCGTCGCTCCACTGGGCGTGGACCCCGTACCCGCCGCTGCGGCCCTCACGCGGGGTGATGAGTCTCGGGTCGTTGAGGTCCGATTCGGCGATGAGCGTCAGCGGCCGTCCGAGAAAGGCGGAGAGGGCGTCGGTGCGCTCGGAAAGCTCTTGCAGGATGTGGACGGGGGAGGTATCGACCAGGGCGTGGACGGCATCGAGGCGTAGGCCGTCGACGTGGTAGTCGCGCAGCCACATCATCGAGTTCTCCACGATGAAGTCGCGCACCGCGGGTTCGCCGAGATTGACGGATGCTCCCCAGGTGTTCGAGCCCTCGGAGCGAAGGTACGGGCCGAAGCGCGGCAGGTAGTTTCCGCTCGGGCCGAGATGGTTGTACACCACGTCCTGGATCACTCCGAGACCACGCGCGTGCGCGGCATCCACGAACCGCTCGTAGGCGGCGGGACCACCGTAGGTCTCGTCGACGGTGTACCAGAGCACCCCGTCGTAGCCCCAGTTGCGA
>JANMBI010000242.1:0-8046 GCA_031360325.1 Frigoribacterium sp. | reverse complement strand
GAGCACCGCCACCGTGTCGTTCGTCGACATCGCACCGTCCGAATCCAGGCGGTCGAAGGTGACCCGGGTGGCACTGCGAAGGGCCGCGTCCAGCTCAGGCGCCTCGAGGGCGGCGTCGGTGGTGATCACCACAAGCATTGTGGCGAGTCCGGGAGCGAGCATGCCGGCACCCTTCGCCATGCCGCCGATCGACCATCCATCGCGATCGACGACCGCCTGTTTCGGGTGGGTGTCGGTGGTCATGATCGCCGTCGCGGCATCCTCTGCCCCATCGACCCGCAGGGCGGCGTGCGCCGCGGTGACGCCGGCCGTCACCTTCCCGAGGTCGAGTTGCTCGCCGATGAGCCCGGTGGAACAGACCAGCACGTCGCCGGACGAGGCGCCGAGGAGTTCCGCGACATGCTCGGCAGTGGAGTGCGTGACCTGGAAACCGCGCGCGCCCGTGTAGCAATTGGCCCCGCCGGAGTTGAGCAGGATCGCCGTGACGACACCGTCGGCGATCACCCGTTGCGACCAGATCACCGGATTGGCCTTGGCGCGGTTGCTCGTGAAGACCGCCGCCGCCGCCTGGCTTGGCCCGCGGTTGACGACGAGAGCGACATCCCGGCCACCCTTGCCCTTCAGCCCGGACTCGACACCGGCCGCGACGAAGCCGCGAGGGTGGGTGACGCTCATGGTGCGACTCCGTCGATCGGAAGGCCACTCGTCTCAGTGAGCCCGAGAGCGATGTTCGCCGATTGGATGGCGGCGCCGGCGGTGCCCTTGACCAGGTTGTCGAGGGCGGTGACGGCGACGACCCGACCGGCCGCTTCGTCCACGGCGAGACCGATCAGCGCGGCGTTGGAGCCGAGCACATCTCCGGTGCGCGGCATTCGACCATCGGGGAGCACGTGCACGAACGGCTCGTCGGCGTAGGCCGACTCCCAAGCGAAGCGGATGTCGGAGATCGTGGCCCCCGGAACGATGCGGGCCGTGGACGTGGCGAGGATCCCGCGCGACATCGGCACGACGACCGGGGTGAACGAAATCGTGGGAGCGAGCGCGCCGGCGCCCCGGAGCGACTGTTGTATCTCGGGGATGTGCCGGTGCGTGCCGCCGACCGCGTAGGGGTTGGCCGAACCGAGGACCTCACTCGCCAGGTTCTCGAGCCGGAGGGACTTACCGGCGCCCGAGGGACCGACCGCGAGCACCGCGACGAGGTCGCGCTCCTCGATGACCCCGGCGGCGATGCCGGGGGCGAGGGCCAACGAGACGGCGCTTGCATTGCATCCGGGCGCGGCGATGCGGGTCGCGCCGACGAGCGCCTCGCGCTGCTTTCCCGTCGCCACCGGCAGCTCCGGCAGACCGTAGGCCCAGGCACCGAAATGGTCGCCACCGTAAAAGGCGGCCCAGTCCGCCCCATCCGCCAGCCGGTGATCCGCTCCACAATCGACCACCAGGGTGTTCACGCCGAGCCGCGCGGCGAGCTCCCCCGATTTGCCGTGCGGCAGTGCCAAGAAGACGAGATCGTGGCCGGAGAGCACCTCCGAGGTGGTGGGCTGCAGCGCGAGGTCGCCATACGAGCGGAGGTGCGGCTGGGAGATGGCGAGGGATTGACCCGCATTCTGGAAGGCGGTGACGGTGACCACGTCGAATTCGGGATGTCGGGACAGCAGACGAAGCAACTCGCCGCCCGCATAGCCGCTCGCACCGGCCACGGCAACGGAATAGGACATGGTTACACCTTATTGAGAGTGGATCGACGGGGCCTGGTGCGGCGGCGCTGGAGTCGGAATACGATGCCGGATTCGGCAGTCGATCAGACGGAGAGCGTCGCCTGCAGTCGCTGCGCGCGACGGTCCGAACGCACACGGAGACCGCGGCACACAATCGTGCGTCGCTCGGTCGAACCGGTGAAGCGAAGGATATCCACGCATCGAGCCTAGCGGACTTCCGTCGCCCGCCCGCTACTGGCGAATGCCGGCCCCGAAGCGCTTGGCCGCCACGGCCGCTCCGGCGAGCTTCGCTTCGGTGGCTTCCGCTGCGGTGAGAGTGCGGTCGGCGGCGCGGAAGCGGAGCGCGAAGGTGAGCGATTTCGAGCCTCCCGGAACGCCCGGGCCGCGATAGTCATCGACGAGGTGCGCGACCTCGAGGAGCGGACCGGCGCCCTCGACGAGCGAGGCGAGTACCTCGCCGGCCGGCACCTCGGCGCCGAGAACGAGAGAGAGGTCCTGGGTCGCCGCCGGGTATCCGGAGATCTCCCGTGGCGACACCTCGGCGGCGGCGTGGTCGATGAGCAGGCCGAGGTCGAGTTCCAGTAGCGCCGTCACTCGCGGGAGGTCGAGCTCGGCGGCGAGCGCGGGCAGCAACTCGCCGGCGAAGCCGACACTCGTGTCCCCGGCGAACAACTCGGCGGTGCGACCCGGGTGGAAGGCGTGGTGGGCCCCCTGGCGAACGGTGATCGCCGCGTCAAGGGCGTGCGCCACCTGGCGGGCCGCGGCGAGAGCATCCGCAATGCCGTGGGGAAGTGTGCCCTGTCCGGGCTGCTTGGCGACGGCGGCTCCGGTGAACACGGCAGCGACGTGCAGCGGCTGGGGCGGAATGCTGCCAAGCAGGTCCGCGAGTTCCGCGTCGGTCGGGCGGGTGATGCCGGATGGCAGGTCACCGCTGCCGTACCGCGCGCCCGCCCGGGGGCAGAATACCGATCCGAGCTCGTAGATCGCAAGGTCGACAAGCCCCCGGGAGAGGTTGCGTCGGGCGATCTCGATGAGCCCGGGAAGCAGCGAAGTGCGCAGGAACGGCGCCTCGCCGTCGAGCGGGTTCATCAGGCGGATGGCCGGAACCCCGCCTTCGACGGGGGTGCCGAAGGTGTCGTTCGCGCGCTCGGACACGAAGGGGTATGACAGAACCTCGGTGTGCCCGGTGGAGGCGAGAAGCTGGGCGACCGATCGTCGGAGTCGCTGCGGTCGGCTGAGCCCGCGACCGGGAGGAGCCGTCGGCAGCACCGCTGGGATTCGGTCGTACCCGACGATGCGGGCGACCTCCTCGGCGAGGGTCGCCTTGTCGCTGAGGTCGGGGCGCCAACTCGGCGGAGTCACCGACAGCGCTCGGTCGATCGGTTCGATCGAACTCCCGATGTCGGTGAGAGTGCGCAGGATCTCCCGCTCCGAATAGTCGGCACCGACGAGTCCGGTGATGTAGCCGTCCGGCAGCACGATGGGTTCGCGGGCAGCGACCTCGAAGATCCGCGATCCGAGGGTATCCGCGTGTCCGTCGGCGAGCCGAACCAGCAGTTCGACGACGCGGGCGGCTGCGGCATCCGCGACCCACGGATCGACGCCGCGCTCGAATCGGCGCGAGGCCTCGCTTGGCAACCTGTGCCGACGGGCCGACCGGGCGATCGACACGGGGTCGAAGTTCGCCGCCTCGACCAGCACGTTCGTGGTCGTCGCGCCGATCTCGGTAGTGGCACCGCCCATGACTCCGGCGATCCCGATCGGTCCGGAATCGTCGGTGATGAGGAGGTCCTGGCGATCGAGCGAGCGCGTCTGGCCATCGAGCGTCACGATCGTTTCACCGGCCTCGGCGCGACGGACGACGAGACCGCCACGGAGCGTGTCGAGGTCGTAGCCGTGCGTCGGCTGGCCGAGCTCGAGCATCACATAGTTGGTGATGTCGACGACAAGGGAGATCGAGCGGATGCCCGCGAGGGAGAGTCGCGCGGTCATCCACGGCGGGGTCGGGCGAGACGGATCGATGCCGCGCACGACCCGAGTCACGAAGACAGAAGCGCCGACGCGACCGCGAATGGGGGCACGATCGTCGATGGTCACGGGGAATCCCATGGCCTTTTCGGAGGTGACGCCCGCGGCCGGGTCGCGAAAGGCGGCCCCGGTGGCGTGCGCGTATTCGCGGGCAACACCGCGAATGGAGAAGGCGTAGCCGCGGTCGGGCGTGACATTGATCTCGACCGCCCAGTCGTCGAGGCCGAGCAGAGCCGTGGCATCCGCTCCCACCTCGGCGTCGAGGCCGAGAGAGGCCAAGCGCAGAATGCCGTCGTGCTCATCGCCCAACCCGAGCTCACGCGCCGACGCGATCATGCCGTCGGAGACGTGGCCGTAGGTCGTGCGGGCGAGAATCGGGAACGGACCGGGCAGGACAGAGCCGGGAAGAGCGACCACGACCGTGTCGCCGACGACGAAGTTGTGGGCGCCGCAGACGATCCCGCGGGGCTCCGACTCCCCGACATCCACGCGGCACCAGTTGATGGTCTTGCCGTTGGACTGCGGTTCGGGTGTGAACGCGAGAATCCGACCGACGACGAGCGGACCGCTCAGGCCGAAGGTGTGAATGGTCTCTTCCTCGAAACCGACGCTCACGAGAGCCGCGTGAACGTCATCCGGGGTGACGTCGAGCGGAACGTCCACGAATTCGCGGAGCCAGCTGATCGGGACGCGCATCAGACCACCATTCCGAACTGCAGGGAGAAGCGGACGTCGCCCTCGACCATGTCGCGCATGTCGGAGAGCTCGTTGCGGAACATGAGGGTTCGCTCGATTCCCATGCCGAAGGCGAAGCCCTGGTACTCGTCGGGGTCGATGCCGGCCGCGCGGAGCACATTGCGGTTGACCATGCCGCAGCCGCCCCACTCCACCCAGCGCGCGCCGCCCTTCGCGTTCGGCTGCCAGACATCCATCTCCGCGCTCGGTTCGGTGAACGGGAAGTAGTTGGGCCTAAGGCGGATCTTCGCCTCATCGCCGAACATGATGCGCGCGAAGTGCTCGAGGGTGCCGCGCAGGTTGGCCATGGTCAGGCCCCGGTCTATGGCGATGCCCTCGACCTGATGGAAGACCGGCGTGTGGGTGGCGTCGAGCTCGTCGGTGCGGAACACCTTGCCGGGCGAGATGACGTACACCGGCAGCTCCCGGGTGAGCAGGGAGCGGATCTGCACGGGGCTGGTCTGCGTGCGCAGCACGAGATGGGAGTCGACCGGGTCGACGAAGAAGGTGTCCTGCATCGCACGGGCCGGGTGATCCTCGTCGAAATTGAGTGCGTCGAAGTTGAACCACTCGTTCTCGAGTTCCGGCCCCTCCCCCACCTCCCAGCCCATGCCGACGAAGACGTCGGCGATGTGCTCCTGCAGCAGGTTGAGCGGATGCCGCGCGCCCGGCGTCCAGCGCGAGGCGAGCGCCGTGACATCCACAGCCTCCGCCGCCAGCCGCGTCGTCTCCTCGGCGTCGAGAAGTTCGGCCTCTCGCACGGCGAAGGCCTGGTTCGCTCGGGCTCTGGCCTGGCCGACGAGTTTGCCGAATGCGGCCTTGTCGGCGGGGGCGACAGCCCGAAGCGTCGCGTTGAGCTTCGCGAGCGTCGACGCTTCGCCGAGATGCTCGGTCTTGACCTGCGTGAGACTGGCGACATCCGCGGCCGAGGAGATTGCGGTGAGAGCCGCATCGACCGCGGCACCGACGGTGGCATCGGAGATCGAGGGGGTCGGCTTCGCGGTGGGGTCTGACACGGGTCACAAGCTTATCGGCTGGGTGCGTCGCCGACATCGACGGCCGAACGGTCTACGCTCGCTGCGCGAACGCACTCTCGTAGAGGCACACCGAGGCCGCCGTGGCGAGATTCATCGACTCGGCGTGGCCGTAGATCGGAACGGCGATCGCCCGATCAGCCAGGGCAAGGTACTCGTCGGGCAACCCGCGCGCCTCGTTGCCGAACAGCCAGGCCGTCGGTCTCGCCAACGCCCCGTCCACCCGCGCGGCGAGCAGGTCATCGCCCTTGATGTCCGCCGCGAACACCGTTAGCCCGGCTTCCTGCACCTTCTCCAGCACCGTTTCGAGCTCCACCCCGACAGCAACCGGGAGGTGGAAGATCGAACCCGTCGAAGCCCGCACGACCTTGGGATTGTAGAGGTCGACGCTGCGACCGGTGAGAATCACGGCATCGGCGCCGGCGGCATCGGCGGCCCGGATGATCGTGCCGGCGTTGCCCGGATCGCGCACCTCTTCGAGGATCGCGATGAGCTTCGGACGAGTGGCCAGAATGTCCTTGAGCGACGTGGGGAACTGACGACACACCGCGATAATCCCCTGGGGTGTGACCGTGTCGGCCATCACGTCGAGCACGTGTTCGCTGACGAACTCCACGTCGATTCCCGCTTCGGCGGCGCGTCGGGCGATCTCGGCGTAGCGGTCGAGTGCGGTGGGGGTGGCGAAGATCTCCACCACGAGTTCTGGCCGAAAGGCCAAGGCTTCGGCGACCGACTGCGGACCCTCGAGAAGAAATTGGCCGCTCGAGGCCCGACCCTCACGCTTGGCGAGTTTGGCGACGCCTCTGGCGCGCGGCGAACGGGGGTTGTCTAGCACTCCGCCAGTATATTCGTGGCACCTGAATGCTCCGCGAGCCGTGGATGCCGCGGCGCGCATATTACCGTGCGGCCGACACCGGTGGCCTGGCGGCCTCAGCTGTCCCGATGCCCGGTCGAATCGGCCTCGGCATGACTCCTGCGGAGTTCTCCCGACCGAGCCTGGAGAGGGGAATTCCTGCTGGCCGAGACCAATGTTCGGGGGTACGCGGGAGGATGCCCGGCGACGGCCGCCAGCGGAAGCGCGGGCCCTCCGCGCGGCCTCCCCCTCGCCGTTCGGCCTCGCCCGGGTCCACACCCGCGCACAACTCGTGCAGAATCTGCCGGATCGGGGCGACATACCGGTGTCAAGCCGGTCTCGGCGCAGACTTCAGGAGGTGTAAAGACGGCAGCGGGCCCGGCCGTCCGACGACGACCGGGCCCGCTCAAACGGCAGTGGCCTACGCGAGCACCTTCGGCGCCGAGGTGTCGGCCGGGAGAGCGGCCTTCGCTGTGGCGACGAGCGCGGCAAAGGTGGCCGGCTCGGTGACGGCGAGATCGGCAAGGATGCGACGGTCCACGCCCACTCCGGCCAGATTCAGGCCCTGGATGAGGCGGTTGTAGGTGAGTCCATTCGCGCGCGAAGCAGCGTTGATGCGCTGAATCCACAGGCGACGGAAGTCTCCCTTGCGGGCACGACGGTCACGGTAGGCGTAGACGAGGGAGTGGGTGACCTGCTCCTTCGCCTTTCGGTACAGACGCGAGCGCTGGCCGCGGTATCCCTTGGCGCGCTCGAGAATAACCCGACGCTTCTTGTGGGCGTTGACGGCCCTCTTTACTCTTGCCATTTCGGTTGTCCTTAGTTCTGGTGCTCGACGTTAGATGCCGAGAAGCTTCTTGATGGCCTTGACGTTTGCCGGAGCAATCACCTGGTCCTGGTTGAGGCGGCGCTTGCGCTGCCCCGACTTGCTTTCCAGGTTGTGGCGCATGCCGGCCTGCTGCTTCATGATCTTTCCGCTGCCGGTGACCTTGAATCGCTTCTTGGTTCCGGAGTGCGTCTTCTGCTTGGGCATTTCTCTCCTTGTTTGAGCCGTTGTCGGGCTCGTCAACTCGCCGGGACTAGTCCGGCGTCACATCTGCTGGTGCAGTCTTCGGCGGAACCGCGCGTGGCTTCGGTGCGTTTCCGGGGGTAGGGGCCGGCCGCGGGACAGGCTGGGCGGTCGGTACCGGTGGCGCCTTCGGTGCCGCTGATGCACCAGGAGCGGCCTCTTTCGCTGGAGCGGGTGCGGCAGCGGCCTTCGCCACCGGAGCGGCAGCGGGCGTCGCCTTCGCGACCGGGGCGGGTGCGGGTGCAGCCTTCGCGACCGGGGCGGCAGCGGGCGCCGCCTTCTCGACCGGGGCGGCAGCGGGCGCAGCCTTCGCGACCGGGGCGGCAGCGGGCGCGGCCTTCGCGACCGGGGCGGGTGCGGGCGCGGCCTTCTCGACCGGAGCGGCGACGGAACCTGCCTCCTTCAACGGAGCGGGCGGCGTCACAACGGGGGCCGCGGCGGCCTCCGCACCGGTGGGAACCGCGCTGCGCACGGGCGCCACCATGGGCTCGAATGGCGCTTCGGGACGCTCCGCGCGCGTTTTGGAGGCCGGCTTCTTGGCATCCGTCTCGGCCTTGACTTCGGCCTTGGTCTTCACCGGACCGATCACCATCACCATATTGCGGCCGTCGA